>NZ_JBFAYL010000001.1:0-409768 GCF_040681285.1 Nocardia sp. NPDC051832
GTACCCCGAAGGGCCTTACCGCTCGACTTGCATGTGTTAAGCACGCCGCCAGCGTTCGTCCTGAGCCAGGATCAAACTCTCCGTTGAAGACTCTCAACCACACCCCAAAGGGTGTAATCAGAAATATCTAACTAGAGTCCGAAAACCTAGCAAAGCCAAACACCAGCAAAAAAATTCGCTGTTGTTCAAAATGTCCAACCATCCCAACCGGGGGGTATGAAATGGCTGGCACCAATAAATAATTGGCACTGACATTCATCGACACACTATTGAGTTCTCAAAGAACACACGCACACACATCCGCCACTCGATCTCTCGGGGGTTTCAATGAGGCAACTTAAACAGCTTAGCTCAGCCAGTCGCCCAGATCCAAATCCGGGGTCCTAGTCGAGCTAGTGTGATCGTCAGGCGCTCCTCGTACGACCTCGTGTCCCTCGCTCAGCGTCTCCGCTCAGCCCCGGGTTGGTGTCCGTGTCGCTCTGACTCGATAAAAGTTACGTGTCGCGATGATCAATGTCAAATCGCCTGGTCAACAGGCTAATTCGCGACTCCGACGCGTTCCACCTGTCCGCCGAGCGCCTGCAACTTCTCCACGAAGTTCGGATAACCGCGGTCGATATGGAAGACGTCGTGCACCTCGGTCACCCCGTCGGCGCACAGACCCGCGAGCACCAGACCGGCGCCGGCGCGGATATCGGAGGACCACACCGGCGCACTCGACAACCGCGGAATCCCGCGCACCACAGCGTGATGCCCGTCGGTCCGCGCGTCGGCGCCCAAGCGGATCATCTCCTCCACGAAGCGGAAACGCGCCTCGAAGATGTTCTCGGTGATCATCGACGTGCCGTCGGCGATCGCCGCCAGGCCGATGGCCATCGGCTGCAGGTCGGTCGGGAACCCCGGAAACGGCAGAGTGGAGAAGTTGACCGCGCGCGGCCGCTCCTGCTGCACGACGCGAAAACCGTCCACATCGAAGGAGATTCGCGCGCCGGCCGAGCGCAGCTTGTCCAGCACCAGCGAAAGATGCTTCGGATTCACGCCGGTGACCTTCACATCGCCCATCGTCATGGACGCGGCGATACCCCAGGTAGCGGCGACGATCCGATCACCGATGACGCGATGGTCGGTCGGCTTCAAGCTCTTCACGCCCTGGATCGTGAGCACGGACGTGCCCGCGCCACTGACCCGAGCACCCATCCGCACCAGCATGTTGCACAGATCGACGATGTCGGGTTCGCGCGCGGCGTTGTCGATGACCGTCTCCCCCTCGGCGAGCACCGCCGCCATGAGGATGTTCTCGGTCGCGCCCACCGACGGGAAGTCGAGACGGATACGCGCGCCCTGCAATTGGTCGGCCTGCGCCACCACACAACCGTGCTCGATCTCGCTGGTCGCGCCGAGCAGACGCAGACCGGTCTGATGCATGTCGAGCGGGCGCGAACCGATGGCGTCACCGCCGGGCAGCGCCACCACGGCGCGCTTGCACCGCGCCATCAGCGGACCCAGGACACAGACCGAGGCCCGGAACTGTGTCACCGCCGGGAAGTCGGCGTGATACTTCGGCTCGGCCGGAGTGGTGATGGTGACCACCGAACGATCGCCGGGAGCGTCGTCTGTGATGGTGACCTCGCATCCGAGACCACGCAGCACGTCGGCCATCAGCGGCACGTCGAGGATGTCGGGGCAATTGGTGATCGTCGACGTGCCCTCCGCGAGGAGCGCCGCGGCCATCAGTTTCAGGACGCTGTTCTTGGCGCCACCCACCGTGACCTCGCCGACGAGCCGATTACCCCCACTGACCATAAACCGCTCGCTCACGCCCGCACCTCGCTAGCGCTCGGCTCCAGCGTGCGCGATGCGCGCTGCAACATGGTTCCCTCGCTTCGCTCGCTCACACGGGTAGCTTATCCACCCCCGACACAGCGCACGCGTGTGTACGCGATCCCGGTGCACTGCTGAGCGGTTTGCGTGAAATGCGCTCGCCCGTTCCGTAGCCGAAGGGACTGTAAATCCGGGCCTCTCGTTCTGCGACACGCGTTCAATTGGACTACGCTACCGGCGAGTCAGTTCGCTCGATGTCGACAGACCAACCCGCGGCGCAGCGCGCCCACCCTGGTGTCGGCCGAGGTCGAAACCCCTACCGACACCATAGGATCGAGGACTTTTCCGTTGATCACCGGCACACCGGGTCGAGCAGTCCGACCCGGCGCTCTCCTATCCACCGCCTGCTGAGCCGCTATGGATATCCCCGCACTCCAGGCGAGTTGGCGCGACGTCGAGAAAGTCGGCGACGAAGCGGTCCTGTACTTCTACTCACACCTGTTCATGGCACACCCCGATGTGCGGGCCATGTTCCCGGTTTCGATGGCCGCGCAGCGCGGCAAATTCTTCGCCGCACTCGGCCGCATCGTCAGCAATGTGGACAAGATCGGCGCCGATCCGAGCTTCGTGCAGCAGCTCGGCCGCGATCACCGCAAGTTCGAGGTCGTTGCTGATCATTACCCGGCCGCGGGCGCCTCGCTGCTCGCGACGCTGCAGTACTTCCTGGGCGCGGCCTGGACCGACAGCCTGGCCGCGGATTGGGCCGAGGCCTACGGCGTCGTCGCCAAACTGATGGTCGTCGCCGCCGAGGACGACGAAGCGACCGCCCCCGCCTGGTGGGAAGCCGAGGTCATCGGCACCGATCGCCGCAGCATCGATGTCGCGGTGCTGCGGATTCGCCCGACCGAGCCGTACCCGTATGTGGCCGGCCAGTCGATGGCCCTCGAGATTCCGCAGCGGCCCAAATTGTGGCGGTACTACACGCCGGCGAACGCACCGCGGGCCGACGGCACCATCGATCTGAACGTGCAGATCGTGGCCGGCGGGCACGTCAGCGCCCCGCTGGCCCGCGAAATCCGCCCCGGCGACTCGGTGCGCCTCGGCGCGCCCATCGGCACGGCGCTCACCCTGACCGACGACCTGCGCGGCGACCTGCTGATGGTCGCCGGCGGCACCGGCTTGGCGCCGATGAGCGCGGTCATCGAACAGCTCGACGCGGACTGGCGGGAAACCGGCCGGACCACGAATGTGCATTTGTTCCACGGCGTTCGGACGCAATGGAACCTCTACGAACACCACTTCCTAAGCGAGATGGCCGATACCCGGCCGTGGTTCCGCTACACCCCGGTCGTCTCCGAGGATCCGACCTACCCCGGCGCCAAGGGCGTGGTCGGGGCCGTCGCCGCCCAGGCCCACCACTGGCAGGGCTACACCGCGCTGGTGTGCGGATCCACTCCGATGATCGAGCACACCACCGCCGAGCTGGCCGGGGCGGGCATGCCGCGCTCGGCCATCAGATTCGAACAGTTCGACACGGTCGCGGAGCCGGAACCCGCAGCGGCCGATGCCCTGGGACCCGAGGTGACCACATGGCGCTGAAGCCACGCGATATCGAGAAGGCGAAGTTCAAGAGATCGGCGCTGGGCCGGCGCGGATACGACGAGAACGATGTCGAGGAATTCCTGGAGCGGGTGGCGCGCGAGGTCTCGCGGCTCAATGCCACCAACAAGCGGCTCAGCCAGCAGCTCGAGTTCAGTGGTGAGAAGTCGCTACTGTCGGACAACGACTATCTGGCGTCCCGGGTCTCCGATCTGGAACGCCAGCTCGCGATGTACAAGTCCTCCACACCCGCGGACACCTTCACCGTCGAGCAGTTGCGGTCCGATCTCGCGGCGGTGCGCCGGGAGAACCATCAGCTACGTGAGGAGGCCCAGCACGACCTGCTCGGGGTGAACATCCGCGCGGTGAACATGCTGAGCCAGGCCCAGTTGTCGGCGGAGTCGACGGTGGCCGAGGCCGAGGTCTACGCGCGCGAACTGGTCGCGGCGGCGCGGCAGCAGTACGCCGACATTCTGCGGCAGGCGCAGGAGTCCGCGGCGCAGGCGGCCGACGGGATCGCGTCGCTGACCGCGGTGCCCAAGGGCGCGCCGGAGCCGGCGCCCGCGGAGATCGAATACATCCGCACCTACGCCCAGATCGCGCAGAAGCAGATGCACACCATCGTCGAGGCGCTGTTCAGCGAGATCGACAAGCTCGGGGAACCGAAAGCCGCGCAGCAGCAGAAGGCCGCGCGCCCGGTGCAGGCCGAGATCTCGACCCCGGCCGAGCCCGCGGACAAGCCCGCGCCGGTGTCGTACTGGAACCCGGCACAGCTCACCTCCTCCGACGACTTCAGCCACTAGCCCCGCCGATTCCAACCTGCGGATCGAAATCCCTTGCGCTACAGTGCTTTTCGATTCGCGGCCGAGATTCGAAGCGGCCACGACGAATTGAGAAGGAGAAGCCTGCGATGGCGGATTCCATTTATGACCAGATCGGCGGGGCCGAGGCCGTCGCCGCTGTCGTCGACGATTTCTATGTCCGGGTACTGGCCGACGAGCAGCTCGCCGGGTTCTTCACCGGCGTGAACCTGTCCCGGCTCAAGGGCTTGCAGACGGAGTTCTTCTGCGCCGCGCTCGGCGGGCCGCAAACCTACAGCGGCGCGCCGATGCGCGACGTGCACCAGGGCCGCGGCATCGGACAGGACCACTTCAACCTGGTCGCCGGGCACCTGATCGACGCGCTGACCGGCGCGGGCGTGCCGAAGGAGCTGGTGGATCAGATCATCGGCGCGATCGCGCCGCTGTCGGACGACATCGTGAGCGCCGGCGTCACCCACTGACGACGAGAAAGGCCCGTTCATCCACACCGGATGAACGGGCCTTTGTCGTCGTCGGCTACTTTTTCGCGCCGCCGGGCTGCCACAGCACGTCGCCACCCGGATTGGTGACCCGGCTGAGGATGAACAGCAGATCCGACAGCCGGTTCAGGTAGCGCGCGGGCAGGGCGCTGGTGTCGTCGGGATGGGCGTCCACCGCCGCCCAGGCCGACCGCTCGGCCCGCCGGGCGACCGTGCGCGCGGTGTGCAGCAGCGCGGCCAACGGGGTGCCGCCCGGCAGAATGAACGAATTCAGCGGCGCCAGTTCGGCATTGAACTCATCACACCAGCCCTCGAGACGGTCGATGTAGTCCTGGGTGATCCGGAGCGGCGGATACTTGGGCTCGGCCACGACCGGCGTAGACAGATCCGCGCCCGCGTCGAACAGGTCGTTCTGCACCTGGCGCAGGACCGCCAGGATCTCGGGCTCGGGGTTCCCCAGGGCGACAGCCACGCCCAGCGCGGCGTTCGCCTCGTCGCAATCGGCGTAGGCCGCCAGCCGGGGATCGTTCTTGGAGACCCGGGAGAAGTCGCTCAGACCGGTGGTTCCGTCATCGCCGGTACGCGTGTAGATCCGCGTCAGGTGCACGTTCACGAGATCCAGCGTAGTTGCTGGAGGATCAGAGCCCGCCGAGACGACGGGTGCGGTCCGACGGGCGGGACTCGACCCAGGACAGGAAGGCCGCGCGGGCGCCGCGATCCAGGGCGATCTCGAAGCCGCCGTGGGTATCGGAGACGCCGGTGACGATGATCTCGTCGGTCATGATGTCGTACTCGTCGCCGACCGGGCCGCGCCGTTCCCCGATCTCGATGCCTTGCCGGCGGATCACGGAATCGGGGCCCAGTTTCAGGCTGGTGAGTTTGTAGAAGACGAGGCGATCCTCGTCGTACCGGATCAATCCGTGCCGCCAGCCCTGACCGCCGCTAGCAGGCAGGACGCGTAGCAGCGCGGAGGTGCCGCCGCGGCGCAACATGATCAAGCGATAGGTGGAAATCAGCGCGAGCGCGACCAGCAGCAATACCAGGGTGATCAGAACAACCATCCCGGTCTGCAATGCGGTCCGTCCTTTCGCCCGGCCACCTTGGTGCGGTCGCCGTTACCCATCCGTTGCGATATTCAAACACGAGTCTACTAACGGGCGACCAGTGGGTAGCCCATGTCCTCGGATTCTACTGCGGGCCCGAAAAGCATTGTCGGCGGCGAAGATAACCTTCGCCGCCGACAAGCTCTATGAAATTACCGCCGCACTGGTCAGTGCTCGGCGAGCGCTTCGACCGCGCGCACCTGAGCCTGAGCCACAGTCCGGTCCTCCTCGGAGGCCTCGGTGTCGGCGAGCACCTTGCGGGCCGCGTCGACATCGACCTCGCCGGCGAACTCGGCGGTCTCGGCCAGCACCCGGACCGTATTGGCCGTGACGGAGAAGAACCCTCCGTGCACCGCCGCGACGATCCGCTCACCCTCGACCGGGACGATGGTCACGGTGCCGCCCTCGACCAACTGGCCGAGCAGCGGCTCGTGGCCCGGCATGATGCCGATCTGGCCCTCGGTGGTCTGGGCGCTGACGAACGAAGCCTGGCCGGACCAGAGCCTGCGTTCGAGAGCGACGAGATCAACTGACATCTCAGCCATGGGTGACTACTTTCCGGCGATCTTCTTCGCGGCCGCCTCGACGTCGTCGAGACCACCGCAGGAGTTGAACGCCTGCTCCGGGAAGTGGTCGAACTCGCCCTTGCAGACCCGATCGAAGTCGTCGATGGTCTGCTCCAGCGGCACGACCGAACCCGGCTGACCGGTGAACTTCTCGGCCACGATGAAGTTCTGGCCGAGGAACTTCTCCAGACGACGGGCGCGGCCGACGAGGACCTTGTCCTCTTCGGAGAGCTCGTCCATACCGAGGATCGCGATGATGTCCTGCAGTTCCTTGTACTTCTGCAGGATCCGCTTGACCTCGTTGGCCACCGCGAAGTGCCGGTCGCCGACGATCGAAGCCTCGAGGATACGAGAGGTCGAGGTCAGCGGGTCGACGGCCGGGTAGATGCCCTTCTGCGAGATCGGGCGGGAAAGCTCGGTCGTCGCGTCCAGGTGGGCGAAGGTGGTGGCCGGCGCCGGGTCGGTGTAGTCGTCGGCGGGGACGTAGATCGCCTGCAGCGAGGTGATCGAGCGACCACGGGTCGAGGTGATGCGCTCCTGGAGCTCACCCATCTCGTCCGCCAGCGTCGGCTGGTAACCCACGGCGGAGGGCATACGACCCAGCAGGGTCGAGACCTCGGAGCCGGCCTGGGTGAAGCGGAAGATGTTGTCGATGAACAGCAGCACGTCCTGGTGCTGCACGTCGCGGAAGTACTCGGCCATGGTCAGGGCCGAGAGGGCGACGCGCATACGCGTGCCCGGCGGCTCGTCCATCTGGCCGAAGACGAGGGCGGTGTCCTGGAGGACGCCCATCTCTTCCATTTCCAGGTGCAGGTCGGTGCCCTCACGGGTGCGCTCACCGACGCCGGCGAACACCGACGTACCGGAGAACTCACGCGCGATACGGGTGATCATCTCCTGGATCAGAACGGTCTTGCCGACACCGGCGCCACCGAACAGACCGATCTTGCCGCCCTTGACGTACGGGGTCAGCAGGTCGATGACCTTGATGCCGGTCTCGAGCAGCTCGGTCTTGCCTTCGAGCTGATCGAAGCTCGGGGGCTTGCGGTGGATGCCCCACTGCTCGCCGTCGCGGCCCAGGCCCGGGCTGTCGAGGCAGTCACCGAGGGCGTTGAAGACGTGGCCCTTGACGACGTCGCCGACGGGTACCGAGATCGGCTTGCCGGTGTCGGAGACGCTCGCGCCACGGACCAGGCCGTCGGTCGGCTGCATCGAGATGGTGCGCACGATGCCGTCGCCGAGGTGCTGGGCAACCTCGAGGGTCAGGGTCTTGGCCACCGACTTCAGAGCGATGTCGGCGTGCAGAGCGTTGAACAGCTCGGGGATCGAACCACGCGGGAACTCGACGTCCACGACGGGGCCGATGACGCGGACGACGCGGCCTGCGGTGCCGCCGGTCCGAGCCGTGTTGTCTTGAGAGACAGCTGCGGTCATTGGTTAGTTTCTCTTCCTGCGCTTAGTCGCGGTCGCCGCTCGCGGCAAGCGCGTTCACGCCGCCGACGATTTCGCTGATTTCCTGCGTGATCTGGGCCTGACGCACCGAGTTCGCCTCGCGCTGCAGCACACTGGCCAGCTCGTTGGCGTTGTCGGTGGCGGCCTTCATTGCGGTGCGCCGAGCCGCGGACTCGGATGCCGCTGCCTCGAGCAACGATGAGTAGATACGCGTGTTGACGTACTTCGGCAGCAGCGCCGCCAGCAGCACATCGGCATCGGGCTCGAATTCGTACTGGGCCTTGACATCAGCGGTCTCGGAATCCGAGAAGCTGTCCTCGCCCATGTCGAAGTTCTCGTCCACGAAGCTCACCTGGATCGGCGCCAGGCGGCGCACCTCCGGGGTCTGCGTCAGCATGGACACGAACCGGGTGTAGACGACATGCAGTTCGTCGACACCGGCGATAGTGCCCTCACCGTTGGGTGCGGCAACTTCGCCTTCGGCGCCGGCCATGAAGGCCTCCACCAGGTGGTTGCAGGCGGCCGAGGCATCGCTGTACCCCGGCTGCTGCGAGAACCCGGTCCACGCGGCCAACGGCGGACGGCTGCGGAAGGTGTAATACGTGAGGCCCTTGTTGCCCATCACATACAGCACCGGCTCCTTGCCCTCGTTGCGCAAGGTGGTCATCAGCTCTTCGGCGCGCCGGAACACGTTGGAGTTGTAACCGCCGCACATGCCGCGGTCACTGCTGATCACCAGAACCGCTGCCCGGCGCGGGTTTTCCCGCTCGGTCAGCAGCGGGTGCGCCAGGTTCTTCGACGCGCTCGCCAGCTCGGCCAGTGCCTTGGTGATCTCCTCGGCGTACGGCTTGGCGGCCGCGACCCGGGCCTGAGCCTTGGTGATTCGCGAGGTCGCGATCAGCTCTTGGGCCTTGGTGATCTTCTTGGTCGAATTCACACTGCGAATGCGGGAGCGCAATTCACGCAAGCTTGCCATTGGTCACCCTCCCTTCATTCGCCAGTTCCGAATAGCGCATTAGCTCGTCCGACTTACTTCTCGACGTGCTTGCGGGTGACCGACAGCGACTCGACCTCTTCGTGGTCGAGCTCGCCGGCCTCCGCTTCGTTCACCACGCGGCTGCCGTCCGAGGCGAGGAAGCCCGCCTTGAACTTGTCGGTCGCCGTCGTGATGGCCTCGGCGTTGTCGCCGTCGAGCGGCTTGGAGCCACCCTGCAGCGCGTCGAACGCGTCCTGGGCGTTGCGGTGCAGGTCCTCGAGCAGCTCGCGGTTGAAGCGACGGATGTCGCCGACCGGAACCGAGTCGTAGTAGCCCTTGTCCACCAGGAAGATCGAGATGACCTGGTCCTCGACCGAAACCGGCGAGTACTGGTTCTGCTTGAGCAGCTCGACCCAGCGGGCGCCGCGCTCGAGCTGAGCCTTGGAGGCGGCATCCAGGTCGGAGGCGAAGGCGGAGAACGCCTCCAGCTCACGGAACTGGGCCAGCTCCAGACGCAGCGAACCGGCGACCTTCTTCATGGCCTTGGTCTGGGCAGCGCCACCGACACGGGAGACCGAGGTACCGACGTTGATCGCCGGGCGGACACCCTTGTTGAACAGGTCGGACTCGAGGAAGACCTGGCCGTCGGTGATGGAGATGACGTTGGTCGGGATGAACGCCGAGACGTCGCCGGCCTTGGTCTCGATGATCGGCAGGCCGGTCATCGAACCCGCGCCCATGGCGTCGGACAGCTTCGCGCAACGCTCCAGCAGACGGGAGTGCAGGTAGAAGACGTCACCCGGGTACGCCTCGCGGCCCGGCGGGCGGCGCAGCAGCAGCGAGATCGCGCGGTAGGCCTCGGCCTGCTTGGTCAGGTCGTCGAACACGATCAGGACGTGCTTGCCCTGGTACATCCAGTGCTGGCCGATGGCCGAGCCGGTGTACGGAGCCAGCCACTTGAAGCCGGCGGAGTCGGAGGCCGGAGCCGCGACGATGGTGGTGTACTCCATCGCGCCGTGCTCTTCCAGCGCGGCCTTGACGCCCGCGATGGTGGAACCCTTCTGACCGATCGCGACGTAGATGCAGCGCATCTGCTTCGTCGGGTCGCCGGACTCCCAGTTCGCCTTCTGGTTCAGGATGGCGTCGATGCAGACCGCGGTCTTGCCGGTCTTGCGGTCGCCGATGACGAGCTGACGCTGGCCGCGGCCGATGGCGGTCAGGGCGTCGATGGCGGTGATGCCGGTGGCCATCGGCTCCTCGACCGGCTGGCGCTCCAGCACGGTGGCGGCCTGCAGCTCGAGCACGCGACGCTCGTCGGCTTCGATCTCGCCGAGGCCGTCGATGGGCTGGCCGAGCGGGTTGACCACGCGACCGAGGAACTTGTCGCCGACGGGGACCGAGAGCACGTCACCGGTCCGCTTGACTTCCTGGCCCTCTTCGATCTCGGCGAACTCGCCGAGGATGACCGCACCGATCTCGCGGTCCTCGAGGTTCAGGGCGACACCGAGCACGCCGCCCGGGAATTCGAGCAGCTCGTTGGCCATTGCCGAAGGCAGGCCGGAGACGTGCGCGATGCCGTCACTCGCGTCGGTGACCACACCGATTTCTTCGATGGAGGTCTCGGGGGTGTAGCTCTGGGTGTAGCTCTCGATCGCGCTACGGATCTCGTCGGAGGAGATCGTCAGCTCCGCCATGTTCTTCCTGCTCTCGCTTGGGTCTCGAATGTCGGGGGGTGGGGCGCCGGGCTCAGGCCAGCTCGCGGCGCAGCCGCTCCAGTCGGCCGATGGCGCTGCCGTCGATCACGTCGTCGCCGACGCGGACGACCAGTCCGCTCAGCAGATTCGGATCGACCTCGACGTGCACCGCGACCTGCTTGCCGTAGATGCGCTGCAGGGAGCCGGCCAGCCGGTCCCGCTGCTCCTGGGTCAGCTCGATCGCGGCCTGCACGTGCGCGACAATCTGCTCGCGCCGGGCGGCCGCCAAATCGGACAGCGCGTCGAACGCGTCGCCGATGCTGGTCTTCTGCCGGGCGACGGCCTGTTCGGCGAGGGCGACCGTGATATCGGAGGCCTTGCCGTTCAGCAGCCGGGCAATCAGTTCGCGCTTGGCCTGAGCCGGCTTCGAGCGATCCGACAGTGCCTGTTCCAGGTCGGGGCTGTCGGCGATGATGCGACCGAGCCGGAACAGCTCGTCCTCCACCGCGTCGAGCTTGCCGCTGTCGGCCGCCGACTCCAGCAGCGCTTCCTGCCCGAGCAACACCAGGGTGTCGACCAGGTCGGCGGTGCGGGACCAGTCCTGGGCCACGGCGGTGGTCAGCACTGCCTGTGTGGCAGGACTGACCTTGCCGCCGAAGACCCGCTCGCTCAGTTCGGCGCGCGCCGAACCAGGCACCGACACGTCCGCGAGCGCAACACGCAGCGAACGCTGTTCGTCCAGCACGGCGACAACGGCGAACAGTTCAGAGCCCGTCGTGGCGGCAACGCTGTCGCTTCCGGTCAGAGCGGCGCGCAGCGCCTCTCGGGACCGGGCGCTTGCCTCACGGCTCGCTGCGTACATGCTTCTCACTTTCGCGTCGTTACCTTCCGACCCCGATGCCGGCATTCGACTCGTCGAGCTCGGTCAGGAACCGCTCGATCGATGCCGCCTGCTTGGCCTCGTCCGAAACCGACTGACCGATAACCTTCTCGGCCAGATCGACGGCCGTACGGCCGACTTCGGAGCGAAGTTCGTTCTGGATCTGCTGGCGCTGGGCTTCCAGCTGGCTGTGGCCGGCGGCCACGATGCGATCGCTCTCGGCCTGGGCCTCGGTCTTCATCTGCGCGAGGATTTCCTGGCCCTGGGTGCGGGCCTCCTCACGGATGCGAGCCGCTTCCAGGCGAGCGTCGGCCAGCTGCTGCTTGTACTGCTCGAGCGTCTGCTGGGCCTCTTCCTGCGCGGCCTCGGCGCGGGCGATGCCGCCCTCGATCTTCTCGGCACGCTCGTCCAGCACCTTCATCAGGCGAGGGACGACGTACTTGTAGAAGACGACACCGATGACGAGCAGGCAGACGGCCGACCAAAAGATGTCATACGTCGCGGGAATGAGGGGATTCGGATCCTCGCCCTCAGTTGCCGCGAGCACAGTCAAGCCGGTCATGGCAATCAGAAGATGAAGCCGGCGACGAGACCGATCAGGGCCAGCGCCTCGGTGAACGCGATACCGAGGAACATGTTGGTCCGGACCGTGCCCATCAGCTCGGGCTGGCGGGTCATGCCTTCGATGGCCTTACCGACCACGATGCCGACGCCGATGCCGGGGCCGATGGCAGCCAGGCCGTAGCCGATGGCGCCGTAGCCCTTGACCTTCTCGCCGGTGGTGGCGGCTTCCTGGGCCAGGTACGCGAGGCTCATGAGTTTCTTTCCCTTTCTGTTGCACACACCGCCGGTCGGCGGGGAGCAGGTATCCAGTCGTTTAGTTAGTCGGTCAGTGAGAATCTGCGTGCTGCGCGAGGCCGATGTAGACGGCGGTCAGCAGGGCGAAGACGTATGCCTGCAGGAAGACCACCAGCAGTTCGAACAGCGTGAATCCGAGGCCGGCCAACAGCGAGAACGGCGAGAAGATCTTCATCCACGCCGCGGCGTCGAAGAGGAAGAACTGCGTCGCGCTGAAGAACAGGACCAGCATGATGTGGCCCGCCAGCATGTTCGCCATGAGTCGGACGGTCAGGGTGAACGGCCGGAGCACGAAGGTCGAGATGAACTCGATCGGGATCAGCAGCACATGCAGCGCGGGCGGAACATTCGGAACCACGATGCTGCTGCGCATGTACTTGAGGAAGCCGTACTTCTTGATGCCCACGTAGTTGAAGGTGAGGTAGGCGAGCACGGCCAGTACCAGCGGCATGCCGATTCGGGCGTTCGACGAGATGTTCAAACCCGGAATGACGCCGGAGAAGTTCAGAAAGAGGACCGTGAAGAAGATCGTCGCGATGAGCGGGAAGAACTTGCGTCCGGATTCTTTACCGAGAACCTCGTCGCAAATCTGCTCCTTGACGAAGACCAGGCCATATTCGGCGACGTTCTGCAGTCCGCGCGGGACGATCCTCGGGCTGCGGAATGCCAGCAGCATGAAGCCGAGTAGCAGAACCGTCATGAAGATGCGTACGAGCATCAAACGGTCGAGTTCGAAGAACGTTCCCTCGAACAGCACAGCTTCAGGGAAGAAGTCATCTAGCGAGGGCGCGTGGAACTCGCCCGCCGCCAAAAAGGTGACGCTCAGCGTTCTCTCCCGTGTTCGGGCCGCGGGTACGGTCATATCCCGCGGTTCGATCGGACATTGACGATCAATTTGGGTCGACTAGGTCGGCTCGAAGTTCGTCAGCAGCTGTGCGGCAAACCCGCCGTGGCGTCTGTACGTGTGTCGGCGACATCGTCGACATGCAGAACCGAAACCCTCCGGGTCCGGTACGGCAGTAAGCATAGCGGCACTTGGCGGGATCTTGGTGACCCCCCCCTGCCTTGGGTGCTTGCTTACCAACACTTTACCAAGTTATCTACGACGCTGTGTAGGGGGGTGAGCGTTTTTCCTACTCGCTGGTATCGGAGTCGCCCGCCGTGGTGGTCACGTACGGAACCTTTTGGCGCAGAACGCCGTACGTCTCGGCGCCCAGCACGATCAACAGCGCGCCCACCACGGTGAGGAACAAAGCCATGCGGTTGTAGAAGTCGAACTGCTGCAGCACTGCCACCACCACCAGCACCACGAGCAGCTTGCCGACCCAGCTGACCAGGATGATCAGGCCCGCGGTGCTCGGCGGCAGCTTGGCGCCGAACAGCACGACGGCCGCGGTCGTGAGGATGAATCCGCCGCCGATCGCGGCGCCGATCAGGGCGCCCCAGAGGCCCGGCGTACTGGCCGCCGCCGTCGCGATCGCGACGGCGAGCACGACCAGGACGGCCAACCCGATGAGGCCGTAACGCAGCGCCGACTTCAGCGGAGCGTCGGGGCCGGGGATCGGCTTCGGAGTAAAAGTCACGCTGAAAACTTTACCCGGGCGCCTGATGCTTCCCGGCCGCCTCCCCGCGCCGCAGGCCCGGCACGGCGGTGACGACCAGGGCGAAAAGCAGGCCGGCGGCCATCAGCAACACCACCACCGTGCGGTCCATCAGCGAACTGCCGACCGCACCGAAGGCCAGCACGCCGACCCATAAATAGATGAGCAGGACGACCCGGCGCTGGGAATGCCCGATCTGCAGCAAGCGATGATGCAAGTGCATTTTGTCCGGAGTCGAAAAACTTACGCCGGCCCGAACCCGGCGGACGATCGCCAGCACCAAGTCCAGCACCGGAATGAACATCACCGCGCCGACCAGCAGTAGCGGCGAGAGCAGACCGACGATGTCGCGCGGACCGAAACCCTGCAGCGGAATCCGGCCGGACGCACTCGTGGACGCCGCGGCGAGCACCAGACCGATCAACATGGACCCGGAATCGCCCATGAAAATCCGGGCGGGTGAGAAATTGTGCGGCAGAAATCCCAGGCACGCACCGGCCAATGCGGCGGCCAGCAACGCGGGCGGATACGTGTCGACCGAGCCGCCCTGTTCATTCATCAAACCGACAGCAAACACGAATACCGCGGCGGCACAAATCAAACCGAGCCCCGCGGCGAGACCGTCCAGGCCGTCGACGAAGTTCATCGCATTCACGAGCGTGACCGTCACCGCGACGGTAACCAGGCCACCCTGCAGTGCATCAAGCGAAATCGTCGAATTGCTGAACGGATTGTAAATGCTGTACCAACTCAGCCCCATCACCGCCATCACGCCGGCTGCGGTGACCTGACCTGCGAACTTGGTGAGCGCGTCCAGGCCCCAGCGGTCGTCGACAATGCCGACCAGCACGATGATGGTGGCGGCCACCAGGATCGCCGGAATATCCGGCGCGTAATCGAATCCCCGGCGCAGCGCGGGCAATTGGTGCGCGAAAAGCACCGCCGCCACCAGCCCGATGTACATGCCGACGCCGCCCATCCGCGGGATCGGCTTGACGTGCACGTCCCGCTCGCGGGGTACAGCTACCGCGCCGAAGGCGATGGCGATGGTCCGGATTCCGCCGGTGGCCAGGAAAGTCACGGTGGCCGAGATGAGCAGCACGAGCAGGAGCTCGCGCAGCGGCACAACAGCACTCATCCGATCACCGGGCAGCGGGACTGGTGAGATCTTCGGGCTTCATCCCGAGCACCTCGGCGATCTCGGCCACCGGCACCGCGCCCGCGCGCAGGATCCGGGGCTGATCGGAGGTGAGGTCGACGATGGTGGAAGCGATGGCGTGGTCGGCCGGGCCGCCGTCGAGGTACACCCCGACCAGCGAACCGAGCTGATCGCGCGCCTCGGCGGCGGTCTTGGCCGGCGGCTGCCCGGAGACGTTGGCGCTGGACACCGCGAGCGGGCCCACCTCGCGCAGCAACTCCAGCGCGACCGGGTGCAGCGGCATCCGCAGCATCACGGTGCCGCGTGTGTCACCGAGATCCCAGGCCAGCGAAGGCGCTTGCTGCACAACAAGACTCAGGCCGCCGGGCCAGAACGCCCGGATCAGCTCGCGGGCCTGCGGGCGCACCGAGAACACCAGGCCGTCGATGGTGTGCCAGGAACCGACCAGGACTGGCACCGGCATGTCCCGGCCGCGCCGTTTGGCCGCTAGGAGCGAATTCACCGCGGTCGAGTCGAAGGCGTCGGCGGCCAGACCGTACAGCGTGTCGGTCGGCAGGACTACCAGGCGGCCGGACTTCAGGGCGCTCGTCGCTGCGGACAGTCCGGCGGCGCGCGAGTCGGGATCCGCGCAGTCGTAGACGGTACTCACGGGGGTCATCCTGTCACAGTGGGTTTTGGCTGGTTTCTGCGGCGGTTGGTGTTGTGGGGGCTATTGCGGGGTGGTGGTTGCGGTTACGAAGCGGGGTTTTTCGGCCAGGTCGAGGTGTTCGGTGATGGTGGTGAAGTGGCCGGAGGTGGTGAGGAGTTCTGCGAGCTGGTTGCCGTTGGTGTCGTCGTGTTCGATCGCGACGGCGCCACCTGGGCGTAGGAGGCGTGTGAGGACGGGGATCATGGGGCGGATGACGTCGAGGCCGTCCGTGCCCGCGAACAAGGCGCGGTGCGGATCATGGTCTGCTACTTCGGGATCCAGCTGTGCGCCAGTGGGGATGTAGGGCGGGTTGGAGACGACCAGGTCGACGCGGCCGGTCAGTTCGGTGAGCAGGTTTGGGGCGGTGGCGTCGTCGGCGTACAGGGTGATCGGGGTGTCGCCGGCGGCAATGCGGTCGTCGGCGTTGCGGCGCGCCCACTTCAGGGCATCGGGATCGATCTCGACCGCGTGTACGTCGGCGTCGGGGCGGGCGTGGGCGATGGCCAGCGCCAACGCTCCGGAACCGGTGCACAGGTCCACGACGATCGGCTGATGGTCGTGCGGCAGCGCCTCCAGCTGCGCCAGGGCCCAGGCGAACAGGACCTCGGTCTCCGGGCGGGGCACGAAAACGCCTGGGCCGACGGCGAGATCGATCGCGCCCATCGCAGCCACACCGGTCAGGTGCTGTAGCGGAACGTGATGGGCGCGATGGTCGACCAAGGCCCGGTAGTCGGCGAGCAGATCGGGCTCGACCAGCGGAACCAGCGCCAGGCGAGTGCGCTCCACCCCGAGCAGGTGCGCCGCCAGCTGTTCGGCGTCGGCGCGCGGACTGTGGATGCCCGCGGCCTGCAACACCTCGGCGGCCTCGTTGATCGCGGGACGCAGAGCCACCCGGCGCACCTCGGCCGGTGCGCCTTCTACCGTGCTCATGCCTGCACCTCGCCGACGCTCGGCTCGGGCCTGCGCAGTGCGCGCCGACACCTGACCCGCTCACTGCGTTCGCTCATGCGCACCAGGCTATTCCGCGGTCATGCGGGCTTCGCGGTCTGCCTTGCCGAGTGCGTCGAGCAGGGCATCCAGGTCACCGTCGAGCACGGCGTCCAGGTTGTGCGCCTTGAATCCGACGCGGTGATCGGCGATGCGGTTCTCCGGGAAGTTGTAGGTGCGGATGCGCTCGGAGCGGTCCACCGTGCGGATCTGGCTGGCCCGGCCCGCGGCCGCTTCCTGCTCGGCCTGCTCCTCGGCGAGCAACTGCAGACGAGCGGCCAGCACCTGCATGGCGCGCGCCTTGTTCTGCAACTGGGAGCGTTCGTTCTGGCAGGTCACCACGATGCCGGAGGGCAGGTGGGTGATGCGGACCGCGGAGTCGGTGGTGTTGACGCCCTGACCGCCCTTGCCGGAGGAGCGATACACGTCGATGCGCAGATCGGTTTCGTCGATCTGCACCTCCTCGACCTCGTCGGGCTCGGGGTAGATGAGCACGCCGGCGGCGGAGGTGTGGATACGGCCCTGCGATTCGGTGACCGGCACGCGCTGCACGCGGTGCACGCCGCCTTCGAACTTCAGGCGGGACCAGACACCGTCACGCGCCGCGTCGCGACTCTTGATCGACAGCGTCGCTTCCTTGTAACCGCCCAGTTCGGTGTAGGTGGCGCCGAGCACCTCCACCTTCCAGCCGTGCCGTTCGGCGTAGCGGATGTACATGCGGGCCAGGTCGGCGGCGAACAGCGCGGATTCCTCGCCGCCCTCGCCGGACTTGACCTCGAGCACGACGTCGTCGCCGTCGTGCGGGTCACGGGGGGCGAGCAGGTCGGCCAGCGCCGCTTCCAGCTCCTCGACCTGACGCGACAGGTCCGGAATCTCCGCGGCGAACGCCGGATCGTCGGCGGCCAGTTCCTGGGCGGCGGCGAGATCGTCGTGCGCGGACTTCAGCTTGTTGTAGGTGCTCATCACCGGGGCCAGCTCGGCGAATCGCTTACCGACCCGGCGCGCGGCGCCGGCGTCGTTGTGCAGCGACGGATCGGCCAACTGCGTCTCCAGGCCGTGGTACTCGGCCAGAATGTCGTCGATCGCGGACGGCTGCGTCATGATGCTTCCTTTTCTACGTCATTTCAGTGCGGCTCCGGAAATGCGCCGACGCCCGGTCTGCAGCGCAGAACCGGGCGTCGGTGAGGAAGCTAGGAGGCGTCTTCGGCCTTCTTGCCCGCACGCTTGCCGTAACGAGCCTCGAAGCGAGCCACGCGACCGCCGGTGTCGAGGATCTTCTGCTTGCCGGTGTAGAACGGGTGGCACTGCGAGCAGACCTCGACGGAGATGTGTCCGGACTCCTTGGTGGAGCGAGTCTGGAAGGTGTTGCCACAACCACAGACGACGGTGGTGTCGACGTAGGTCGGGTGGATTCCTGCCTTCATGGGTGTCCTTTCGAAAATGGCCGCCGGGTCGCCCGCGAAGGAGCGTGAACCGGAGCCGACTAGGCGGGATTGCCTGCCGATGGGCAGACGCACAGCGATTCAGTATGCCAGAACCGCCACTACGCTGCCAAAACGCCCCTCATCCCCCGTCTATTCCCGCCCCTGCCGCTGTCGCCCCAGGAACTGCGGGCACGCAATTGGAGCGCTCTTACGGGAGCCTAAGACGGGTAGTTCGCTACTCAGGAATGCGAACACAACTGTTCATAGAGTTTGGGGCCTGGCAGACAAGTGCACACCGGCGTGCCGATGACAGAGGGGAGAACGATATGAGCAGCCGCATCGCTTTGGCGGTCTTCGGATTGTTGACTCTCGCTGTCGCGGTGGGCTGGTTCGCGGCACCGGAGGCCGCCACCGCCTATCCGACGGCGGAGACCGTCGCCTACTACCAGGCCGAACCCGCCGCCTCGAGCGACACCGCGGATCCGGCCGCCATCCTGCTGACCTTCATGATCGCCGGCGCCATGCTGATCGGGCTCTTCTTCTTCCGCCCGAATACGCCGAAAGGGCCTCGCGTAAGCGAGACCCTCTCGGCGACAGTCGAGTTCGTACTACTCGTCGATCGCGCCACCAGGCGCTGTCTTGCTGACCGACATCAGGAACTCCAGGTTGTTCTTCGACTTCTTCAAACGGTCGATCAGCAGATCGATCGCCTGATGCGAATCCAGGCCGGACAGTACGCGGCGCAGCTTGTGCAGCACGGCCGCCTCGTCCGGGCTCAGCAGTAGCTCGTCCTTGCGGGTACCGGACGGGTTGACGTCCACCGCGGGGAACACGCGCCGTTCCGCGATCTTGCGGTCCAGCTTGAGCTCGGCGTTGCCGGTGCCCTTGAACTCCTCGAAGATCACCGTGTCACCGGTCGAACCGGTCTCCACCATCGCGGTGGCGATGATCGTCAGCGAGCCGCCGTTCTCGATATTGCGCGCCGCGCCGAGGAACCGCTTGGGCGGGTACAGCGCGGTGGAGTCGACACCACCGGAGAGGATGCGGCCCGAAGCCGGCGAGGAGTTGTTGTACGCGCGGCCCAATCGGGTGATCGAGTCGAGCAGCACCACAACGTCTTTGCCCATCTCCACCAGGCGCTTCGCGCGCTCGATGGCGAGCTCGGCGACCGAGGTGTGGTCTGACGGCGGCCGGTCGAAGGTGGAGGCGATGACCTCGCCCTTCACCGAACGCTGCATGTCGGTGACCTCTTCGGGACGTTCGTCGACCAGCACAACCATGAGGTAGACCTCGGGGTTGTTGATCGCGATCGCGTTCGCGATGTCCTGCATGATCGTCGTCTTACCGGCCTTGGGCGGCGACACGATCAGGGCGCGCTGGCCCTTGCCGATCGGCATGATCAGGTCGATCACCCGGGTGGTCAGCTTGTTGGGCTGAGTCTCCAGGCGCAGGCGCTGATTCGGGTACAGCGGGGTGAGCTTGCTGAACTCCGGACGGCGCTTGGCCGCGTCGACCTCGCCGCCGTTGACCGTGTCCAGGCGCACCAGCGGATCGAACTTCTGGCGCTGGTTGCTCTGCTCGCCGTCGCGCGGGGCACGCACCGCGCCGGTGATCGCGTCACCGCGACGCAGGCCGTTCTTGCGGACCAGATTCATCGACACGTAGACGTCGTTCGGCCCGGCCAGGTAGCCCGAGGTGCGGACGAACGCGTAGTTGTCCAGCACGTCGAGAATGCCGGCGACCGGCTGCAGCACGTCGTCCTCGCGGATTTCGAGCTCGCGGGCCTCGCTGCCGGCGGCGCCGCCCTCGCGGTCGCGCCCACGACGCCGCTCGCGGAAGCGACGGCCCCGGCGGCCGCGGCCGCCTTCCTCGTCGTCATCGCCCCGGTTGGCGCGGTCACGATCCTGGCCGCCGCGGTTGTCGCCGCCACGGTTCTCGCCACCGCGATTGCCGCCGTTGCCATTTCCGTTCTGGTTGCGCTCGCCCTGGTTGCGATCCCCGGACTGATTGCGCTCACCCTGCTGGTTGCGCTCCCGGCGACGCTCGCCCTGCTCGGCATCCTGCTTCGGCTCGTCACCACGCGCCTCGGCGTTCTCGCCGCCGGATCGCGCCTGGTCACGGCCGCGCCGCTGCCGACCACGGCCCCGCTGGCCGGATTCCCGACCGGCGTCCTCGGAGGCTTCGCCCGGCGCGGCATCCGCCGGAGCAGCTTCGGTTTTCGCGGCCTTCGCCGGAGCCTCGGGCTCGGCGGCCACCGCGGGAGCGGCGGCCTTGGGCGCCTCGGCCGGAGCCGCGGGCGTCACGTCGAGGGTCGCCTGCTCGGCCTTCGCTTCGCCACGCGCGGACTTCTCGGCCTTCTCGGCTTTCGCGGGCGCCGGCTTTCCGGCCTGATTTTCCTTGATGGCGGCGATCAAATCGCCTTTGCGCATTCCGGAGGTTCCTCGGATTCCGAGCTCCCCCGCAAGCTGGCGCAACTGCGGCAACAACATTCCAGTCAGCCCCGATCGTGCGACGTCGGTGTGTTCGCTCATCTTCGAAATCTGTCCGGATTCACTTTCGCGACCCGAGTTATCGGGGTTGGATTCCACCCCTGGTGTCGCGAGCAGGTCCGTATCTGTCACGGAAATCCTTTCCTTCCCTCGATTGCCGTGTGCTGATTCGAGGGTTCGTCCCGCAGTCCGGGCACTGTGCCGGACTCGGATGCCGTATATCACCTGCTCCACCGGACCCGGCGGTTGCGCCACCGGTTATGCAGGGCCCAACTCCAAGAAGGTGGGAAAGATCATTCCAGTTGCGCAGCTACGCAGCACCCCCATGGCCTGGAGGCTCGAGCCTGGACCTGCTGGAGCGATTGCCCTGATGAAGCACCGGCGTCTGATGCGCACGATGTACGGACTTGCCCAGGATAGCTGGATAGTGTGAAGCTCGGCAAGACAGACTCGCCGTTAGCTGACCTGGACTCCTTCGGCGAGTCCAGGCTCGACCACCCGGAGGCCGTCCGCGGCCGCGAGTTCGGCCAATTCGGCGGGGAATTCGCTGGTACACAAGGCCAGCACAGTCGGGCCCGCGCCGGAAACGGTGGCCGGAATTCCGGCTTCCCGCAGCCGCGCGATCCACGCCGTGGTCAACGGCAGCGCGGGGGCGCGCTGAGACTGGTGCAGACGGTCCATGGTGGCGGACATCAGCAGGTCAGGGCGCTCGGTAAGGGCCACGACCGCGAGCGCGGCACGGCTGACATTGAACGCCGCGTCGCCGTGCGGCACGGTCTCGGGCAGCAAACCCCTGGTATGCGCCGTGGACGAGCGCTCCTCGGGAATGAGCACCACCGGGCGCAGCGTCGAATGCGCGTCCAGGCGCACCGCGTGATAGCACCGGCCGTGCGGGCTGTCGGCCTCGACGGCCGATTCGGTCCAGGACACCACGACGCCGCCGAGCACGCTGGCCGCCGCGTTGTCGGGGTGGCCTTCGAATTCCGAGGCCAGCTGCACCTGCTGATCCAGGTCGAGCGCCAGCTCGGGATCGAGTTTCGCGGCCAGCGCGCTGCCCGCGGCCAGGCCGCCGACCACCGCGGAGGCCGAGGAACCCAGCCCGCGAGAGTGCGGAATCACGTTGCGGCACACCACATCGAGGCCGTCGGCCCAGACGCCGGCGGCCTCCAGGCCACGCTCGATCGCACGCACGACGAGATGCGATGGGCCCCAGGGCACCTCATCGGCGCCCTCACCCTCGACCCGGATCTTAAGGCCGGAGTCGGTGGTGCGCACCTCGATCACGTCGTAGAGGCCCAAAGCCATTCCGAGCGAGTCGAATCCGGGGCCGAGATTGGCGGTGGAGGCCGGAACCCGTGCGGTGACGGCGATTCCGGCGGGCAAGGTCCGGGCCCGAGCCGATTTCAGCCCGGCCTCCGGGACCAATTGGGTTTCGCGCGGGTTCAACTCAGGCCAGCTCGAGTTCGCGGGCGATCGCGACCGGGTCCACCGCGATGGCCTGCACCTGCGGCATGCCGAGCAGGGCGGTGTCGGGGTCCTTGAGGCCGTTGCCGGTGACGGTGCAGACGACGGTGAGGCCGGAATCCAGCCACCCCTCCTTGCGCGCGGCGAGGACGCCGGCGACCGAAGCGGCCGAGGCGGGCTCGACGAAAACGCCCTCGGTGGCCGCGACCAGGCGGTACGCCTCCAGGATTTCCTCGTCGGTGGCCGCGCGGAAGACGCCGCCGGACTGCTCCTTGGCTTCCATCGCGCCGTTCCAGGACGCCGGGGAGCCGATCCGGATGGCGGTGGCGATGGTCTCCGGGTCCTTCACCGGAGCGCCGTTGACCAGCGGCGCGGCGCCCGCGGCCTGCACACCCAGCATGCGCGGCAGGCCGGTGGTGATGCCGTCGGCGTAGTACTCGCGGTACCCGCGCCAGTACGCGGTGATGTTGCCGGCATTGCCGACCGGCAGCGCGTGCACGTCGGGGGCCCGGCCGAGCACGTCGCAGATCTCGAAGGACGCGGTCTTCTGGCCTTCGATGCGGGCCGGATTGACCGAGTTCACCAGGCCGACCTCGGGGAAGTCGGCGGTGACCTTGCGGGCCAGCTCGAGACAGTCGTCGAAGTTGCCGTCCACCTGGATGATCTTGGCGCCGAGCATGACGGCCTGGGCCAGCTTGCCCATCGCGATTTTGCCCTGCGGGATCAGCACCGCGCAGCTCATGCCCGCGCGGGTGGCGTAGGCGGCGGCCGAGGCCGAGGTGTTGCCGGTGGACGCGCACAGCACGGCCTTCTGACCGCGGTATTTGGCGTCGGTCATGGCCATGGTCATGCCGCGGTCCTTGAAGGAACCGGTCGGGTTCGCGCCTTCGACCTTGAGGTACACCTCGCAGCCGGTCAGCTCCGACAGGTGCGGGGCGGGGACCAGCGGGGTGCCGCCCTCGAACAAGGTGACGGGCTCCCAATCGGCAGCGCCCGCCAGACGATCACGGTAGGCCGCGATCAGGCCGGGCCAGCGCGAGTGCACTTTCGACTGCGGTGCGACGGGGATCATTCCTCGGTGCCTTCCAATCTCAAAACGCTGGTCACGGATGTGACGGAATCCATCTCCGCCAGCGCGGCGACGGTGTCCGCGAGCGCCGATTCCAGGGCGTGGTGGGTGACCACGACCAGGCGCGCACCCTCGCCGTGCCCGGCCTGGCGGACGGTGGAGATGCTAACCCCGTGGTTGGCGAATTCGCCCGCGACCTTGGCCAGGACGCCCGGGATGTCTTCGACCTGCAGGTTCACGTGGTAGCGAGCCGGTGTGTCACCGATCGGCGCGATCGGTAGCTCAGCATAAACCGATTCGCCCGGAGCGCGGCCACCGTAGAACTTGTTACGGGCGGCCATCACCAGATCACCGAGCACCGCGGAGGCGGTCGGAGCGCCACCGGCGCCCTGCCCGTAGAACATCAGGCGGCCGGCGTTCTCGGCCTCCACGACCACGGCGTTGAACGCGCCGTTGACCGCGGCCAGCGGGTGCTTGCGCGGGATCAGCGCCGGGTAGACGCGGACCGAGATGCGATCCTTGCCGCCCTCGGCCGCAGGGGGGTTACCGGGCACGCGTTCACAGATAGCCAGCAGTTTGACCGTGCAATCCAACGCGGAAGCGGTCTCCAGATCCTCGGAGGTGATCTTGGAAATGCCCTCGCGGTACACATCGGCGGCCGTCACCCGGGTGTGGAAGGCCAGCGAGGCCAGGATCGCGGCCTTGGACGCGGCGTCGTAGCCCTCGACGTCTGCGGTCGGATCGGCCTCGGCGTACCCCAGGCGGGTCGCCTCCTTGAGGGTGATCTCGTAGTCGGCGCCGGTCTCGTCCATCGCGGAGAGGATGAAGTTGGTGGTGCCGTTGACGATGCCGACCACCTTGTTCACCCGGTCGCCGGACAACGACTGGATGAGCGGGCGCACCACCGGGATCGCGCCGGCGACGGCGGCCTCGAAGTAGAGGTCGGCGCGGTTGCGCTCGGCGGCGGCGGCGAGTTCGCCGGTGTAGTCGGCCAGCAACGCCTTGTTCGCCGAGATCACGGACTTGCCCGCGTTCAGCGAAGCCAGGATCAGGCTGCGGGCGGGGTCGATACCGCCCATGACCTCGACGACCAGGTCGACGTCCGCGCGCGCGACGAGCGCCTCGGCGTCGGTGGTCAGCAGGTCGGCCGGCAGCCCGCGATCACGCTCGAGGTTGCGCACCGCGACACCGCGCAGCACGACCGGAGCGCCGACGCGCGACTGCAGGTCGTCGGCGTGATCCCGGAGAATACGCACGACCTCGGTGCCGACATTGCCCATACCGAGCACCGCGACACCGATCGGACGATCGTTGCCCCAGGTCCCGTTTCTCTGTTCGGTCACTGTTCCACCTCCAGGCTGAGCAAATCCGCCACCGTTTCCCGGCGCAGAATCAAACGCGGCTGACCCGCGCGCACGGCAACCACCGCGGGCCGGGTCAACTGGTTGTATCGGCTCGACATCGAATAGCAATACGCGCCCGTGGCCGCGACGGCGATCAGGTCGCCCGGACCGACGTCGGCGGGCATCCAGGTGTCGCGGATGACGATATCGCCACTCTCACAATGCTTTCCGACGACACGCGCGACCACGGCGGGCGCGTCCGAGGAGCGCGAGACCAGGCGGCAGTCGTAATCGGCCTGGTACAGCGCGGGCCGGATGTTGTCGCTCATGCCGCCGTCGACGCTGACGTAGCGGCGGCGGTTGCCGCCGTCCAGCGAGACGTCCTTGATGGTGCCGACCTCGTAGAGGGTCACGGTGCCCGGACCGGCGATGGCGCGCCCCGGCTCCACCGCGATCTCCGGAGTGGGCAGGCCCGCGTGCGCCGCCTCGATCTCGACCAGGCCGCGCAGTTTGGCCGCGAACTCGTCCAGCGGCGGCGGATCGTCGTTGGGCAAGTACGAAATACCAAGGCCGCCACCGAGATCCAGGGTCGCGATCTGCGCCGTGCGCTCCACGCCGAACTTCTCGATGGCCTCGCGCAGCAGGCCGAGCATGCGGCGGGCGGCGATCTCGAAGCCGTCGATCTCGAAGATCTGCGAGCCGATGTGCGAGTGCAGGCCGACCAGGCGCAGGTTATCGGCGTCGAAGACCCGGGCCAGCGCCTCCATGGCGTCGCCGCCGGCGATCGAGAAGCCGAACTTCTGATCCTCGTGCGCGGTCGAAATGTATTCGTGTGTATGCGCCTCCACGCCGACGGTGACGCGGACCAGGACATCCTGGACCACACCGGCGGCGCCGGCGACGGCTTCCAGGCGCTCGATCTCGTACAGCGAGTCGACCACCACGTGGCCCACGCCCGCCGCTACCGCGGCCTCGAGTTCAGGAACGGATTTATTGTTGCCGTGCAACGCGATTCGCTCCGCCGGGAAACCCGCGTGCAGCGCGATGGCGAGTTCACCGCCGGAGCACACGTCCAGGGACAGGCCCTCGTCGCGGATCCAGCGCGCGATCTCACCGCACAGGAAAGCCTTGGAGGCGTAGTGCACCCGGGCGTTCGGCCCGAACGCGCGCACCATATCGCGGCAGCGGGACCGGAAGTCGTCCTCGTCCACCACGAACAGCGGGGTGCCGAACTGCTCGGCGAGCTCGGCCACCGGCACACCGGCGAGGCTGACCGCGCCGTCAGCACCGCGAGAAGCGTTACGGGGCCACACATTCGCGGGCAGATCGATCATCTGCTTCGGATCACCGGGGCGCTCCGGAAGATTCGGGGCGTGCGGGATTTCGGCATGCCGGGGACCAGCGGGATGTGCGCCGCTCACTTCGATTCCTTTCGGGGGTTCACGAGCGCGCGCACGCGACTCGATAGGTGCTCGTTCACATCCGCTCCGGTGCGCTCACACCGAGCAGGGCGAGGCCGTTGGCCAGGACCTGACGAGTTGCCTTGACCAGCTCCAGCCGGGCCGCGTGCCGCGGGGTGACGGGTTCGTCGCCCTTGGGCAGCACGCGCATGTCGTCGTCGGATTGGAACGGGTGGTAGGCGCCGGCCAGTTCTTCCAGGTAGCGCACGACGCGATGCGGCTCACGCATCTCCGCGGCGGTGGCCACCACGCGCGGGAACTGGCCGAGCACGCCGATCAGCTTGGTCTCGCGCTCGGCGGTGAGCAGGCCGAGATCCACCGGCACCGAGGCGAATTCGAACTCCGCCGAGTTCCGCGTGATGCTGCACGTGCGGGCGTGCGCGTACTGCACGTAGTAGACCGGGTTGACGCTCTCCTGCTTGGTCCACAGGTCCAGATCGATATCGATGCTGGAGTTCACCGAGGACCGGACCAGCGAGTACCGGGACGCGTCGACGCCGATGGCCTCCACCAGGTCGTCCAGCGTGATCACCGTGCCCGCGCGCTTGCTCATCTTCACCGCGGCGCCGTCGCGCACCAGATTCACCATCTGGCCGATCAGCACCTCGACGGTGTCCGGGTTGTCGCCGAACGCCGCCGCAGCGGCCTTCAACCGGCCGATGTAGCCGTGATGGTCCGCGCCGAGCATGTAGATGCACAGGTCGAAGCCGCGCGCCCGCTTGTTCTGGAAGTAGGCGATGTCACCGGCGATGTAGGCCGAGGTGCCGTCGCTCTTCAGGACGACGCGGTCCTTGTCGTCGCCGTATTCGGTGCTGGCGATCCACCAGGCGCCGTCCTTCTCGTACAGATTGCCCGAAGCTTTCAACTCCGCGACGGCCTGGTCGACCGCGCCGGAGGCGAACAGCGAGCTCTCGTTGAAGTAGACGTCGAAGTCGCAGCCGAAGTCGTGCAGCGTCTTCTTGATGTGGGCGAACATCATCTCGACGCCCTCGCGGCGGAACAGTTCGTGCCGTTCCTGCTCGGGCAGGCTCGCGGCGTCCGGGTGCCGCGCGATGATCGCGTCCGCGATCTCGGTGATGTAGGCGCCCGCGTAGCCGTCGGCCGGGGTGGGCGCGCCGGTGGCGGCGGCGACCAGCGAATTGGCGAAGCGGTCGATCTGCGCGCCGGCGTCGTTGAAGTAGTACTCCCGGGTCACCGCGGCGCCCTGCGCGGCCAGAATGCGGCCCAGCGCGTCACCGACGGCGGCCCAGCGGGTGCCGCCGAGGTGGATCGGGCCGGTCGGGTTCGCCGAGACGAACTCCAGGTTGATCTTGGTGCCGGCCAGCGACTCGGCGGCGCCGTAGCCCGCGCCCGCCTCCAGGATCTTCGCGACGATCGCGCCCTGCGCGGCCGCGGCCAGCCGGATGTTCAGGAAGCCCGGGCCGGCGACCTCCGCGGTGTCCACACCGTCGGCTTCGGCAAGGGCACTGGCAACCCAGGTCGCGAGCTCGCGCGGGTTGGTTCCGACTTTCTTGGCAACCTGCATCGCCAAATTCGTGGCATAGTCACCGTGTTCCGGATTACGGGGGCGCTCCACATTGACCTCGTCGGCCAGGACCACAGGGTCCAGTCCGCGTTCGACAAGCACCTTCGCGGCTGTTGCGCGGAGGAGAGATGCAAGGTCAGCTGGAGTCACGAGTAACTATCCTATGGTCTGGGCAGGTGAACACCTTCGGGCGGGCACCGCGCAGCACTAGCGGAATCATCACGTCGAGAGAGCACAACGAGCGATGCCGAGTAGTAAAAGCGCCTCGAAATCGGCCAAGGCCGTCCGAGCCGCCGGGAAGGCCTCACCTTCCCTCCGCAAGGGGGGCGGCAAAGGCCAACTTCGACAGAAGCGTCAGATCCCATGGCTGGCCATCGGTGCCGCCGCGGTAATCATCGCATTGATCGGCACCCTGGCTTACAGCCTGGTCCCGAAGTACCGCGAGCAGGCCGAGCTCGACAAATACACGCCGAGCGCGGAGCGGAAGGACCCGTCCGAGCAGATCGCGGGCGTGGTCAAGAAGGACTACGCACAGGGCGCCGGTAAGCACATCGGCCCGACCCAGCGCGTCGCCTACGACACCACGCCGGCCTACGGCGGACCGCACGACTCGTCCTGGGCGGCGTGCACCGGCGTGGTGTACAGCAAGCCGATTCGCACCGAGAACGCGGTGCATTCGCTCGAGCACGGCGCGGTGTGGATCACCTACAACCCCGACAAGGTGAGCGGGGCCGGGCTGGACGCCCTGAAGCGCAAGGTCGAGGGCAAGCAGTACACGATGATGTCGCCCTACCCCGGCCTGGAATCGGCGGTTTCGCTGCAGTCCTGGGGTCATCAGCTGAAGCTGGACGATCCGAACGACAAGCGGGTCGGGCAGTTCATCACCGCGCTGCGGCAGAACCCCTACGCCTACCCCGAGGTCGGCGCGGACTGCTCCAACCCGTACTTCGACCGGGACAATCCCGCGCCGTTCGATCCGGCGCCGCCGGGCCCGGACGCGGTGCCCGTGGACGGCACCGGCATCCCGACCGATCAGAGCGAGCTCGGCGGCGGCCAGCCGACCATTCCCGGTATCCCGAACATTCCGGGTCTGACCGGCGTGCCGACCGCGCCCGCGGCGCCCACCGAACCCGTCGCACCACCGGCGACGCCGTAGATGACCGCCGACAGCGAAACCGAGTCCGGCTTCCGGTCACAAGTGCGTGGTCAGCGGACCGCGCTGCTGATCCTGGGCGTCATCGGGGCGATCCTGCTCGGTTTCGCCGTCGGCGCCATGGCGCGCATCCCCCTGGACGGCGCCTCCGAGCCCGATCCAGGCTCGGTCGACATCGGCTTCACCCAGGACATGTCCGCGCATCACGCGCAGGCCGTGGAGATGGCGGGCGTGGCGCTGCTGCGCTCCACCGACACCGACGTGCGCCGCCTCGCCTACGACATCATGACCACCCAGCAGGCTCAGGTCGGCCGTATGCAGGGCTGGTTGCAGCTGTGGGGCAAGGCGGCCCAGAGCGTCGACGGCTACATGGCCTGGATGACCGAACCGGCCGCCGGCCACCACGGCGGCGGCGCCACCGCCGCACCGCACACCGGACCGGTCGCGACCATGCCCGGCATGGCCACCGCGGAAGAACTGGCCGCGCTGCGCCAGGCCCCCGCCCCCGACCTGGACACCATGTTCCTGCGCCTGATGCTGCGCCACCACCAGGGTGGCCTGTCGATGATCCAGTACGCGGCCACGCACGCGGAAACCACCGCCGTGCGCACCCTGGCCGAAACCATGGGCGCGACCCAGCAGAACGAAGCCCAGCTCATCACCCGCATGCTCACCACCCGCGGCGGCACTCCCCTGCCCCTCAACTGATCCCGAACTCCCCGGCCCGCCCTACTTTTTGGCGGTGGGCCGGGTATGCGATACGCTTTCCCTCGCCCGATCGGACCGCCCCCGCGGCCCGATCGAGATCTATCCCGCCCTCGTAGCTCAGGGGATAGAGCGTCTGCCTCCGGAGCAGAAGGCCGCAGGTTCGATTCCTGCCGAGGGCACCGAAAAGGCCCTGACCGCTCCCCGCGGTCAGGGCCTTTCTCATACTTACCCAGCTCCCATAGTTGCCGACGTGTTGCTTGACCGGGCGTCACGGGCGGGATGAGATGGCGTGATGACACACCAGCAGTGGTGGCGGGAGCTGCCGCCCGCGGCGGGGGCGTTTGTTATGGCAACCGGGATTGTCTCGGTGGGACTGCATCTCACGCACTATGCAGTGGCCTCGCGAGTCACTCTTGTGCTCGCCGCCGTGGCATGGGTCGTGCTGGCGGTGGACTTCGGCGCTCGGTTGCTGGGTGATCACTTGCGCTGGGAGAGCGAAGCGGCGACCGCGCCAGCGCTGACCGGGGTTGCCGCAACGACAGTGTTGGGGACTCGGCTTTGTTTGGCGGGGTGGCAGTGGGTCGCGGTGGTGTTGCTTGTGGTCGCGGTGGCGGCGTGGCCGGTTCTGCTGGCATTTGTGATCCGACATTGGGGGAAGCGGATGCCCGGGGCGGCCTTTCTGGTTTGTGTTTCGACGCAGGGGCTTGCGGTGCTGGCCGCGACGCTGGCACAGGAAGGCCGGGGCGCGTGGTTGATGTGGGGTGCGCTGCTGTTCTTCTGCGTGGGCATTCCGCTCTATGTGGCGGCGTTCGCGCATTTCGATGTCACGCAGGTCTGGCGCGGAGCCGGTGACCAGTGGGTGGCTGCGGGGGCGTTGGCTATATCCGCGCTCGCGGCGTCGAAACTTGCCGCGTGGCAACACTGGACGGGTGTCGGGCACGCCGTATTGCGCGTGGTCACGCTGGCCCTGCTCGGACTCTGTCTGCTCGGCTACGTAATCCTGCTGGCCGCCGAGGTGTTCAACAAGCGACCTGGCTACAACATCCGGCGCTGGGCCACCGTGTTCCCGCTCGGCATGACCGCGGTGGCGACCCTGTCCACCGCCGCAGCCCTGAAGATCCACCCACTGCACAACCTCGGTGTGGCGCTCTTGGTGATCGCAGTGGCCGTCTGGGTGTTCGTCTTCGCGGAGCTGCTCTGGACGTCGTGGTCGAAAAAGCGGGCTTCCCACCCGTGATATGTGGCTATTTCGACCAGTCGATCTGGTCGGCCATGGTCAGGAGGCGGTCGCGGCGCGCGGGGCTGGTTTCGCCGATCCAGGCGATCAGGCCGTAGACGTGGGCGCGGAAGTCGTTGTGGCCGTCGCGGTTCTGGGCGGCGGGGCCGGTGCGCAGGCAGTTGTGGAGCAGGGCGCGGAGGGCGTCGTAGCGGTCGCGAGGGACGGCGGGGCGGTTGTTGACGACCAGGCCTGCGAGTACTTGGCGTTGGTGGGGGCCGCGAAGGCGGGTTTTGCCGGGATGGATCGAGAAGCCCTCGGATTTGGCGACTTTCGTGGCCAGCCAGAGGGTTCGATGCGGGTTCAGGTCGCTCTTTCCGGAGATCGCGAGGTCGTCGGCGTAGCGGGTGTAGGCGAGACCGTGCTGGGTCGCATAGCCGGTCAAGCGGCGGTCCAGGCCGTGCGCGATGAGGTTGGCGAGGCGGGGTGAGGTCGGCGCGCCTTGCGGTAGGTGCCTGGCGCGCAGCAGGTTTCGCTGCCGGTAGTCGAGGGCGCTGAGTTCGGTGACCGGTGTGGCGGTGGTGCACAGATCGGCCAGAACCTGGGCCACCGCGGGTGAATAGCCGCAGGCCGCGAACACCGCACGGACTCGTGCGACGCCGATGCTGGTGAAGAAATCGCGCAGGTCCACCCGCAGAACCAGCTCCGCCCCGGCGTGCGGCGCGGCGAAGGTCATTGCACTGCGGCCTTTTTCGAATCCGTGGCAGGCCGGGTGCGCTGGGATCCCGCTCAGTACGTGGCGCAGGATGCGGCGCTGGATTTCGCGCAGCCGGACCTTCGGGGCCTCGACCAGGCGGACACCGTTGGTCTTGGGCAGTCGCCGGTATCGGTAGTGGGACAACGGTTCAGTGGCGCGGCGCAGCCAATTGCCGTGGTCGGCGAACCAATCCAATTCGTCTGGCGTGACATTGAGCAACGCGCACAGCGCGGGCAGATCGGGAATCGCCGCAGCACCGAAACGTAGCCGCGCAGCCTCGATTTCGGGCAGTTCGTCGACATCGGACGGGAGCGGCACGACGATCGTCGCCAACTTCGGCAGTTCCGCCAGCAGCCGCCGCAAAGTACCGGCCGGATCGAGCGGTTCGCTCGGCATCAAGTCCGTGACCCGGCGCGCCAGCTCCTCGGCCCGCTCCGGCTCGACGACTTCGGCGAACGCCTCGGCCAGATCGGACCGGCTCCACTCCGCGTCGAGAAGCTCGAAGGAGTAGGCCAGTTCCCGCGCGAGGTCCGCTGGAACAGCTCCGCTCATGAACGGGGGCGTGTGACGGCGGCGAGGCGACCCGAACCCTTCGTCCTCCGTACCAGGACGCACGCGGAGCGTGCCCGTTGGTTTCGGACGCTGTGCCCAACTGACAAATCTGACCCAGGGGTTACCCCTGAGACGGGTCGCTTCGACCCACACTCGCCTCGCCGCTGTCGCACCGGATCACCCTGGCACATCATTCCCTCCGAGTCACCTCCGAGCGGCCGGTACGCTGCCCGCATGACCTGCTGCGGGCCGTCGCGCCGGACCTTCCTGGGTGCCGTCGGATTGGCCGCGCTGCTCTCCGCAACCGGTCCGGTAGCGGCGAGTCCGGCCCGGGCACAGTGGAATCCGCTGGTGGCGACCGATCTGGAAGTCGTCACGGTCACCGACACCTCGGTGGTGCTGACCTGGACGACGGGCACCCCGGACCCCGTCGGATTGCTGCCGGTGCAGGCCGGCGGGGAGGTCCGGCTCGGCCCCGCGGATTCGCCCCGCGCCCCGGTACAGGTACACGCCGAACCCGAGCGAACACCCTTCCACTACGCGGAGATCCACGGCCTCGAACCCGGACGGACCTATCGCTTCGAAGTGTGGTCGGACGGCGTCCGCGCCACGCCCGGCCTGAACCCGACGACCATCTCCCCTGGAACCCCGGAGGCCACCGGCGAATTCACCACCCTGGTGCCGCCGCCCGGCCGCCTGGTGCGCACCTTGGCGCTGGCCAACGACGTGCACTACGGCGAAACCGTGAGCGGTCTGGTCGTCGGGCAGTTCCCGCCGGGCTTCCGGCAGGCCCCCGATCTGCCGCCGTATCCCGAGGTGATGCTGACCGCCCTGCTGGAAGATCTGCGCGCACCCGATCGCAACGCCCAGCGTTTGCTGCTCGCGGGCGACCTGACCGCGGAGGCGACCGCGACGGAAGTGACCGGGGTACGCCGAGTCCTCGACCGGTGGGGTACGCAGGGCCGCGATTACCTCGCGGTGCGCGGTAATCACGATCGCCCGCATATCGGCGGTGACTACGGTTCCTGCGCGCCGCTCGGCGACCATTTCGATTGCTGGGGCCCGGAATTCACCGACCGCCAGCAACTGCGCACCGACGACCTCGGCGGCCTGCGGGTGATCGGGCTGGACACCAGCGAACTGGATGCCGCGGGCGGCAGAATCGAACGCCCGCAATTCGAGCGGCTCACCGAATTATTGCGCGCCGACCCGGACCAGCCGACCCTGATGTTCGGCCACCATCCGGTGACCCGGGAATCCGGATTCAGCAATATCGCGGGCCCCGGTTTCATCCTGAATCAACCCGACAGCGCCGAACTCCAGGCCCTCTACGCCCGCAGCCCCGGCGTGTTCCTGCATCACAGCGGCCACACCCATCGCAACCGCCGGACCCGCCCCGATACCGACTGCGCCGTGGAATTTCTGGAAGTAGCCGCGGTGAAGGAATATCCGGGCGGCTACAGCCTGCTGCGGATCTACGAGGGCGGCTACATGGTCAATTTCTACAAGACCCGTACCGCGCCGGCCCGCCGCTGGAGCGGCCTCACCCGGGGTGAATTCTTCGGGCTGCAACCCTTCTACACCCTCGGCTCCTGTGCGGACCGCAATCATGTTGTACTGCGGGATTTCTCGGGTGTGACCCGAGTTTCCCGGTAGAGCGAGCGGCGGGAATCGAACCCACGTAAACGGCTTTGCAGACCGCTGCCTAAACCTCTCAGCCACGCCCGCCTCGCCTATAACCATGCCCGGTCGCGACACCGCGGCCCACCGTTGCGCTCACCGTGATTCGATTCCCGGATCGGCATGGAATGATCGTGTTCATGTCCCGGCCACGCCCGCTTCCGCTCGATCCGATCGAGGAGGCCCACCGTCAGTGGGTCGGCCACGGCTGGGGCGCGGTGGCCGACGGAATGGCCGCGGTGACCTCGCTGGTGCGCGCGCAGCAGATCGTGATGGCGCGCGTCGACGAAGCATTGAAACCAACCGGTCTGACCTTCTCGCGCTACGAGCTGCTCGCCTTGCTGAGCTTCAGCAAAACCGGCGCGCTGCCGATGGCCAAGGCCAGCGCACGGCTGCAAGTGCACCCCACCAGCGTCACCAACACCGTCGATCGCCTGGAGGCGGCAACGCTGGTGCAACGCGTTCCGCACCCTACCGACCGCCGCGCCACCCTCATCGAAATCACCGAGGCGGGTCGCGAACTCGTCGCCGCGGCCACCGAGGAACTCAACGCGAAGGTCTTCGCGCAGCCCGGCCTGCCCGCGGATCGCCTGCATACCCTGTTGCAGCTGCTCGCGGAGTTCCGGCACGCCGCCGGTGATTTCGACACCGGCGACGAGCAGGCCCGCTGGACCGCCCAGGATCGTTGACCGGCAATCGAACTGGACAGTCCCCTATGCGGCCGGATCGGCGTCTGCATAACGTTCCGGCATCCAACTAGCGAATTCCGTAGTCATTCACCTTGGCAGCGGCCCGGAAAAGGTCCACCATGGAGCCCATGGTGCTGGTCTTGGGGGTATCGGCAGGCGCTGGTGGCGCCCGCGCGATACTGACACACTCCGATCAGCCGCATCTTCCGCCGATCGACCGCTGCCGCGTGCCCCGCCGGGCCGGCGGCGGTGTCGAAGAAGCCGTCTTCGAAGCGATCCGGCAGATGCGCCGATCGGCCGATCGCCGCGACGAGCTCATCACCGGAACCTCGGTGACCTGCCGCTGCCCGCTACACGCCGACGCCATCCGGGACGCGGCGGGCTACACCCCGCTCACCATCGTCTCCGAACCCCTTGCGCAACTGCGCTATCTGCGTTTCACCGGCCAGCTCCCCGAGGACGGCACCGTACTGCTCTACGACCTCGGCAGCTCCGGCCTGACCATCACCCATGTGGACTGCCGCACCGATTCGGTCCTGTCCAGCAAACGCAGCACAGTGCTCGGCGGCGACGGTTTCGACGCGCTGCTGCGCTGGCAGCTGGCGCGCGACGGCGTCCTCACCGATAAGGTCGCCTGCCGCCGGCACCGCGAGGCCCTGAGCGTCGACCGCGTGGTCACCGCGATGGACGACAATTCCGGCGGTCGCGCGGTGCTCACCCGTAGCGACATCGCCGAACTGTGCGCGGCGGGCATCCACCATTCGGTGTCGTTCGTACATCAGACGATCGAGCAGACCGGGACGCCCCCGGCGGCAATAGTGTTGCTGGGCGGTTGCGTCCGTAGCCCGAGCCTCCAGGAAACGCTCGCCGAGCTCATCGAGCTCCCGGTGATCTACGACCCGGAACCCGAAGCGGTGTCCTCGCGTGGCGCGGTCCTGCTGGCCACCGGCCGCCCGGCCGCCGAACTGCGCACCACGCGCGCCACGCTGGGCAAGCTCACCCCGGCCACCGTCGACCGCCGCAAACTCATTGCGGCACTGGCGGTCACCGCTGCCCTCGGCGCGACCATCGCGGGCGTGCTGGTGATGGACAGCGATGCCTCCTCCAGTCACGACGGCACCCCCGCCACTCCGGTAGAAGTAGCGGGAATACCACCGTCGAAGATCAGCGGTGGTTGAAGTCCGCAGCGCGCTTCTCGACGAAGGCGGTCATGCCTTCCTTCTGATCCTCGGTGGCGAACAGCGAGTGGAAGACCCGGCGTTCGAAACGCAGGCCCTCGCCGAGGGTGGTCTCGAAGGACCGGTTGACGGCTTCCTTGGCGATCATGGCCGAGGGCAGCGACATCGAAGCGATGGTCTCGGCGACCTCGAGCGCGGTGGCGACCAGGTCGGCGGCCGGGACGATGCGGGAGACCAGGCCCGCGCGCTCGGCCTCCTCGGCGTCCATATTCCGGCCGGTGAGGATCAGGTCCATCGCCTTGGCCTTGCCGACGGCGCGGGTCAGGCGCTGCGAGCCGCCCATGCCCGGGATGACGCCGAGCTTGATCTCGGGCTGACCGAACTTGGCGGTGTCGGCGGCGAGCAGGATGTCGCACATCATGGCCAGCTCGCAGCCGCCGCCCAGGGCGTATCCGGCCACCGCGGCGATGAGCGGCTTGCGGAAGGCGGTCAGACGGTCCCAGCCGGCGAAGTGGTCGGCCAGGAACATGTCCATGTAGGACTTGGTCTGCATCTCTTTGATGTCCGCGCCCGCGGCGAACGCCCGCTCGGAGCCGGTGAGCACGACCGCGCCGATCTCATTGTCCGGCTCGAGCTCGTCGAGGGCGGCCGAGATATCGGCGAGGACCTGCGAGTTCAGCGCATTGAGGGCCTTCGGCCGGTTCAGCGTGATGAGGGCGACGCGGCCCTTACGCTCCAGCAGAATGGTCTCGAAGTCACGCCCGCCCGTCGCCCGGCCGCCACCCCCCACGGAATCGCTGCGCGATGCAGTCATCACTGTTCTCCTCCAGATCGCGTACGTATATCGGTGACGATAGCCGAGAAGTCCTTGCCCGATTCGGCCTGGTTGAACCGGTCGTAGATCGCCGCGGCGAGCTGACCGACCTGCCCGTCGACCCCGTTGGCCTGCAACGCGTTCGCGGCCAGCGTCAGATCCTTGGTCATCAGCGCGGTGGCGAAGCCGGGCTGGTAGTCCCGGTTCGCGGGGCTGGCCGGGACCGGTCCGGGCACCGGGCAGTAGCTGGTCAGCGCCCAGGACTGGCCGGAGGCGGTGGAGACCACGTCGAAGAACTTCTCGTGCGTCAGGCCCAGCTTCTCGCCGAGCACGATGGCCTCGGACAGCGCGACCATGGAGATGCCGAGCAGCATGTTGTTGCAGATCTTGGCGGCCTGGCCGACACCGGAGTCACCGCAGTGCACCACCTTGCCGCCCATCACCTCCAGGACGGCGAGGCCGTCGGCGAAGGCCTCGGCCGCACCGCCGACCATGAAGGTCAGCGTGCCCGCGACCGCACCCGCGACACCGCCGGAGACCGGCGCGTCCAGCACGCGATGTCCCGCTGCCACAGCACGTTTCGCGGCTTCCTTGGCGTCGGCGACATCGATGGTGGAGCAATCGATGAACAGCGTGCCGGGTGCGGCGGCCGGCAGCAGCTCGCCGTAGACGTCGAGGACCAGCTTGCCGTTGGGCAGCATGGTGATCACGATGTCGCGGCCGGTGGCGGCGGCGACCGCCGAGTCCACCACGGTGGCGCCGTCCTTGCGGGCCTGCTCCTGGGCGGCCGGCACCGGATCGAAGGCGAGCACGTCGTAGCCCGCCTGGACCAGGTTGGCCGCCATCGGGCCGCCCATGTGGCCCAGCCCCAGGAAGCCGATCTTCTTGCTCATTCGCTCAACCCCAGTTCCTTGTCACCCAATTCGGCGAAGTACGCCTCGACCTGCGCCGCGGTCACCTCGGCCAGGGTCGCGGGCGACCACTGCGGATCGCGGTCCTTGTCGATCACCTGGGCCCGGATGCCCTCGACGAGATCGTGCGAGGACAGCGACGCGATGGAGACGCGGTACTCCTCGTTCAGCACCGCCGCCAGGTTCGGCAGGTCGCGGGCCGTACGCAGCGACCGTAGCGTGACCTTCAGCGCCACCGGCGATTTCGAGAGAATATCGGCGGCGGCCTGGTTGGCTTCCGGCGCCGCATCGGCCTGCAGACGGGCGACGATCTCCTCGACGGTGTCCGCGCTGTAGCAGGCGTCGATCCAGGCCTGCTGGGCGACCAGCCCGGATTCCGGCGCGGCCGTGGCGAACTTGGCGATCGCGATCTCCGCGGTCTCGGTGCGCAGCGTATCCAGCAGCGCCGGAATGTTTTCCGAGGCCACGTAGTAGTCGGCGAACCCGGCGGCGATGGCGTCGCCCGCGGTCATCCGCGCGGTGGTCAGCGCGACGTGCGTACCGATCTCACCCGGGGTGCGCGAAAGCAGGTAGGTGCCACCGACATCCGGGATGAAACCGATGCCGACCTCGGGCATGCCGATCTTGGAGCGCTCGGTGACGATGCGGTGGCTGCCGTGCCCGGACAGGCCGACGCCGCCGCCCATCACGATGCCGTCCATGACGACCACGTACGGCTTGGGGTAGCTGCCGATCAGCGCGTTGAGAATGTACTCGTCGCGCCAGAACACACCTGTCGGCGAATCCGCACCGGCCGCACCGGACTTCGCGTCGCGGTGGATGGCGACGATGTCGCCGCCCGCGCACAGCCCGCGCTCCCCCGCGCCGGTGACCACGACGGTGCGCACCTCGTCGTCGGTCGCCCAGGCGCGCAGCGCGGCCAGGATCTCCAGCGCCATCGGGTGATTCAGCGCGTTGATGGCCTTGGGCCGGTTCAGCGTGATCAGGCCCAGCCCGTCCCGCTTGTCGATGAGAACCTCGGCTGTCTCCGCTGTTTGCTCGCTCATGCCGCTCCTACCACTGAGCGGGCGACAACCACCCGCATGATTTCGTTGGTGCCCTCGAGGATCTGATGTACGCGCAGATCCCGGACGATCTTCTCCAGGCCGTATTCGGCGAGGTAACCGTAGCCACCGTGCAACTGCAGCGCCTTGTTGGCGACCTCGAAACCGGCGTCGGTCGCGAATCGCTTGGCCATGGCGCACAACTCGACCTTGTCGGGTGCGTCGGCGTCGAGCGCGCCCGCCGCCCGCCACAGCAGGGTCCGGGCCGCCTCCAGCTCCGTGCGCATATCCGCGAGCTGGAATTGCAGCGCCTGATTCTTCAGCAGCGCCTGCCCGAACGCGTTGCGCTGGGCCAGGTACGGCACCGTCTTGTCGAGCGCCGCCTGCGCGCCGCCGACCGAGCAGGCCGCGATATTCAGCCGCCCGCCGTTGAGCCCGTTCATGGCGATCCGGAAGCCGTCGCCCTCGGCGCCGAGCCGGTTGGCGGCGGGCACCCGGGCATCCTCCAGGATCACCTGGCGGGTGGGCTGCGCGTTCCAGCCCATCTTCTTCTCGTTCGGGCCGACCGACAGACCGGGCGTATCGGCGGGCACGATGAACGCCGAAATACCGCGCGCCCCTGGGTCACCCGTGCGCACCATCATCACGTAGACGTCGTTGGCGCCCGCACCGGAGATGAACTGCTTGGCGCCGTTGAGCAGGTAATCGTCCCCGTCGCGCACCGCCTTGGTGCTCAGCGCCGCCGCGTCCGAGCCGACGCCCGGTTCGGTCAGCGCGTAGCTGGCCAGCAGATCCATCGAGGTGATCTGCGGCAGCCACTGATGGCGCTGCCGCTCATCGCCGTAACTGTCGATCATCCACGCCGCCATGTTGTGGATGGAGATGTAGGCGGCGATGGCCGGGCAGCCGGTGGCCAGCTGCTCGAAGATCCGCACGGCGTCCAGCCGGCGCAGTCCCGAGCCGCCGACATCTTCGCCGACGTAGATGCCGCCGAGCCCGAGCGGCCCGGCCTTGCGCAGAACGTCCACTGGAAAGTGTTTGCGCTCATCCCATTCCAGCGCGTTCGGCGCCAGGAACTCGTCGGCGAAGCCGCGCGCGGTGTCGCGGATCGCCTTTTCGTCGTCGTCCAGTTCGAACATGGATCAGTCCATCGTCGGGATGACGAACGCGTTGGACTCCTTCATGCCGGAAGGCCAGCGCTGAGTGACGGTCTTGGTCTTGGTGTAGAACCGGATCGAGTCCGGGCCGTGCTGGTTCAGATCGCCGAAGCCGGAACGCTTCCAGCCGCCGAAGGTGTGGTAGGCGATCGGCACCGGGATCGGCACGTTGATGCCGACCATCCCGACCTGCACGCGGGCCGCGAAGTCGCGGGCGGCGTCGCCGTCGCGGGTGAAAATGGCCACGCCGTTGCCGTATTCGTGCTCGTTGGCCAGGCGCAGGCCTTCCTCGTAATCCTTGGCACGCACGATAGCGAGCACCGGACCGAAGATTTCCTCCTTGTAGATCCGCATCTCCGGGGTGACGTTGTCGAAAAGCGTGGCGCCGGCGAAGTATCCGTCCTCGCCGCCTGCCACCGTCAGACCGCGCCCGTCGATCACCAGCTCGGCCCCCTCATCGACGCCGATCTGGACATAGGAGTTGACGCGGTCCACGCCATCGCGCCCGACCAGCGGGCCGAAGTCGGCGCCCGGGTCGTCGGAGCGGCCGACATTGAGCTTGTTCACGCGCTCGATCAGCTTGGCGCGCAGGCGATCCGCGGTCTCCTGGCCGACCGGCACGGCCACCGAGATCGCCATGCAGCGCTCACCGGCGGAGCCGTAGCCCGCGCCGATCAGCTGGTCGGCGACATCGTCGAGGTCGGCGTCCGGCAGCACGATGGCATGGTTCTTGGCGCCGCCGAAGCACTGCGCGCGCTTGCCGTTGGCGGAGGCGGTCTCGTAGATGTACTGCGCGATCGGGGTGGAGCCGACGAAGCCGACCGCCTTGATGCGCGGGTCGTGCAGCAGCGTGTCGACGGCTTCCTTGTCGCCGTTGATCACGTTGAACACACCGGCGGGCAGGCCGGCCTCGAGGAACAGCTCGGCCAGGCGCAGCGGCACCGACGGGTCGCGCTCGGAGGGCTTGAGAATGAAGGCGTTGCCGGTGGCCAGCGCCGGACCGGCCTTCCACAGCGGAATCATGGCCGGGAAGTTGAACGGGGTGATGCCCGCGACCACGCCCAGCGGCTGCCGCATGGAGTACACGTCGATGCCGGTGCCGGCCGATTCGGTGTACTCGCCCTTGAGCAGATGCGGTATGCCGCAGGCGAACTCGATCACCTCGAGGCCGCGCTGGATATCGCCCTTGGCGTCGGCGATGGTCTTGCCGTGCTCCGAGGAGAGCAGCGCGGCCAGCGAATCCATCTCGTCCTGCACCAGGGTCAGGAACTTCATCAGCACGCGAGCCCGCTTCTGCGGGTTGAACGCGGCCCAGACCTGCTGCGCCGCCTCGGCGTTCGCGATGGCGGCCTCGACCTCGGCCTTGCTCGCCAGCGGCACCCGGGCCTGCACCTGGCCGATGTTCGGATCGAAGACGTCGCCGAAGTTGCCGGAGGTGCCGGGGACGTGCTGCCCACCGATGAAGTGCGTGAGTTCGCGAACCATGCCAGTCCTGTCTCGTAAGTCGACGCTGCTCAGCCCGGTACGACTGATCTGCGGCCATCCTATAGTTGGACATCCAAGTAAATGGCCGGAGTGTGACCCATCACACCCCCGCGCGGTCGGCGCACGGCGGCTGGCAGAGTGACCCACATCACCGTAAGATTAGTTGGACGTCCTAGTATTGGACGCAAAGCACTCTTTCGGAGGCAGCCGTGCCCGACCTGCACCAGCCCGAGCACCCCGTTCGCTTCGTCACGTCGGCGGCCCTGTTCGACGGCCACGACGCGGCGATCAACATCATGCGGCGCATCCTGCAAGCGCAGGGCGCCGAGGTGGTGCACCTAGGGCACAACCGGGCGGTCAGCGAAGTGGTCGACGCGGTGCTCACCGAGGACGTGCAGGGCGTCGCGGTCAGCTCGTATCAGGGCGGTCATGTCGAGTACTTCGAGTACCTCGCGGCGGCGCTGCGGCAGGCCGGCGCCGGGCACGTGCGCATCTACGGTGGCGGCGGCGGGGTCATCGTGGCCGAGGAGATCTCCCGGCTCGCCGAGGCCGGAGTCACCATCTTCTCCCCCGAGGACGGGCAGCGGCTCGGCTTGCCGGGGATGATCAATCAGCTGATCCGGGATTGCGACCGCGATCTGGCCGAGCAGCCCCCGGTGCTGGATGCCGTGCTCACCGGGGAACGTTCGGCGCTGGCCCGGGCCATCACCTGTCTACAGCAGGACACGCTGCCCGCCTCGGATCGGCGAGCCTTGGCCGAGGCGGCGGCCGCGCGCACCGTCCCGGTGCTCGGCATCACCGGTACCGGCGGGTCCGGAAAGTCCTCGCTCACCGACGAATTGGTGCGCCGGTTGCGCTCGGATCAGCAGGACAAACTGCGGGTGGCGATCCTGGCGGTGGATCCGACCCGGCGGCGCGGCGGCGGCGCGCTGCTCGGCGACCGGATCCGGATGAACGCGCTAGACGGCGATCACCTCTTCTTCCGCTCGCTGGCCACCCGCGGCGGCCGCGAGCTGCCGGAGAACATCGACGGGATCGTGACTGCCTGCAAGGCAGCGGGTTACGACCTGGTGATCCTGGAGACGCCCGGCATGGGCCAGGGCGACGCGGCGGTCACCGAGCACGTCGACGTCTCGCTGTATGTGATGACCCCGGAGTTCGGCGCGGCATCCCAGCTGGAGAAGATCGACATGCTGGATTACGCGGATGTGGTGGCGATCAACAAGTTCGAGCGCCGCGGCGCCGCCGACGCGCTGCGCGATGTCTCGCGGCAGCTGGTGCGCAATCGGGAGAACTTCAGCGCGAGGCCCGAGGACATGCCGGTCTTCGGAACCAGCGCGGCCACTTTCAACGACGACGGGGTGACCGCGCTCTATCAGCACCTGACCGGACTGCTGGCCGAGCGGGGCCTGGTACTGGAGCCGGGTGTGCTGCCCCGGGTGAATACCCGCGCGTCCACCCGGTTCGCCCAGATCATTCCGCCCGCGCGGGTGCGGTATCTGGCGGAGATCGCCGAGGCGGTCCGCGACTATCACGCCGAGACGGCGCGGCAAGTTCTTGCGGCACAGCGAGTTCAGCGGCTGGAGCTGGTGTCGTCCGAACTGCCCGGAAACGCGGATCTGACCGCCCTCGTCGAGCAGGCTCGCGCCGACCTCGGCGCTGCCGACGCCGAGCTGCTCGCGCAGTGGTCCACACTGGCCGAGTCCTATCGGGGCGAGGAACAAGTGATTCAGGTGCGGGACAAGGAGCTCCGCACGCGGTTGCGCCGGGAGACGCTGTCCGGCAACAGCATTCCGCGCGTGGCGCTGCCCCGGTTCACCGATCACGGTGAGCTGCTGCGGTTCCTGCGCGCCGAGCACCTGCCGGGCCGATTCCCGTACACCGCCGGGGTTTTCCCGTTCAAGCGCGACGGCGAGGATCCCGCGCGGATGTTCGCGGGCGAGGGCGATCCGTTCCGCACCAACCGCCGTTTCAAGGTCCTCAGCGAGCACGCCGAGGCGAAAAGGCTGTCCACCGCGTTCGATTCGGTGACGCTCTACGGCCACGACCCGGCCGAACGACCCGATATCTACGGCAAGGTCGGCACCTCGGGGGTCTCGATCGCCTCGCTCGAGGACATGAAGGCGCTCTACGACGGCTTCGACCTGACCGCGCCGTCGACGTCGGTCTCGATGACGATCAACGGTCCGGCCCCGACCATCCTGGCCTACTTCCTCAACACCGCGATCGATCAAGCGCTGGAACGGTTCACCGCCGCCGAAGGCCGCGAACCGACCGCGACCGAGGCCGCCGACCTCCGGTCCCGCACGCTGGCGACCGTGCGCGGCACCGTCCAGGCCGACATCCTGAAGGAGGATCAGGGCCAGAACACCTGCATCTTCTCCACCGAATTCAGCCTCCGGATGATGGCCGACATCCAGGAGTGGTTCGTCCGCAACAGCGTTCGCAACTTCTACTCGGTCTCGATCTCCGGCTATCACATCGCCGAAGCCGGCGCGAACCCGATCAGCCAGCTGGCCTTCACCCTCGCCAACGGATTCACCTATGTCGAGGCCTATCTCGCGCGCGGCATGGACATCGACGACTTCGCGCCGAACCTGTCGTTCTTCTTCTCCAACGGCATGGACCCGGAGTACTCGGTGATCGGCCGGGTGGCCCGGCGGATCTGGGCCGTCGCCATGCGAGATCGCTACGGCGCCAACGATCGTTCGCAGAAACTGAAGTACCACATCCAGACCTCCGGCCGGTCGCTGCACGCGCAGGAGATGAACTTCAACGACATCCGCACCACGTTGCAGGCGCTCATCGCCATCTACGACAACTGCAACAGCCTGCACACCAACGCCTATGACGAAGCGGTCACCACACCCACCGAGGAATCGGTGCGCCGCGCGCTCGCGATCCAGCTGATCATCAACCGTGAGTGGGGCCTCGCCATGAACGAGAACCCGCTGCAGGGCAGCTTTCTCATCGAGGAGCTCACCGATCTGGTCGAGGAGGCGGTGCTGGGCGAGTTCGAGCGGATCAGTGAACGCGGCGGCGTGCTCGGCGCCATGGAGACCGGCTACCAGCGCGGCAAGATCCAGGACGAATCCATGCGCTACGAGCAGCGCAAGCACGACGGGTCGCTGCCGATCGTGGGCGTCAACACCTTCCGCAATCCGCACGGCGAACCGCAGCATGTCATCGAATTGGCGCGCGGCACCGAGGCGGAGAAGCAGTCACAGCTGGAGCGGGTGCGCGACTTCCAGAACCGGCACCGCGACCCGGCGCACGCGGCGCTGGCGCGGCTGGAATCCGTGGCCCGCACCGACGACAACATCTTCGAGGTGCTGATGGACGCCGCGCGCGTCTGCACCCTGCAGCAGATCACGGACACGTTCTTCCGGGTGGGCGGCCAATACCGGCGCAATGTCTGACGGGGCTGTGTGAAAATCAGACATGGATCTCGCAGACCTCCGGATCATCGACTCGCACGTACATCAGTGGGATCCCTTCGCGACACCGCGAGATTTCGGCGCCTCCGCGAAACTCTTCCGGTACCTGCCGATTTCGGTCGACACGGCGAAGCGGATCGCGCCGAAGCGGGACACGGACTTCGCCGGCGATCTGACCGCGTACCTGAACAAGTATCTGCCGCCGGATTATCGAGCCGACGTGGCGGAGACGCCGATCGACAATTTCATGCACATGGAAGTCGAGTGGACGGCGAAGGGACCGCTGGGCAAGGCCGAGGAAACCGAATGGGTGGCGAATCTGCCGACCGAGGGACTCCCGCTGTGCGGCATCATCGGTAGCGCCGACCCCGCGAGCCCGCATTTCTCCGAACTGCTCGACGCGCATCAGGCGGCCTCGCCGCTGTTCCGGGGGATCCGCACCATGGTCGGGCACCATCCCGACCCCGGCGTCCGGTCCTTCACCAAGGCCGAGAGCGCCCTCACCGCACCGGCTTTCCTGGACGGTTTCGCGCATCTGGCCGAGCGCGGGCTCTCCTTCGACGCCTGGCTGTACTCGCACGCGCTGCCCGACGTCACGGCGCTGGCCAAGCGCTATCCCGAAGTGACGATCATCCTCGACCATTTCGCCACGCCCGCGGGGATTTTCGGTCCGGTCGGCAAACACACCGGAAGCAACCCGAGCAAGCGCCGTGAGCTGTTCCTGCGCTGGCGCGACGATTTCGCTGAGCTGGCCGGCAACGCCAACGTGGTCGCCAAGTGCAGCGGCGCGATGATGCCGATCCTGGGTCATCCGGTGCCGCCGCGTGGCACCTCCACACCGGTTCCCGAACTGCTCGACCGGGTCGGGCCGCTGGTGGAGCACGCGCTGGAGGTCTTCGGCACCGAGCGCATGCTGTGGGGCTCGAACTATCCGGTGGACAAGCCGATTGCCAGCATCGACAACAGCGTGCGGACCATCGCCGAGGCGGTGACCGGGCGCGGCGGCGGGCCAGCCGAACTCGAGCAGGTCTTCCGGAGCACCGCGCAGCGGGTGTACCGGCTTGCGGTCTAGGCGACCAGCGAGGTCACCAGTAGCCAGAGCACGCCGCTGATCAGGACCAAGTTGGACCAGAAGACGGTGGCCAGCACGATCTCGGTCCACAGCCGTTTGTGCGGCACCGTCTCGGTGCCCCACGCGGCCTGATCGTCGGCCAGCTCCACGACACTGAAATAGACGCCCCACAGCAGGATCTGATGGCCGGCGCAGAGCAGCGCCAGCACACGCGCGCCTATACTCGGTCCGGGCACGAGCAGGAAGGCGAACAACACCCCCAGGAACGTGCCGAACAGCAGGATCGCGAGCCAGGGCGCGGCGTACTCGAACACCCGGTGCCAGAGGGTGGCGAGACGTCCGGGACGGTGCCGGAGCATGGTTCCAGTGTGCGCGCGGATCGGCGCGTACGGGGACGAATGGCAGGTCAGCGGATCACGGCGGCGGCGAGTTGCGCGGTGAGGGTGGCGCGGGCCGTGATCAGCGACGGGCCGTACCAGGTGAGGTCGCGGCCTTGAACGAGAGCGACCGGGAGGCCGGGAAAGGCGTCGGGGCCGTCGGTTTCGGTGAACACGTAGGGCTCGTCGGGCAGCACCGCGAGGTCGAATCCGCGGGTGAGCTCGTCCGCGCTGACGCGCGGATACCGATCGGGGCCGGTGGCGTGCACCAGACGCAATCCGAGCCGGGTGGCCAGATCGGCGGTGAAGGTGTCCCGGCCCACGACCATCCACGGGTTGCGCCAGATCGGGATCACGGCGTTCCGGACGACCGCGGGCGGCGGTGCGGCCCAGACCTTTTCGGCTTCACATAACCAGCCCGGGCGATCGATCCCCAGCGCGACGGTGAACATCCGAGTGAGCGCGGTGATCGACTCGTCGACGGATCGGATCTTGGTGACCCACACCGGAATCCCCGCGGCACGCAGGCGGTCGACATCGATGCGGCGGTTCTCTTCCTGGTTGCACAGCACCACGTCGGGTGCGAGTTCGACGATCCGGCGGGTGTTCGGGTTCTTGGTGCCGCGGACTCGTTCGACCTCGAGATCGGCTGGGTGCGTACACCATTCGGTCGCACCGACCAGGATTTCCGGGCAGGTCAGCGCCACCGACTCGGTGAGCGAGGGCACCAGCGAGACCACCCGCCGCACCGGCCGGGTCAGCGGGACCGCGCCGCCCAGATCGTCCGGCGCCCAGCGCGCCTGCCGGGAATTCATCCCAGAATCCGCTCGCAGAGCACCCGCAGTCGCTCGGGCGGCAGTTCCGGCATGAGGTGGCCCGCGCCGAGCACCAGCAGGTACAGGATCTGCGCAGTCTGCTCGGCGTCGGAGCCGGTATAACCGCACTCCCGCAACAGCTCCCGGAGAAAACCCAGCCGGACGGCGTCCACCCGCTCCTTGGCGGCGGCCGCGACCGGGTCGTCCAGCGCCCAGGCCCGGATCGCGACTTCCAGGCGCGCGGGTGTCGGGTCGGCGACCACCAGCTCCAGCAGCAGCTGTAACCGGGCGCGCGCGTCGAGGTCGGTCGCGGCTTGCACCTCGCGGATGTAGCTCAGCGTCTGCAGCTCTTCGAAGTGCGCGAGCAGCGCCTTGCGGTAGCCGGACATGCTCGCGAAGTGGTGATAGAAGGACCCGGTACTCAGCCCGGCCGAAGCCACCAGCTTGTCGATGGTGAGGCCGTGCGCACCCGCGGTGCCGAGGATCTCGAGCCCGGAGCTCAGCCATGAGGTCTTGCCTGCCACACCCGCCAGCCTATAACATAAATTTTGTTCTGTTCTGCGAACCCGATCTCCGGAGGTCGCGATGACCGCGATGACATCCACTCCCCGCCGCGCTATCGCCTGGGCCGGACCCGTTCACGCCCTGGGCGCGGGCCTGCTCGTGTTCATCGGGTTGGCGCACCTGTTGGTCGTGCACGCGGTCAACGGCCCGGACCCGGCCGGCGAAGAGGTCGTCAACGAGCTGTCCAGAAACACCGCGTCACCGATGTTCGAAGGCGGACGGCAAGTCACCGTGTTCGACCTCAACACCGGATACAGCGTCGGAATGGGCCTGTGCGCCATGCTTTTCGGCGTGCTCGCCCTGGTCGCCGCCCGGCGTGCCCCGGAGTTGCTCGAGCGCTGGTCACTGTTCAATGTGGTGTGCACCGCCACCGCCGCGGGCACCTTCTGGATCGCGTGCCTGTACTTCCCGGAAGCGCCGATAGCGGTATCCGGCCTGGCCATGGCATGTTTCGCTGCCGTGCTGAGCGCGGGGCCGAGCGGCAAGGACGGCGCAAGGGCAGCGAATGGACAGTAAACGGGCAGTTCCCCGGCGGGGCCCACGGAGCACACTGAGACATGGCACCCGGCGGCGGGAAGTCCCGGCCCATATCGCACCGGGCAGGGATCCAGCAGACAAAGCCCGGGAAGCGTAGTCGGCCTCGCCGCCGGGTGCCTGGCGAGCAATCACTTGCCCCAGTGAGCGCATCCGCCATCCCACGGACGCCAGGTCCAACTGCCCGCATCGGGATCCGCAGACACCGGATGCGCGGGCCTGGCGTCCCGGGGATGGCCGGGTCAGCGATCCAGCCGGGCGTAGAGGTCGCGCAGTTCCCGCAGGCCCGCCGCGGCGGCCGGTTCGTCCTCGCTGCTCACCCGCAGTGCGCGGCGCAGCAGAGTGGGATCGAGATCATCCAGAGCGGAACGGAATTCGAGTTTCGGCAGCTCCGGCGGCACCGCGTCGTCACCGTAGGGGTCGGCGGACTCGACCGGTTGCGGATCGCGTTCGATACCGGCGATCAAGGTGTCCAGATCCAGGCCGCGCAGGGTCAGGATCTCGCGTGGGCGCTCATCCAGGCGTTCGGCCAGCAGGTAGCAGACCGCGGCGACGTGCTTGCACGGCCAGCCCGGATCCGGGCAGGTGCACTCGAAATCCAGGTCGGCGGCGGTGGTCGGGAGCAGCATCGGGCCCAGGCCGGCGGGTAGCGCGCCGCCCGCGATGTCGGCGAGCATGCCCGGCGCGGTGCGGATGGTGTCGATCAGCATCTCCAGTTCCTCGTCGCGCAGCGCGCGGACGGTGAACACCGCGGTGAACGGACGCGGTTGGCTGCCTTGGACTTCCGCGGTCACCGCGCCCGGCGCGATGCGGTAGCTCACCACCTGGCCGGAGCGGGCATAGGTGCGGCCCCGGGCCAGCCGGCCGGGTTCGGCCATCGCCTCCACCGACTCGATCAGCGCCTTGCCCCACCAGGTGCGGCCGAAACCGCCACGGCGACTGCGGGCTTCGACGCCGCCCCGCACCGGGAGACGCTTGCCGTACTTGCTGTAATCCTCGAACGAGCTCATTCGCCGACCGCCTCCGCGCCCAGGGTGAACAGCTCACGCAGTTCGTCGGTGCTCATCTCGGTGATCCAGTTCTCCCCCGCGCCCACCGCCAGCTCGGCGAGATGCTTTTTGCCGTTGATCATTTCGTCGATCCGCTCCTCGATGGTGTCGACGCAGACCAGCTTGCGCACCTGCACGTTGCGCTGCTGCCCGATCCGGAAGGCCCGGTCGGTGGCCTGGTTCTCCACCGCTGGATTCCACCAGCGATCAAGGTGCACAACATGATTGGCGGCGGTGAGGTTCAGGCCGGTGCCGCCGGCCTTGAGCGAGAGCAGCATCAGCGGCGGGCCGTCCCCGGACTGGAATCGCTCGACCATGGTGTCACGCCGCTTCTTGGGCACGCCGCCGTGCAGGAACGGGATCTCGGCGCCGAACCGCTCGACCAGGTACGGCGCGATGATCTCACCGAACTCGCGGAACTGGGTGAACAGCAACGCCTTCTCGCCGTCCGCGAGCACCGACTCCAGCACGTCTTCGACCAGGGCGAGCTTGCCGGACCGGTGATTGCCGCGCAGCAGCACGCCGGAACCGTCGCCCAGGAAGTGCGCGGGATGGTTGCAGACCTGCTTGAGCCGGGTCAGCGCGCCGAGCACGGCGCCCTTGCGCGCCATTCCTTTCGCGCCCTTGATCTTCTCCAGCATGTCGTCCACGACGGCCTGATACAGGGCCGCCTGCTCCACGGTGAGGTTGGCGCGCACCGTGATCTCCAGTTTCTCCGGCAGGTCGGAGATTACGGCCGGATCGGTTTTGACCCGGCGCAGCACGAACGGCTGCGTCAGGAAACGCAGGCGGGAGATGGCGTTCTGGTCGCGTTCGCGTTCGATCGGGACCGCGAAGCGGGCCCGGAACGTCTGCGGGGTGCCCAGCAGTTTCGGCTGCGCGAAATCCAGGATGGAACGCAGCTCTTCCAGGCGGTTCTCGACCGGAGTTCCGGTGAGCGCCAGGCGATGCCGGGCCGGCAGGGCCCGGGCCGCGCGGGCCTGGCGGGTGTTCGCGTTCTTGATGTGCTGGGCCTCGTCCAGCACGACGCGTTCCCAGGGCTGGCGGCGAAATTCCTCGACGTCCCGGGCCAGCAGCGCGTAGGTGGTGAGCACCAGATCCGCTTCGGCGACAGCGGCATCCAGCTCGGCCGCCGTGCGACGGCCGACGCCGTGATGCACCAGCACCCGCAGGTCCGGGGCGAACTTCTCCGCCTCACGCTGCCAGTTGCCGACGACCGACATCGGGCACACCAGCAAGGTGGGGCCCGGAACAGCCTGTTCCGCATCGGGATTCGAGGCGGCGTGCGCTTCGCGTTCGTGCAGCAGCAAGGCGAGCACCTGAATGGTCTTGCCGAGGCCCATGTCGTCGGCGAGCACCGCGCCGCAGCCCATCCGGTTCATGGTGGCCAGCCAGGCCAGACCGCGTTCCTGATACGGGCGCAGCCGCGCGTTCAGCGCGGCCGGGGCGGCGATCGGTTCCGGATCGTGTTGGCGGTCCAGGATTTCCGCGGCCCAGCCGGTGGCGGTGACCGCGGCGACCGGGACCTGGGCGACGCGACCGCCGGCCAGTTCGCCGAGCATGTCGGCCAGGGTGATCGGGGTGGTGTCGGTGTGCAGGGCGACGTAGCGGGCCGCGGCCGCGAGCACCTTGTGGTCGGCCTGCACCCACTCGCCGCGCAGTTGCACCAGATCCGATTTCGAGCGAATGAGCCGTTCCATCTCGGCCTTGGTGAGAATGGTGTCGCCGAGCGCCAATTCCCAGCGGTAGGACACCAAGCCACGCATGCCGACGGTGCTCTCGGCGGCCGGGACCGCGCTCGAGACCTCCAGGCGCAGCGACGGTTCGGTGATGTTCCAGGCGCGCGGCAGCAGCAATTTGATGCCCGCCGCCCGCAGCGCGTACGCACCGTGTTCCACCAGGTCGGCCACGACCGCGGTGGGGAGCAGCAGGTCCATGGTGTGGCTGTCGGTGGGCAGATCGCGCAGCCGCGGGTACGCGCGCCGCGCCTCGGTCAGCTTCTCGGCGGCGGTGTGCAGCAGGCTCGGGTCGGCGCCGTGCAGCGGAACCGGGACCGGCGCTTCGCCTTCGGTGCGCAGGCAGACCTCGAGCCGCCACAGCGTCAGTTCCTCGTCCTCGTCGCCGTCGGGTTCGAGCAGGCGCAGCACCAGTTCGGGTTCGTCGACGGTGAGGCTGGCGCGCCACCGCTCCAGCAGCTCCGCGAGTTGATGGCTGCCGGTTTCCAGATCGGTGTCGCCGACCAGGGCGGCCAGCAGCGGGTGGGTGGGGGCGGGCGCATCGATCAGTTCGCTGACGATCGGGTCGGTGAGTTCGCCGACGAGGTCGTCGAGCACGGCCGCGGGACGGCCCGCGACCCGGAGTGCGGCGGGCATGGCGACCGCCAATTCGGCGAGCCAGGCGCGCTGCCGGGCCCCGCCGATCAGGCGCCAGCGCACCCACCACTGGCCGTCCTCGCGGCGCAGTTCCGGCACCACGCGCCCCGCGCGAGCCCAGCGCTCGATCCCGGCGGCGACGTGGGCGAGGAAACGCAGATCTCCGGAAACCTCGGCGGCGGGCAGGCGCTGCCGAAGCGCGGACACCGCCGCGGCCGGGGCCAGCGCGTGGGCCTGCACCTTCGTCCGCTCACCGGCGAGGAGCACCTCCGCGCGATGGCGCCACTTCGTCGAGCGCAGCACGCGGCCCAGGGGATCCGGCAATTTCCCGGGCGCCGCCGCGTCGGTCCACAGCAGCAACCCGGAACCCGGCGACCAGAGCCCGTGCAGCATCCGCCCATCCAATCAGGTGGCACCGACAGCGCGCGGGCCGCGTCGGCGAATTTCCGGGGCCCTGGATTTCTCGGTCCCGGCAGCCCATAATTGAATATCCGCTGGTCATAGCATCAGAACCGCAAACTCGCGGTAATCATCCCAGCCTCAGAAAGGCAGGGCAGCAGCATGACGATTCTGCTCCAAGTTCTCGAGCAGAGCTTCACGCCGACGACTCCGTGGGAGCGGCGCAAATTCACCTTTGTCGATGCCGGGAAGATCGTCGGCATGCGCCTGGACGGGCAGTCCGGCGTCTGGCTGGATCTGTCCCGTCCCGGTGAATCCCAGCGTCTGGCCCGTACGCCGACGCCCGGCGACGCCATCACGTTCCTGCTCACGACATTCGCGAAGATCGCCGAATGCCAGGAACACGGCGGCTCGTGGGTGATCGGGCACGACGGCTCCCGGCACCACACCATCGAAGCCACCCGATTCCCGCCGCGGACGGTCGAGGTAGCCGAAGACGAGCTGCTGACCCGAGCCTGGCTGTAGTCGGTCCGACCGGGTCGGACAGCTGGGCCTCCTGGAATGTCGGTGCGGACGAGTACAACTGGGCCGGTGCGCGCGGGCATTCGAGGGTGGCTGGTGATGGCGCTGCTGCTCGCCTCGGCGGGCTGCGCCGGGCTCGACGGTGGCTCGGTGGCGCCCGCGCCCGGCAGTCCCACCCGGGTGCAGGTCGAGCGGTTGCTCGCCTCGGTGCGGGTGATCGCCGAACGGCCGCACCCCGGCGGCTATGAGCGAGGCTGTAAATCGGGGCAGGCCTGCGTTTTCGGTGAATCCTGGACCGACGACTACGACGGACCCGGCGGGCACGACGGCTGCGACACGCGCAACAACGTGCTGGCGAAGCAGCTCGCGGAGGTGGAATTCCGGGCGGGCACGCGGGAGTGCGTCGTAGTGTCAGGCGCCCTTGACGATCCCTACACGGGGCGGCGAATCGCCTTCCGCAAGGAAGCCGCGCGCGATATCCAGATCGACCATGTCTACGCGCTGGCCGCCGCCTGGGATATGGGGGCCTCGATGTGGCCGCCGGAGCGGCGGGTGAGTTTCGCCAACGACGTCGAGGTCAACCTGCTGGCGACCGACGCGGGTACCAATCAGGCCAAGGGCGACAGCACTCCGTCGGAATGGCTGCCGCCGGCCCGGGCCAATCATTGCTTCTACGCGGGCAAGTATTTGACGGTCGCGGTGCAGTACGACCTGCCGATCACGGCCGCCGACAACGCGGCGCTGGCCGAGATCGCCCGCGGCTGCCCATGATTCCCGGCTACTCGGCGCCGACGGCGACGGGGCGCTTGGGGTCGTTGGACCACTGGGACCAGGAGCCCGGATACAGCGCCGCGTCGATGCCCGCGGCCGCGAGCGCCGCGATCTGGTGCGCGGCGGTGACACCGGAGCCGCAGTAGACCGCGACCGGACCCGTTCCGAGACTGGTGAAACGCGCGAGCAACTGATCTCCGGTGCGGAAACGTCCCTCGCCGTCGAGGTTTTCGGCGGTCGGGGCGCTCACCGCGCCGGGAACGTGCCCGGCGCGCGGGTCGACCGGTTCCACCTCGCCGCGGTAGCGCTCGCCCGCACGCGCGTCGAGCAGCAGACCGTCCCAGCTCGCGACCGAGTCGGCGTCGACGACCGGCATGTGGCCGGGACTCAAGCCGACGTCGCCGGGTTCCGGGTCGGGTTCGGTACCGGTGGCGAGCGCACCGCCCGATTGCTCCCACGCGGGCAACCCGCCGTCGAGAATGCGCACGTCGGCGACACCCGCCCAGCGCAGCAGCCACCAAGCGCGGGCCGCCGCCATACCGCCGGTCGCGTCGTAGACGACCACCGCGTCACCGTTGCGAATGCCCCAGCTGCGCGCGCACTTCTCCAACTGCGCCAGCTCGGGCAACGGATGCCGCCCACGGGCCGGCGAAGCGGGCGCGGCCAGTTCGGTTTCCAGGTCGACGAAGACCGCCCCCGGAATATGGCCGTCCAGATAGTGCTGCGGACCATCCGGGTCACCCAGCGCCCAGCGCACATCCAATATCCGAATCCGCTTGTCCGCCAAGTTTTCTCGAAGCTCCACCGGCGAAATCAGTACGGCGACCAACCCAGCTCCTCGTGTCGAAGTCCGCGATACCGCAACTGCTACGACCCGATGCTACGGCCCCACCGCATAGTCCCGGGCGATCGCGCCGGATCCGCCTATCGCTCGGCCGTAACCGGCACGTCCGCCCGGATCCAGGCCAGTTTCCAGGGATTGGCCGGGGACAGGGGCGGCGGGGCCCGGGAGAATCCGGACAATGTCGAAGGTTTCCGCTGCGGCCGCCACATCCGATGCCGGCGAGTCGGTTGAGGGTGGGTGGGGGCAGCCGGTGGGGGCCGGGGTGGTTACCGCGCTGGTGGGGTTTACCAGTGCGTTCGCGGTGGTGCTGGCCGGGTTGACGGCGGTGGGGGCCAGTAGTGCGCAGGCGGCGTCGGGGTTGCTCGCGGTGTGTGTGACGCAGGCGGTCGGGATGGTGCTGCTGAGTTGGCGGTATCGGATGCCGATCACGCTGGCCTGGTCGACGCCGGGGGCGGCGCTGCTCGCGAGTACCGGGGCGGTGGCGGGTGGTTGGGCGGCGGCGGTGGGGGCGTTCGTGGTGACCGGGGTGTTGATCGTGGTTACCGGGTGGTGGCAGCGGCTCGGGGAATTGGTGGCCGCGATTCCGGTGGAGATCGCGCAGGCGATGCTGGCCGGAGTGCTGCTGCCGATCTGTTTGGCGCCGGTGCAATCTATTCGGGTGAGTCCGGCGGTCGTGGTGCCGGTGATTCTGGTCTGGTTGGTGCTGCAGCGGTATGCGAAGCGGTGGGCGGTGCTCGCGGCGTTCGTCACCGCGGCGGTCGGCGCGGGCGTCAGCATTCTGGTCGGGGATCGGCGGCTGGAGGTGTCCGCGCTGGTGCCGACGGTGGAATTCACGATGCCGCACTGGAATTGGCAGGCGCTGGTGGGTGTGGCGATTCCGCTGTACATCGTCACCATGGCGTCGCAGAACATTCCGGGCATGGCGGTGATGAAGTCGTTCGACTATCAGGTGCCGTGGCGGTCGGCCATGACGGTGACCGGGATCGGCACCATGCTCGGTGCGCCGGCGGGCGGGCACGCGATCAATCTCGCGGCGATCAGCGCCGCGCTGTCCGCCGCGCCTACGGCGCATCCGGATCCCCGGCGGCGGTGGGTCGCCGGTGTGACGGCGGGCTCGGCCTATCTGTTCCTCGCCCTGGGCTCGGCGGCCCTGGTCGCCGTGGTCGCGGCGGCGCCCGAGGGGACCTTGGAAACCGTCGCGGGGCTCGCGCTGCTGGGCACGCTGGCGGCCGCCCTCGCGGGAGCGCTGCGGTCCGAGCAACACCGCGAAGCCGCGATCGTCACCTTTCTGATCGCGGCTTCGGGAGTCGGTTTCCTCAACGTCGGCGCCGCCTTCTGGGCTCTGCTCGCCGGACTTGTTGTGCGTCAGGTGCTGAAGCCGCGCGGATCGCGCCGTGGTCAGCCCTGAGCCGGGGCGGGCGCTGCGGAAGACACCGGTTCGGCCGGGGTTTCGCCGCGGGCGAGCGCGCCGAGTCTGGTGTGGTTGAACACGAGGTTGAGCGCGAAAGCAGTGCCGGCGCCCAGGGTTACGCCGCTGGTCAGCAGAATTTGGGCGGAGGAGGGGAATTTGGTGAACATCTCCCCCGCCATCTCCGGAAGTAGGCCGACGCCGACGGCCGCGGCCACAATGGTGGCGTTGATGCGGTCGGAAAGGTCCGCGCGGAGCAGTGTTTGGACGCCGACCACGGTGACGGTCGCGAAGAGCACCAGGCCGACGCCGCCGACCACCGGCTTCGGCACGGCGGCCACCACCGCGCCGATGCGCGGCACCACGCCGAGCACGATCAGGATCACGCCGCTGACCGCGGTGACGTAGCGACTGAAGACGCGGGTGGCGGCGACCGAACCGACATTCTGGTTGAAGATGGTGTCGACGAAGGCGGTGAAGAGGCCGCCGAGCACACCGGACAGGCCGTCCCCGACCAGACCGCGCGCCAAATCGCCGTTGCTGATCGGCTTTCCGGTGATCTCGCTCAGCGCGAGCATGCTGGCCGTGGACTCCGCGAACACCACCGCCATCACGATGCTCATCGCCACGACCGCGGTCACCGGGAACTCCGGGGACCCGAAATGGAACGGCTGCGGCAGCCCCAGCCACGCGGTCTCGCCGATCCCGTCGGCGCTGACCAGACCCATCGGAATGGCGAGGAGAATCCCGGCCACCAGCGCGATCAGCACCCCGAGCTGCGACCACACGCCGCGTCCGACGCAGATGAACCCGACCGCGATCAGCACTACCACGGCGGCCAGGCCGATATGCGACGGCGAGGCGAAGGTCGGCGCCTTCGGGTTCGTGCCGATGATCAGCCCGCCGGCCACCCCGATCAGCGAGACTCCGACAACGGTGAGCACGGTCCCGGTGACCAGCGGCGGAAAGAACCGCACCACCTTCGCGAACGGATACGCCAGCGCGAGGCCGACGACACCGCCCACCAGCATCGAGCCGTAGACCGCCGCCAGCCCGTATTCCTTGGCGATCAGGATCATCGGATTCAACCCGACGAAGGTCGCCCCGCAGATGATCGGCAGTCGCGCGCCCGCGAGCCTGCCCACCCCCAGACTCTGGATGACGGTGATGATGCCGGCCACCAGCAGGTCCGCACTGATCAGCAGACCCACTGTCGCCCGGTCCAGCCCCGCGGCCGCGCCGAATACCAGCGGCACCGTGATGCAGCCGGTGTACATGATCAGGACGTGCTGGATACCGAACGCCAACTGCCGGCCGAACGGCAACCGGGTATCCACGGGATGTGCTGCTACTGCCATGTACAAGAGGTATCCGCCACGCATTACGCGCAGGGCACATCATGTTTCCCGTAGGTGACATCACCGGTATATCTCAGCCCGAAGGCGCACACTGTGAAGTACTACTTGCACACCCAGCTGTACTGGGTGTGCAAGTAGTCCAAACCTCGAGGTCTAGCTGCGGCTCAGGAGCGTCAGCGGGTCTTCCAGCAAGCTCGCGACGGTGGCCAGGAAGCGTGCGCCGAGTTCGCCGTCGACCATGCGGTGGTCGAAGCTCAGGCCGAGGGTGGTCACCCAGCGGATAGCCAGTTCGTCGCGGAAGACCCACGGGCGCTTGGCGATCGAGCCGAGGCAGAGGATCGCGGCTTCGCCGGGGTTGACCAGCGGGACCCCGACGTCCACGCCGAAGACACCGACATTGGTGATGGTGAAGGTGCCGCCGCGAAGGTCGACAGGCGTGGCGTTGCCGGAACGGGCCGTTTCGGCGATCCAGCCGAGTTCCTTGGCGAGGTCCCGCAGGCTGGCCGAATCGGCGTCCTTGAGGTTGGGGACCAGCAGCCCGCGGTCGGTGGCGACGGCGATGCCCAGGTTCACGTAGTGCTTGGTGATGATGTGCTGGTTGGCCTCGTCCCAGGCGGCGTTGATCGCGGGGAAATCGGTGATCGCCACCAGGACAGCCTTGGCGACCAGCGTGAGCGGGGTCAGCGTCAGGCCGGTGAAGGCCTTGGTGGTGCGCAGGTGATCGAGCAGTTCCATCGACGCGGTGCAGTCGACGGTGACGAAGGTGCTGGCCTGCGGAATGGTCCGGGCGCTGGCCACCATGGCGGCGGCGGTCCGTTTGCGCACGCCGCTGATCGGGGTGCGCTCCTCGCGGTCCGGCGGCCGGATGAGGCCGCCGTGCTGCCGCCCGCCCGATCGGGAATCAGCGCCCTGAGCTTCGCCATCTCCGGTGTGCGCGGCAGACTTTCGCGGTTGCGTGACCGGCACGGCGCTGCGCACGTCCTCGACAGTGACCGCACCCTCAGGACCGGAACCGGCCAGATACCAGAGGTCGATGCCTAGTTCCTTGGCGAGCTTGCGGGCGGCGGGAGTGGCCGCGGCGCGCGCGCTCAGCGAGTCCGGCTCAGCAGGCGGCCCCGGGGCGCGCCTGCGCCGGCGCGACACCGGCTCACCCTCCGGCCCGTACCCGACCAGCACCGAGGTGCGCCCGTTCTCGCCGCTCGCCGCGGGCTGCGCCTGGTCACTGCGCACCCGGATCAGCGGCGCGCCGACCTCGACGGTGTCCCCCGGCTCGGCCAGCAGTTCGACGACCACGCCGGCGAACGGGGACGGCAGCGCCACCACCGCCTTGGCGGTCTCCACCTCGGCGATGGTCTGGTTCAGCTCGACGGTGTCGCCGACCGCCACCGCCCAGGACTGTAATTCCGCGTCGGTGAGGCCTTCACCGAGGTCAGGTAGCCGGAATTCCAGGACGTTGTCGTCGGGCACAGAGGACACCTCTCAGGCGGCGAGCGATCGATCGACCGCGGCGAGAATGCGGTCGGGGTCGGGCAGGTGGTGTTTTTCGAGCTTAGCCGGGGGGTAGGGGATGTCGAAGCCGCCGACGCGCAGCACGGGGGCTTCCAGGTGATAGAAGCAGCGCTCGGTGATCCGGGCCGCGATCTCGGCGCCGAGGCCGCCGAATACCGGGGCTTCATGTACCACGACGAGTCGCCCGGTCTTGGCGACGGATTCCTCGATGGTGTCGAAATCGATCGGCGAGAGGCTGCGCAGATCGATCACTTCCAGCGAATGCCCCTCTTCGGCAGCGATTTTCGCCGAAGTCAGCGCAGTGGCGACGGTACCGCCGTAGGCGACGACGGTGGCGTCGGTACCAGTCGTGCACACGCGCGCCCGATCCATCGGCAGCTCCGGCTCGGCCCGGAAGTCGACGTCGGCCTTGTCCCAGTAGCGGCGCTTCGGCTCGAAGAAGATCACCGGGTCGTCCAGCATGATCGCCTGGCGGACAAGGTGATACGCGTCGGCGGGATTGCTCGGTGCGACCACCCGGAGCCCGGCGGTGTGCGTGAAATACGCTTCCGGCGATTCGGAATGGTGTTCGACCGAACCGATCCCGCCGCCGAAGGGGATGCGAATCGTCAAGGGCGCTATGACTTTCCCGTTCGTCCGGTAGTGGATCTTGGCAACCTGGGAGACGATCTGGTCGAACGCGGGGTAGACGAAACCGTCGAACTGGATCTCGCACACCGGCCGGTAGCCGCGCAGTGCCATCCCGAAAGCCGTTCCGACGATGCCGGATTCGGCCAGCGGCGTGTCCACCACCCGATTGTTGCCGAAGTCCTTCTGCAGCGTGTCGGTCACCCGGAACACGCCGCCGAGGCGCCCGATGTCCTCGCCCATCAGCAGGACCTTCGGGTCGTCCTCCAGGGCTTTGCGCAGACCGGCGTTGAGCGCGGCGGCAAAGGTGGTGATCATGCGCGAACTCCTTCTTGCACAGGTGCTTCCCCGGGGTCCCCGGTCAAATACTCCTGATACTCCCGCCGCTCCGCGGTGATGAGCGGGTGCGGGGTGGCATAGACGTGGTCGAACAGCGCCATCGGCTCGGGATCGGGCAGCTCGAGGGTGGCGGTGCGGACCTGATGCGCGACCGCGGCCGCCTCAGCGGCTACATAGCGCTCGAAGTCGCTGTCGTACAGGTCTTCTCGCTCCAGCAGTCGGCGCAGGCGGTCGATCGGATCGCGTCGCCGCCATTCCTCGGTTTCGGCGGCGGCGCGGTAGCGAGTGGGGTCGTCGGCGGTGGTGTGCGGGCCCATCCGGTAGGTCATGGCCTCGATGAACGACGGACCGCCGCCGGTACGCGCCCGCTGGATCGCCTGCCGGGTGACCGCCAGCACCGCGAGCACGTCATTGCCATCGACCTGGGCGCCCGGGATCCCGTAGCCGTAGGCGCGCCGCACGATCGGGGTCGCACTCTGCACGCGCACCGGCGCGCTGATCGCCCAGCCGTTGTTCTGGCAGAAGAACACCACCGGCGCGCTCCAGCTGGACGCGAAACCCAGCGCCTCGGCGATATCGCCCTGACTGGTGGCGCCGTCACCGAAGTAGGCGATGGTCGCGATCTCGGCGCCGTCCAAATGCGCGGCGTAGGCATAACCGGTGGCGTGCAGGCCCTGTGCGCCGACGACGATGTTCGGGTTGGTCATGCGCACCACGTCCGGGTCCCAGCAGTGGTGCGCCGCGCCGCGCCACAGCCGGGTCAGCTCGCCCGGACGCACGCCACGGCAGTAGGCGACGGCGGCTTCGCGGTAGCTGCAGAACACGTAGTCGTCGGGGTGCAGCGCACGGGCGGAGCCGACCTGGGCGGCTTCCTGGCCGAGCAGCGGAGGCCACAAACCCAGCTGGCCCTGCCGTTGCAGTGCGGTTGCCTCGGTATCGATGCGGCGGGTGACCACCATGTCCTGGTACAGCGCGCGCAACTGCTCCGCACCGACGTCGGCGACCAGGGCGGCATGCTCCCGGTCGAGAACGCGGCGGCCGTCGGGCTGGATCAACTGGACCGGATACGCGAGCTTTTCTGGCATAGGGATCGCCTCCTACCAAACTGGCGCAGAGCGTGGTGTGCTCTTAATCACAGCATGCCCTGTCGGGCGAAGTGCGCAAGTAGTGAATATTGCTCTGAGCAGAATGCTCAAAAGATTCGGCGCAGGGGATGTCATACTGCGCATATGTCCAGCAGAGAACCCGCCGACCCGACCTTGGACGCCACCGACGCGCGGCTGCTGCTCGAGCTCGTGGCCAACCCGCGCGCCACCGGCGTGGAGCTCGCCACCCGTCTGGGACTGTCCCGCAACACCGTCCAGGCGCGGCTGGCGCGCTGGGAGGCGAGCGGGGTGCTCGGCAGCTTCGAACGACGGGTCCGCCCGCGCGCACTCGGCTATCCCTTGTCAGCGTTCGTGGCGGTGGTCGTCGATCAGCATCAGCTCGACGCGGTAGTGGACGCGCTGGCCGAGGTGCCGGAGGTGACCGAGGTGTGCGGTATGACCGGGCTGACCGATCTCACGGTGCGCGTGGTGGCCCGCGACGCCGACGATCTGTACCGGATCGCCGGGCAGATCCTCAAGATCCCCGGCGTGGAACGGACCAATATGGCGCTGGTGATGCGGGAATTGGTCGGTCCGCGCACCGCACCGCTGCTGGATCGCCTCGCCGCCGGAAATCGCGACAACCCCTGACCTCCCGGTCGGCGTTAAGGTGCGCGGGTGGATATTTCGGGCAAGGTTGCGATAGTTACGGGTGCCGGAGCGGGGATCGGCGCGGCATTGGCGCGTCGGCTGGCCGAGGGTGGCGCACGGGTGGTGCTCGCCGATCTGGATTCGGACGCATCCGCCCAGGTCGCCGCATCGATCGGGGCGAACGCCGTGGCCGTCGGCGGTGATGTGGCCGACGAGCAGGTGATCCAGCGCCTGATCGATCGCGCCCAGTCCGAATTCGGGCCCGTGGACCTGTATTTCGCGAACGCGGGCATCGGCGGTGGTCCCGGGTTGGACAGCTCCGACGAACAGTGGTCGGCCGCACTCGAAGTCAACGTGCTCGCGCACGTCCGGGCCGCTCGGCTGCTGACGCCGGGCTGGCTGGAACGGGGCAGCGGGTACTTCATCGCCACGGCATCGGCCGCGGGCCTGCTGACGCAGATCGGTTCCGCCCCATACTCGGTCACCAAGCACGCGGCCGTCGGGTTCGCCGAATGGCTGTCGGTCACCTACGGGGACAAGGGCATTCGCGTCAGCTGCGTCTGCCCGATGGGTGTCGACACCCGCCTGCTGCACGGCGATCTGATTCCCGACAACCCAGCAGCCGCGGAACTCGCCATCAAAGCGGTGAAAACCGCGGGGGCCGTACTGACTCCGGAGCAGGTCGCGGACGTGGTGGTCGCGGGTGTGGAAGCCGAGACCTTCCTCATCCTTCCGCACCCTGAGGTCCTGAAGATGTACCGCCACAAGGGTTCCGACTACGACCGCTGGCTGGAAGGCATGCGCCGCTTTCAGGCGGCGCTGCAGGTTTAGTCGTCCGCGACGACCAGCGTCGCCGCGGCCGTCCGGATGACCTCGGGGATCTCGATCGGCTTGCGGGTGTCGGAGTCCACGTAGACGTGCACGAAAACGCCGGTGGCGGCGAGCTCCAGGGTCCCGTCCGCGTCCCGGAAGATGGCCAGGTCGTAGGTGATGCTGGAGCGTCCGAGGCGGGAGATGCGCAGTCCGACCTGCAGCTGATCCGGAAAGCTGATGGAGCCGAGGTACTGGCAGGAGGTCTGGGCGACGACGCCCAGGGCGGGCAGCTCCCGGATGTCGGTACCGGTGGCGTGCATCAGCCAGGCGTTGACCGCGGTGTCGAAGTACGAGTAGTACGTCACGTTGTTGACGTGGCCGTAGTGGTCGTTGTCGGCCCACCGCGTCGGCATCGGCCACAGGACCGGATACTGCTTGTTCACCCGGCCGACGATAGCTCAGCCGGTGTCGTCCCCTGCCGGTGGTCGCGCGGGCTCACCCCGAAGTGCCGTTTGAAGGCGGCGCTGAGCGCGAAGGCGCTGCCGTACCCGACCTTGCCCGCGATCGATTCGATGGTGGCGTCGGTTTCCTGCAGCAGGTCGGCGGCCAGGGCGAGCCGCCATTCGGTGAGGAACGCCATCGGCGGCTCGCCGACCAGGTCGGTGAAACGGCGGGCCAGCGCCGCGCGCGACACCCCGACCGCCTCGGCCAGACTGGCGACGGTCCAGCCGTGTGCGGGGTTGTGCTGGAGCAGGCGCAGGGCCTTGCCGACCAACGGGTCGCTGTAGGCGTGATACCAGGCGGGGGCGTCGTTGCGAGCGAACCAGGCGCGCAGCGCGGCGATCAGGACCAGGTCGAGCAAGCGGTCGAGGACCGCGCTCTGCGCGGGTTCGTCCTTGGTGGCTTCGTCGGCGAGCAGATCGAGCAGCCGGGAGTCGAAGTCGCCGTGCGGCAGCACGATGATCGGCGGCAGCGCGCGCAGCAGGCGCTGACTCGCCGCGCCCGCGGACTCGTAGGTGCCGGTGACCATCATGGTGGCGCCGTCCGGGTCGGTCCCCCACTGCCGGGTGCCGAGACTCAGTGTCTCGCACAGAATCTCACCGTCGGGAGTCTTGGTGACCTGGCCGGGATGGATGATGATCTGCGGCGCGGTGGCCGGATCGTCGGCGAACGTATACGGCTGCGGCCCACGGAAAATCGCCACATCACCGGCGGAGAGCTGACGGGGGCTGGTCGAATTCTGCCCCACGGCAGCGTTGTTCGCCCCGCGCTTGGGCACGTCGGGCACGACCCAGGCGGTGCCGCGGATCATCGACACCACCGTGAGCGGCGCTTCGTCCTGGATCCGCAGCGACCACGGCGGATCCAGCAGCGAACACATGACGAACGCACCTCGGGCGCGAGGCCCTTCGAGCAGGCTGGCTAGCGCATCCACACACTCCACCTTAGACGCACGCGCATGATCATGAGCGGCTCGACTATGTAGAGTCTCGGCCCGCGCCGATGTACTTGAACCATGACATTCAACGACGCGAACCAGCCCCAGATCCTCGTCACCGGCGGCACCGGCAAGACCGGCGCCCGCGTGGCGGCCCGCCTCCAGCAGGCCGGTCACCAGATCCGGATCGGCTCCCGCACAGCGGAAATCCCCTTCGACTGGACCGACCGCGACACCTGGTCCGCGGCACTGTCCGGCATCGACACCGTCTACCTCGCCTTCCAGCCCGACCTCGCCGTACCCGGGGCGCCCGATGTCATCCAGGCCTTCACCACCGCCGCGAAGAACAGCGGTGTGCGCAAACTCGTGCTGCTTTCGGGCCGCGGCGAACCCGAGGCCGTGGAGTGCGAGGAGATCGTGCGGCAGTCCGGCCTGGACTGGACCATCGTCCGCTGCAGCTTCTTCGCCCAGAACTTCAGCGAGGGCGCGTTCACCGATTACATCCTCGGCGGCCATGTCGCACTCCCCAACGGCGATGTGCCGGAACCGTTCGTGCATGCCGACGATATCGCCGATGTCGCGGTCGCCGCCCTCACCGAGGCGGGCCACAGCCGGGAACTCTACGAACTCACCGGACCCCGGGCCCTGACCTTCGCCGAGGCCACCGCCGAGATCGCCGAGGCCACCGGTCGCGACATCGGCTTCACCCCGATCACCCGAACGGAATTCGTGGCGAGCCTGACCGAATACCAGGTCCCCGCCGACACGGTCAGCCTGCTGGACTACCTGTTCGGCACCATCCTGGACGGCCGGAACTCCGCCACCGCGGACGGCGTGCAGCGCGCACTCGGGCGCGCTCCCAAGGACTTCCGCGCCTACGCGGCCGAAACCGCCGCCAGCGGTGTGTGGTCCGTCGCGGAGGCCGGCGTGCACTGAGCAGAACCCGAATGCGCCAACGGATTCCGGAATACCACCACCCCGCCCATCGGTTGAAAGTAAGAGACAGTGTTCCTCCCGCGGACGTGGCCGCAACGGCGCGACCACGCACCCGGACCGCCAGGTCAACGGCGTCCTGGCACCCGGTTCCACGGGAGACAACCGGCGATCCCGCGCTGCGCAGGCGGGTCGCCGGCCGGCGCTTCCACCGCGGCGTCCGGCCCGGATCGGTACCGTCGAGTGATGCTGGATTCGATGGTCGACCGGTCGATGCGGCGGGCGCGGGTGGCGGTGTTCACGGTGTTCGCGCTCAACGGGTTTCTCCTGGCGCTGTGGGTGGTGCACATTCCGGTGATCACCGACCGGACCGGCGTCGCGAAATCCACGCTGGGCACCTTCATCCTGATGCTCGCGGGCGCGGGGATCATCGGGATGCGGATCGCGGGCCCGCTCGCGGATCGATTCGGCAGCCGCACCCTGGTCGGCGCGGCTGCCGCGATCACCGCCTTGACGGTCATCGGCCCCGGCCTGGCCACCGGGCCGGTCGCGCTGGCCATCGCACTGGCCTGCTTCGGTTTCGGCAACGGGGCGCTGGACGTCTCGATGAACACCCAGGCCGTGCACGTCGAACGGGCTTATGGCCGGCCGATCATGTCGGCCTTCCACGCGCTGTTCTCCGGGGGCGGCTTCCTCGGCTCGGTGCTCGGCGCCGCCGCCCAGCGGGCCGACTGGGATGTCCGCCTCACACTCGGCGTGGCCGCGGTCGGCTGCCTGGCGCTCACCGCGGCGCTGGTCCCGCTGCTGCTCCGCGATGTCACCTCGACCACCCCCGAGGTCGCCGACGCCGTCCCCGCCCCGCACGACGAGCCAGGCCCGACCGGCTGGCGCCGGGTACCGGAGCGCACCCGGAAAGTGATGGCGCTGGCTTTGATCGCGTTCGTGCTCCTGCTCTGCGAAGGCGCGGCCGCGGACTGGAGCGCCTTGCAGGTCCGCGAGCACTTGGACGCCGACGAGTCCACCGCCGCACTGGCTTTCGCGGCCTTCTCCTTCACCATGACCGCCGGCCGCTTCGCCACCGACCGCATCGCGGGCGCTTTCGGCCGCGTGGCCGTCGTCCGATACGGCAGCCTGATCTGCGCCGCCGGCCTCGGCCTGATCATCGTCTCGCCCTGGGTACCCCTGACCCTGCTCGGCTGGGCCCTGTGCGGCATCGGCCTCTCCGGCGGCATCCCCCAGATCTTCACCGCCGCAGGCAATCTCGGCTCCAGCACGGCCGCCACCGATATGTCCCGCGTCTTCAGCCTCGGCTACCTGGGCCTGCTGGCGGGTCCCGCCATCATCGGCTGGCTCACCGCGCTGGTCCCGCTCACCACCGCACTCGCCGCTCCCCTGCTACTCCTGCTGCTGTGCAGCTGGAAAGCGGGCGTGGTGGCCCCGCCGAAAGCCAGGGTGACCGCCTGAGGCGCAGGCTACTTCGGAGCGGCCAAACAGAAGGTCAGCGGCTCCGGCGCGGGGTAGAGGTAGGTGTTCTCGTCGGATCCCACGGGGCCGCAGGCCGAGGTGGCGGCGACGCCATGGACGATCTTGTCGACCTTGAAGTCGGCGGATCCGGCGCACTCCACCTTCGTGCTCGCGCGCGCCGGGCCACCGGAGAAACAATCACCCTCGGCGGCGTTCAGGCGCAGGCACAGCGTGTAACCCTTCCAGCCTTCCCGGTAGTAGCTGGTGTAATCCTTTGTCGCGCAAGCGGAATCGGGCTGGTCGAACTTTTCCGCCACCACGTAGTTGGCGTCGGGGTCCGCACAGTCCGCGATCTCGAATTCCGCGACCGCGCTGCTGCCCGACAGCGTGCCGCATTGGCCGACCTCGGCCGACCGCACGGTCCCGAACACCAGCCACACCACTCCCGCCAGGAGGAAGAGCACGACCGCCGGTGCGAGCACCATCACCCAGCTCATGACCCGCTCCCGGCCGCTCGGCGCGGGCGGCCGGAAGACCGGCGGCGGGGGCGGCGGATAGTGACCTTGATACGGGAAATTCGGCGGCGTGCTCATCTGTCTCTCGGGCAACTCTCCGGAACATACGAGAGCGGCCCCACGCTCGAAAGCGAAGGGCCGCCTCGAAACAAACGATCTACAGCGCTTTCAGTTCCTCGGTGACCGCACCGACGGACTTCTTCGCGTCACCGAACAGCATGGAGGTGGTGTCGGCGTAGAACAGTGGGTTGTCGATACCGGCGAAGCCGGAGTTCATCGAGCGCTTGAGCACGATGACCGACTTGGCCTTGTCGACGTCGAGCACCGGCATGCCGTAGATCGGGGACGAGGCGTCCTCGCGGGCGGCCGGGTTGGTGACGTCGTTGGCGCCGATCACCAGGGCGACATCGGTGCGGCCGAATTCGCCGTTGATGTCGTCCATTTCCTTCATCGCGTCATAGGACACCTCGGCCTCGGCCAGCAGCACGTTCATGTGCCCGGGCATCCGACCGGCGACCGGGTGGATGGCGTACTTGACCTCGACGCCCTTGGCCTCGAGCAGGGCCGCCATCTCCTTGACCGCGTGCTGGGCCTGGGCGACGGCCATGCCGTAGCCGGGCACCACGATGACCTGGTTGGCGTAGGCCATCTGGATCGCGGCGTCGGCCGCGGAGGTGGCCTTGGCCTGCTTGGCCTCGCCGCCGGCCGCGCCGGGCGCGGTCCCGCCGCCACCGAAGCCACCGGCCACGATCGCCGGAATGGACCGGTTCATCGCCTTGGCCATCAGGTTGGTCAGGATGGTGCCGGACGCGCCGACGATCATGCCCGCCACGATCATGGCGGTGTTGTTCAGCGCCAAACCGGCCGCCGCGGCGCTCAATCCGGTGAGTGCGTTGAGCAGCGAGATGACCACGGGCATGTCCGCGCCGCCGATCGGCAGCACCACCATCAGGCCGAGAATGCCGGCCGCGACGAGCAGCAGCACCATCCACCACCACGCCGCGCCACCGTCGGCGGCGCCGATGCCGATGACCACCGCGGCGCCCACCGCGACGACGAGCAGCAGCAGGTTCAGCGGCTGCTGCAGCCTGCCGACACCGATCGGGGAGCCGGGCAGGATCTCCTGCAGCTTGCCGAAGGCGATCAGCGAACCCCAGAACGAGACCGAACCGATGATCGCGGCGAACAGCGAGCCGATGATGATGTGCACGGTCGGCTCTTCGCCGTGCTTGAACGCGGAGAAGCCGGTGGTGTCGAGGAACTCGGCCCACGCGATCAGCGCGACCGTGCCACCGCCGACGCCGTTGAACGCGGCGACCAGCTGCGGCATCGCGGTCATCTTGGTGCGCTGCGCCGGCGGTACGCCCAGCGCGACACCGACCACCAGGCCCGCGACGATCAAAATCCAATTGCTGGTGTCGCGCACCGAGATCAGCGTCGCGACCACCGCCAGGAACATGCCGACCGCGGCGATCCAGTTGCCGCGCACCGCGGTCTTCGGGCCGGTCAAGCCCATCAGACCGTAGATGAACATGCCGAAGGCGATGATGTAGAGAATATTGACGAGATAATCCATGGCTACTTCTCCGCCTTCTCGACCGCGGCGGCCTTCTTACCCTTGAACATGGCCAGCATGCGGTCGGTCACCACGAAACCACCGATGACGTTCAGGGTTCCGAAGACCAGCGCCACGAACAGAATGATCTGGATGCCGATGGAGGGGTCCTCCATCTTGCCCAGGGTGACCAGTGCGCCGAGCACGACGATGCCGTGAATGGCGTTGGTACCCGACATCAACGGCGTGTGCAGGGTGTTGGGCACCTTGGAGATGACGGCGAAGCCCACGAACCCGGACAGCACCAGGATCGCGATATTGGCCAGAAGTCCGGTGTACATCAGGCGTCCACCTCACGAGTAACGCAGGAATCCGCGAGCACCTGGTCACCGAAGTCGGGAACGAGCTTGCCGTCCACCAACATCAGTTCCAGCAGTGCCGCGATGTTTTTCGAGTACAGCTCGCTGGCATGCTCGGGCATGGTCGCGGGCAGGTTCAGCGGCGAGCAGATGGTGACCTCGTGCTTGACCACGGTCTGGCCGGGCTCGGTCAGCTCGCAGTTGCCGCCGGTCTCGCCGGCCAGGTCGACGATCACGCTGCCGGGCTTCATGCCCTCCACCGCCGCGGCGGTGACCAGGCGCGGAGCCGGACGGCCGGGCACCAGCGCGGTGGTGATCACCACGTCGAAGCCCTTGATCGCGTCTTCCAGAGCCTGCTGCTGCTTGGCCTTCTCCTCGTCGGTGAGTTCGCGGGCGTAGCCGCCCTCACCGGCGGCATCGATGCCGAGGTCGAGCCACTGGGCGCCGACCGAACGCACCTGATCGGCGACCTCCGGGCGGACGTCGTAGCCGGTGGTGCGACCACCGAGACGCTTGGCCGTGGCCAGCGCTTGCAGACCGGCCACACCCACGCCGAGCACCAGCACGGTCGCGGGCTTCACGGTGCCCGCGGCAGTGGTCAGCATCGGGAAGAAGCGCGTCGATTCCGAGGCCGCGAGCAGCACGGCCTTGTAGCCGGCGACGTTGGCCTGGGAGGACAGCGCGTCCATCACCTGGGCGCGCGAGATACGCGGGATCGCCTCGACCGCGAAGGCTTGCACACCCGCGGTTTTCAGCGCGCCGATCTGATTCTCGGCGTTGCGCGGGGCGAGGAACCCGATCAGCGTCTGCCCGTCGGACAGCTTGGCCACCTCGGCGTCGGAGGGCGGTGCCACCTTGACGACCACCTCGGCCGACCAGGGATCGCCGATGCTCGCCCCGGCCGCGACGTAGGCGTCGTCGGGAATGAGCGCGCCGAGTCCGGCGCCGGCCTCCACGATGACCTCCACGCCCTGTTTCACCAGGGACGGAATGATTTTGGGCACCAATGCGACACGCCGTTCGCCCGCGGTGGTTTCGCGAACGACTCCGACACGCGCTCCGCGCGGCGACGAATCGCCGACGTTTTGCGTTGTCTCCACTTGTCAGACTTCCTTACTCGAACTGGCTCAGCGTTACCCACGACGCGTTGCTGGTGGGCAACTACGCCGCCGAACGAGGGCTGGACGATGCTACTTGTGAGTAAGTTCGTCCAAATCCTCGCAACTGTACCCGGGTTGCAGTGAGGGTAGTTGAGAGGCCCGTCACCGAGCGTGGCCGAAAACCGCTCATCGAAACCGTCCGGTCTCGCCGTGCCGTGTGGCCGCGCCGGTTTCGATGGTCGTCGGCCCAGGTGAACGCCACAAGACCGCACGTCAAGCACAGTTACTTACCTGCGGGTGTGTAGCGAGGTCACCGGACCGCGCCGGCGCCCGAAAGTGACGTGCATCATGCCGAGTGCCCGATTCGGGCTGTTCCCCGCGTGCTCGTACACCGTATGGTCGGCGTGTGAACGACGACTGTGTCTTCTGTCGCATCGTGGCGGGAACCGCCCCCGCGACCAAGGTCTACGAGGACGACACCCTGTGCGCGTTCCTCGATATCCGGCCCATCGCCCGCGGGCATACGCTGATCATCCCCAAGGCGCACGCCGCCGAACTCGAAGACCTCGACGCCGACACCGGTGCGCGCGTCTTCCGCGCCGGTCACCGGCTGGCGCTGGCCATGCGCCGCAGCACCCTGGCCGCCGACGGCGCGAACCTGGTGATGAACGACGGCAAAGCCGCCTTCCAGACCGTCGCGCACGTGCACCTGCACGTGGTCCCCCGCCGCAACGGCGACAAACTGAGTTTTGCCAAGGGGTTGCTGCTGCGCCGCCCGCATGACCCCGAGGGCACCGCCACCGCGATCCGGAACGGAATCGCCGCGCTGGCAACCGAAGACACCGACCCCGTGGAAGGAACCCAGGCATGACGCTGGATCGAGCCGAGTTGACCGCGCTGCTGTCGCAGCAGTGGGACGCGATCGCCGCGCTGGTCACCGAGCTCCCCGAAGACCGCTGGCGGGCACCGTCACCGCTGCCCGGCTGGACGGTGTTCGACGTGGTCGCGCACGTGACCGGCACCGAATCCTGGCTGCTCGGCGAGCAACCGCCGCAGCACGACCCGATGCGGCCCAAGACCGATGTCCGGACGCTGCCGCATGTGCGCAACGAGATCGCGGTGCTCAACGAGATCTGGGTCGATCGGCTGCGGCCGCTCGCCGGAGCGCGCCTGCTCGAACTCTTCGGCGAGGTCACCGACCGGCGGCGCAAGGCGCTGGCGGAAATGAGCACCGAGGCCTGGACCGTGCCGACGCAGTCGCCGATCGGGCAGGTGCCCTACGCGCGGTTCATGCGGGTGCGGCTGTTCGACTGCTGGATGCACGAACTCGATCTGGCCGACGCGCTCGGCGTCAGCGTCGAGGAGGGCGGCAAGCGGGGCGCCCTGGCCTTCGAGGAGTTCCTCGTCTCCGTGCCCCGCGCGGTCGGCAAGCTCGGCAAGGCGCCGGAGGGTTCCCGGGTCCAGTTCGAGTTGACCGGGCCACGGGCCCGCACCCTGCGCGTCCAGGTCGCGGGACGGGCCGGTTACGTGGACTCCTTCGAGGAGCCGCCGACGGTCGTGATCACCTTGGACTCCAGGCTTTTCGTGCGCCTGGGCGGCGGCCGGACCACCGCCGGGGAGCATCTGGACGACATCTCGATCAGCGGCGACGAGGAGCTGGGGCAGCGGCTGGTGCGCAGCCTGGCCTTCACCCTCTGATGCGACTGTTCCTGGCGAGTTACCGATTCGGGGCGCACGCCGACCGGCTCGCCGCCCTGGTCGGGACGCCCGGACGGGTCGCGGTGATTCCGAACGCCTGCGACGCCTGGCCGGATGCCTGGGAGTCGGCGGTCACCAGCGATTTCGTGCCGCTGCGCAAGCTCGGTTACGCGCCGGAGGTGCTGGATCTGCGCGACTTCCTCGCCCGGCCCGCGGAACTGGAGCGGGCGCTGCGGGAGTTTCCGCTGCTGTGGGTGCGCGGCGGCAATACCTTCGTGCTGCGCGCCCAATTCGCCCGCAGCGGCGCCGATGTCGTGCTGCCGCGGTTGCTGGCCGAGGACGCGCTGGTCTACGCGGGCTACAGCGCGGGCGCCTGCCTGCTGACGCCGGATCTGCACGGGCTGGAATCCAGTGACGATCCGGCCGAGGTCCAGACCGCCTGCGGGATCGAAGCACTCTGGGACGGACTGGGTTTGGTCGATCATCGGATCGTCCCGCATGTGGATTCGGCCCTCGATCCAGCCGATTTCGGCACTCGGCTGGCCGCCGGCTATCGGGCCGCGGGCATTCCGCACTGGCCGCTCACCGACGACGCGGTGGTCGTCGTCGACGGGGACCGTCTGGAACTACTGTCCTAGCGGCGGAACACCACCCAGCGCAGCGCCGAGTACATGTACACCGCTTCACACGCGCCCGCCAGCAGCCGGGACAGGTGATAGTCCACACCCAGCGCTGTCAGCCCGGTGCCCACGCCGAGGATGAACGCCAGATAGTTGATGACCACGACCACCACATAGACCGCGGCCTGCTTCCCGACCGGCGCGTGCGAGTGAAAATTGAAGGTGCGATTCAGCACGAACGCCAAACCGAACGCGCACAGGTACCCGATGGTGATCGACAGCCACAGCGGCAGGCCGAACCCGCTGCGGCACAGTGTGAGCAAGGCCAGGTCGACCGCGAAGGTGCAGCTGTTGATCACCGCGAAGCCCAGAAAGGTCGGGGCGACAAGACGATTCAAGCCCCACGGCAGCCGGTCCACGACCGCGACGCAAACCCGGGTGAACCGGTCCGCGAGGCTGTCGGTGGTAGCCGGTTCGAGCACGAGTCCACGCTGCCAGCCTCAGATGACGGGAAGGTGAGCAGCGGGCAAACCCGAATTCAGCCGATCTGCCCTAGCGGCTCCGGCCGGTCCAGCGCCGACCACGCGGTCAGCCAGCGCCGCCGGGCCACCTCGCCGGAGGTGCTGAGCAGTGCGTCCAGCAGGAGCCGCGGGTCGGCGCGCCATTGCTCGGCGATGGTGGCGAGCGCGTCCTTGCCGAACAGACCGGACCGGTCCAGTGCGGTGAGCCACTCCTCGAAGTCCCCCGCGTGGATGCGCCGCAATACCGACACCTCGACCTCGGCGAACTCGTCGGCGAAGAGTGCTGCCACCAGCTCGCGGTAGTTCGGCGATTCGGCCTGCATGACGGTGATCCCTCCCGGTCGCGGCGGACAGCCGCGCTACTCGATCGCAGTGGTCCCCCGACCCCTGGTACCCGGATTCCGGCCGCGCGGTTCCCGGCACCACGCCGGGCCACGCGCACAACGCATCCCGGCACCACCGTAACCGGCCCGGCGGTTCTGGGTAAGCCCACAGTCCATTCCTCCGCGTAGGCGACTAGCGTTCAGGGCGTGGACCTGCGTGATCTGATCGAACAACTGCCCGGCGGCACCGTTCTCACCGACCCCGATCTGCTCGCCTCTTATCGGCAGGACCGGGCGCTGGACCCGGACGCGGGCACCGCGCTCGCGGTGGTGCGGGCGCGCACCACCGAGGACGTGGCGGCCACGCTGCGGTGGGCGAGCGCGCACGGCGTGCCGGTGGTGCCGCGCGGGGCGGGCTCCGGGCTCTCGGGCGGGTCGACCGCGCTGAGCAACGGGATCGTGCTGTCCACCGAATTGATGCGCGACCTCACCGTCGACCCGGTCACCCGGACCGCGGTGGTGCAGCCGGGCCTGTTCAACGCCGAGGTGAAGCGGGCCGTCGCCGAGCACGGGCTGTGGTATCCGCCGGATCCCTCGTCGTTCGAGTTCTGCTCCATCGGCGGCAACGCGGCCACCAACGCGGGCGGACTGTGCTGTGTGAAGTACGGCGTGACCACCGATTACGTGCTCGGCATGGAGGTCGTGCTGGCCGACGGCAAGGTGGTGCGGCTCGGCGGGCCCCGGTTGAAGGACTCGGCCGGACTGTCGCTGACCAAACTGTTCGTCGGCAGCGAGGGCACGCTCGGCATCATCACCGAGCTGACGTTGCGCCTGCTGCCCGCGCAACCGCCGCAGAGCACCGTCGTCGCGACCTTCCCTACCCTGACCGCGGCCACCGAGGCGATCCTCGCGATCACCGGCGCTTTGCGCCCCTCCATGCTCGAGTTCATGGACTCGGTCGCGATCAACGCGGTCGAGGACGAGATGCGAATGGGCTTGGACCGCAACGCCGCCGGACTGCTGGTGGCCCGCTCGGACGCACCCGGCGAGTTCGCCGCCCGAGAGGCCCAGATCATGCTCGAGGTCTGTGAAAAGGCCGGAGCCACCGAAGCTTTCAGCACAGACGATGCCGAGGAGGGCGAAGCCTTCACCGCCGCACGGCGTTTCGCCATTCCCGCCGTGGAGAAGATCGGCCCGCTGCTGCTCGAGGACGTCGGCGTGCCGCTGCCCCGGCTCGGCGACCTGATCACCGGCATCGCCGCCATCGCCGCCCGCAACGACGTGCTGGTCTCGGTGATCGCGCACGCGGGCGACGGCAACACGCACCCGCTGATCGTGCACGACCCCGCCGACGCCGACAACACGGCGCGAGCGCATCGGGCCTTCGGCGAGATCATGGATCTGGCCATCGAACTCGGCGGCACCATCACCGGCGAACACGGTGTCGGCCGGCTGAAGAAGGCCTGGCTGCCGAATCAGCTCGGCCCGGATGTGATGGATCTGACCCGTCGGATCAAGGACGCCCTGGACCCGCAAGGCATCCTCAATCCGGGATCCATCCTCTGACTAGACTCACGGAACAAATCCGTCCGAGAAGGAGTTCGCTCATCTCATGACCACCAGGCTCGAGCACAATGTCGCCGACACCCGTTTCGAGATCTACATCGACGACACCCTCGCCGGGTACGCCGACTACGCCGACCGGGAAGACGCGAAGGTTCGCGACTTCCACCACACCATGACCTTCCCGGAGTTCCGCGGCCAGGGCGTGGCGGCGAAGGTGGTCGAGTTCGCCCTCGCGGACTCCCGCGACAAGGGCTACTCGGTCATCCCGACCTGCTGGTACGTCGAGAAGTACATCGCCGAGCACAAGGAGTACGCCGACCTCGTCGGCTAGTCTCCGCCGCACAGATACGCCGACACGATCGGGCCGATCACCGCGAAAGCGCCGGGGGTCGTGAGTTTGTTGTGCTCGAACGGGATGTCGTGGTTGGTGACGGCGCCCGTGCAGTAGGGGCGCCAGGTTTCGGGGTTGGGCGGCACGTCCGGGCGGACGTCGGTGCTGCTGCAGAACAACAGGTCGCCCGCGAAGGGTTCGGGGCGGTAGGTGGCGGTTTGCCGGATCAGGTTCCGGTAGTCGGTGTAGAGGCTTCGCAGGTTCTCGGCGGTCAAGCCCGCGAAGGTGCCGCCGGTTTCGTGCAGGAGATCGGCGGCGCGGGCGGCCAGCGGACCGAGGTCGGCCGGCGGAAGATCCGGGCCGGGGGCCGCGTCGGGGTCGAAATCCAGTGCGGCGGGGTCGATCCCGCCGAATTCGACGAGCAGCGCTTCGGGCGGGGGTAGCTGCTGGGCCGTTTCGGGTTCGGCGTCCGCGCGGGCGTCGAGGATGATCAGGACCGGGACGGATGCGCCGCGATGCTGGAGTTCGACGGCGACGGCGTGCGCGAGCGGGCCGCCCGCCGAATAACCGAGCAGGCGGTAAGGGCCGCTCGGCTGGGTGCGCTGGATTTCGTCGGCGTACCGGCGGACTCTCCGCATCAGCGGCTCGTCGGGTTCCGGGCCGCGAATGCCGGGTGACTGCACGCCGTAGACCGGATAGCCCGGGTCGAGGAACCGCAGCAAACCGGCGTAGCCCCAAGCCAATCCGATGGCGGGATGGACGCAGAACAGCGCCGGGCCGGTGCCGTGCGGGCGCAGCGGGAGAATCGTCGCGAGCGCGTCCGGGCCGTCGAGCCCGGAGGTGAGGCGCTGGGCCAGCGCGCCGGGCGTGGGGTCGCCGAACATCCACTGCACGGGCATCGAGAAATCCAGGCGCGCACGGATTTCGGTGACCAGCCGGGTGGCGACCATGGACGTGCCGCCCAGTTCGAAGAAGTTGTCGTCGAGGCCGACCCGTTCCGCGCCGAGCACCGATTCGAAGGCCGCGACGACGGCGCGCTCGGCGTCGGTCACCGGCGGCCGGTAGGGAAGATCGGTGCGGCGCGGCGTGGCCGGCGGTGCGGGGTAGACGACGGTGCCGGGCGGCGCGGTGACATCGAGGTCGTCGAGGACCAGACTCGGGTTCGCGGTCAATGTTTCGAGCAACTCGACGAACCTGCGGGTCAGCGTCTCCGCCGTCGCGGGCTCGAACAGATCGCGGGCGTAGGTGAGGCTGCCGGTGATCCCGGCGGGCGCGCCGTCGGCGGCGGTCTCCTCGGCCAGCATCCACTCCAGATCGAACTTCGCGCCCACCGCACCGGTTTTGACGGTCTCGACCTCGAAGCCGGGCAGATCGAGCCGCACCCACTCGAAGTTCTGGAAGACCAGCACCACCTGGAACAGCGGGTGCTGGGCGGTGGATCGGGCGGGCGCGAGCACCTCCACCAGTCGTTCGAACGGCAGGTCGGCGTTGCCGAAGGCGTCCAGGTCGGCGTCTTTCGTTGCGGCCAAGAGTGTTTCGAAGGTGGATCGCGGTGCGACGCGGCTGCGCAGCACGAGCGTATTGACGAACATGCCGACCAGGTCGTCGAGTTCGCCATCGCCGCGACCGGCGATGACCGAACCGATCGTCACCTCTGGTGCGCCGGAGAGCCGGGCCAGCAGGACCGCGAGCACGGCGTGCACCACCATGAACGGGCTCACCCCGTACCAGCGGGCGATCCGCCGGATCTGGAGCTGGGTGGCCACCCCTACCCCGAACTCGATCAGCCCGGCTTGCTGGGCTCGGACGGCGGGGCGCGGATGGTCGCTCGGCAGCGCGGACACCTCCGGAATGCCGTCGAGGGCCGCGCGCCAGAATTCGAGCTGCCGATGGGCGACGCTGGCGGGATCCGCCTCGGCGCCGAGCAGTTCGTCCTGCCACAGCGCGTAATCCGCGTATTGCAGTGGCAGCGGCGTGAATTGCGGTGCGATTCCGGCACGGCGGGCGCCGACGGCGACCATCACATCACGCGACAGCGGTGCGAGGGACCAACCGTCCGAGGAGATGTGGTGCATGACGACCACCAGGATCGCGCGCCGGGGGCCGGCCCGCAGCAAGTGCACGCGCATCGGCAGGTCGGTGGTCAGGTCGAAGCCGGGGGCCGTCAACCGCGCGATGACCGTCTGCTGATCAGCCGGGTCGACATCCGAAACATGCACCGGGACAATCGCTTCGGCCAGCGGACGGACGTCTTGATACGGCTCGCCGAGGGCGTCCACCGGGTAGACCGTGCGCAGCGTCTCGTGCCGGGCGACCACATCCATCAGAGCGGACCGCAGCACCGCGGGATCCAGCTCGCCGCGCAGTTCGAGCACGATCGGCACATTGTGGGCGGGTGAACCGGGGTCGTAGCGGTTGAGGAACCACATCCGGCGCTGGGCCGCCGACAGCGGCACATGCTCCGGGCGCTTGCGCGGACCCGGTCGCGGTCCGGGCGGGGCGGTCGCGTCGCGCACGGCCTGTGCGAGTTCGGCGACGGTCGGCGCGTCGAAGACGGTGCGGACCGGGATCCGGGTGTTGAGCACCGCGCCCAGCCGGGCCACGATGCGGGTCGCGATCAGCGAATTGCCGCCCAGGGCAAAGAAATTGTCGTCGAGGCCGACGCGGGAGACGCCGAGGAGTTCACCGAAGGTATCGGCGATGACGTGTTCGGCCGGGGTGCCGGGCGGGCGGTAGCGGCCGGAGTGGATGTCCGGCGCGGGCAGCGCGCGGCGGTCGAGTTTGCCGGTACCGGTGCGCGGCAGCGCGTTCAGGGTGATGATCGCGGCGGGGACCATGTAGGACGGAAGTCGCTGGGCTAGCGCCGCTCTCACCGTGTCGGCACGGAAGTCGGCGTCCTGGCACGGGACCACGTAGCCGACGAGCAACTCACCGACGGACGGGTCGGTGTGCACGCCGACCGCCGCCTGATGCACCGAAGGCTGTGCCAGCAGCGCGGATTCGATCTCCCCCAGCTCGATGCGCAACCCGCGCAGTTTGACCTGCAAGTCGGTGCGGCCGAGGTATTCCAGGTCGCCCCCGCGGGCGCGGACCAGATCGCCGGTGCGATACATCCGCTCCCCCGCCGGGCCGTACGGGTCCGCGACGAAGCGTGCCGAGGTCTGACCGGTGCGGCCGTGGTAGCCGCGGGCCAGCGCCGGGCCGCCGAGATACAGCTCACCCGCGACACCGGCGGGCACCGGGTGCAACCGATCGTCGAGGACCCGCGCGCGCATCCCCGCGATCGGGCGGCCGATGGTCACCTCGGCGCCCGGGTGCAGCGGAGCGCTGCCGGTGGCCCAGATCGTGGTCTCGCTCGGGCCGTAGTCGTTGAAGAACAGGCGATTCGGCGCCCATCGTGCGACCAGTTCGGGCGGGCAGGGCTCGCCGCCCGTAATGATGGTGCGCAGCGCCGCGCCGGCTGCGGGCAGTTCGGCATCGACCGATGCCAGGGCCGACGGAGTCAGCGAGAGGTGCGCGATGCGCCGGCTTACCAGGGTTTCCGCGAGTTCGGTTCCACCGAAGGCGGTTTGGCCTGCGACTACGCAGGTTCCGGCCGCGCCGATGACCAGCAGCAGGTCGAGCACCGAGGCGTCGAAGCTCGGCGCGGCCAAGGCCAGGAAGCGGGAGCCCGGACCGCTCCCGAGCCGGTCACGTTGCAGAGCAGCGATATTCGCCAGTCCGGCGTGGGTGACTACGACGCCTTTAGGCGTGCCGGTCGACCCCGAGGTGAAGATCAGGTACGCGGGATTTTCCACGCGCAGCGGGCTGTTCAGCTCGGATGCGGCGATCGGGTCCGCCGCTGTCGCGGCGAGCGTCTCGACTGTCGCCGGATCGTCCAGCACGAGCCAGGACGTCCCCTCGGCGCGCGGCACGACCGTTGCCACCGCCGAAATTCCGAGGACGGCACCCGAGTCACCGAGAATCTGCTGAATGCGCTCGCTCGGGTAGGCCGGGTCGACGGGCACGAACGCCGCGCCCGTCTTCGCGATCGACCAGACGGCGAGCACGGCGTCCGATGACCTGTGCAGAGCCACCGCGACCATGGTTTCCGGACCCGCACCGGCCCGAAGCAGGTTTCTGGCCAGTTGATTCGAGCGGGCATCGAGATCACGGTAGGTCAGCTCGGCCGCGCCGTCGATGACGGCGATGCCCTCCGGGTTCGCGGTGACGGCGGCGGCGAGCAGGTCCGGAAGGACCACGGGCGCAGCCGCGAGCGGCGCCGCGGGCGCGAGCACCTCGGCCAGCTCGCTCGGACCGAGCAGATCGATATCGCCCACGGGCACATCGGGATCGGTAGCCACCGCACGCAGCAGTCGCAGCCAGCGGTCGGCGAAACGCGCGACGGTAGCGGGTTCGAAAAGGTCGGTGGCGTAACCGAATCTGACCGACAGGCCGTCCTCGTCCTCGTTCACGGTGATGCTGAGATCGAATCGGATGGACTGCTGGTCCGAGGCCAGCGGTTCGACCGTGAGCTCGGGCAGCGTGAACTGCACCGGCGCTAGGTTCTGGAACACCAGCATCACCTGGATCAGGGGATGCCGGGCCGCTGAACGGACCGGCTCCAGCACGTCGACCAGGTGCTCGAAGGGGATGTCGGAGTGAGCGAACGCGTCCAGATCGGTGCGGCGCACCTGCGCGAGCAGGTCCGTAAACGACTGTTCGGCAAGGACTTCCGTACGCAGCACCACGGTGTTGACGAACATGCCGATCACATCGTCGAGTTCGGCGGCGCCGCGACCGGCGATCGGGGTGCCGATCGCGATATCGGTGCTGCCGCTCAGCCGCGCGAACAGGGCCGCGAGTGCGCAGTGCAGCACCATGAACTGTGAGGACTGGTGCGCGCGGGCGAGTGCGTCGAGTTCGGTGACCAGAGCGGCGTCGATGCGGCTGAACACGGTTCCCGCGCGCAGTGTGGCGGTGGCGGGGCGGTGGTGGTCGGTGGGTAGCGCGAGCTGGTCGGGGAGGCCGTCGAGGGTCTCGGTCCAGTAGGTGAGCTGGCGGGACAGCAGCGAATCCGGATCCTCGGCGGTACCCAGCCGATCTCGTTGCCACAGTGTGTAATCCGCGTACTGCGCTGGGAGCGGCGACCAATCGGGGGCATGGGCCTGCCGCCTCGCCGCGTAAGCCGTCATGACATCCCGGGCAAGCGGACCCATGGAGAAACCGTCGGCGCTGATGTGGTGGACAACCAGGACGAGCAGGTAGTTGATGTGGCCAACCTTCTTTTCGCCGCTGCGGACTTCGAACAGGCGCAGCCGTAGCGGTACGGCGGCGGTGACATCGAATCCACCGCCGATACAGTTCGATACCGCCGCTGGAAGCTGACTCGCGGAAATCGGTTGCGCGGTGAGTTCGCCGGATTCCCAAGCATCTTCGACCTGAACCACGACCTGGTATCCGACCCCATCCCGTGCGGGGTAGACCGTGCGCAAGGACTCGTGCCGTTCGAGGACGTCTCCTACGGCCGCGCGCAAACTCGGCAGGTCCAGTATCCCGTTGAGCCGCAGCACAATCGGGATGTTGTAGCCGCCCGACTCAGGGTCGTACTGGTTGACGAACCACATGCGCTGCTGGGCCGGGGACAGCGGCACGAGTTCCGGTCTGGAGCCCGAACGCGGTCCGGCGGACGTGCTCGCCCCGGTACCGATGAGAGCTTGTGCTCGAGCGGCCAATTCATGAACCGTGGGAGCCTCGAACAGAACGCGCACCGGCACGTCGATCTTCAATGCCGCGCCTAGTCGCGAGGCTGCCCGGGTGGCGGACAGGGAATCGCCGCCGAGGAGGAAGAAGTCGTCGGCCGCGCCGATATCGGTACGCTCCAAGACTCCGCCGAATACATCGGCTACCACCCGTTCCAGACCGACCGGGGTGACATAGTCGGCGGATTCGGGATCAGGTTCCGGCAGGGCACGCACGTCGACTTTTCCGTTGCCCGTCAGCGGCAATGCGTCGAGGACGGTCAGCGTCGCGGGGATCAGATGCCGGGGCAGGCGGTGCGTCAGATAGTCACGCAGGAACGCGGCGGTGAGCTCTGCGCCGTCCGACGCAACCGCGTAGGTGTCGAGCACCCGATCACCGCTGGGGCCCGGACGCGGCACCGTGACCGCGAGCGCAACCCGGGGGCAGGAGCGCAGAACTGCGTCGATTTCGCCAGGCTCCACCCGGATTCCGTGCAGCTTCACCTGAGAATCGTTGCGGCCCAGATACTCCAGCCGGGAGTGCGACAGCTTCCGCACCAGGTCTCCGGTCCGGTACATGCGGTCGCCGGGCGCACCGAAGGGGTTGGCCACGAACCGTTCTCCGGTCAGCACCGCCCGCCCGATGTAGCCGCGTGACAACCCGGGTCCCATTAGATACAGCTCCCCCGGGACCCCGGTGGGTACCGGCCGCAGCCACGAATCCAGAACCGCCAGCCCCATCCCCGGCATCGGCGAACCAAGCGTCGCCGGCTCACCCGCGGTGAGCGCCCCCGTAAAGGTCGCAGCCACCGTGGTCTCCGCGGGACCGTAGGAGTTCAGCAGCACCCGCCCGCCACCGAGCCGCGCGGTGAGCTCCGGCGGGCACGCCTCCCCGCCGGTGATCAACACCCGCACACCGGCCAGCGCCGCGGCGGGCAACGTCGCCAAGACGGCGGGAGTCGAGAAGACGTGAGTGGCACCGGAAGCCGCGATCAGCGCGGCCAGCTCAGCACCCGCGTTCACCTCATGCGGTGCGACCACTACAGTCGCCCCAGCGGCGAAGCTGGACAGCCAGACCATGATGGCCGCATCGAAATTCGGGTTCATGCACAGCAAGACACGGTCGCCGGGCCGAGCCCGCACCTTCGCCGAAACCCCCGCGACAAGACCGCTCAACCCCGCGTGGGTGATCACCACGCCTTTGGGCGCCCCGGTGGAGCCGGAGGTGTAGACCACATACGCCGGATTGCCCGCTCGCAGTGCACGAATACGATCAGCGTCGGTGATCGGCGTCCCCGCCACCTGCGCCGAATCGGAATCATCGATCGCCAGCCAGGAGACCTTGTCCGGCAAATGATCGCGATACCGACTCCCGGTAATACCCAGGTGCGCAACACAATCCGATGCGATAGCGGCCACCCTCGCAGCCGGATAATCCACATCGACCGGAACGAACGCCGCTCCGGATTTCGCGATCGCCCACGCCGCCACAAGCCACTCGCAAGAGCGCGGAAGCGCCAGCAGCACTGCCGTTTCCGGCCCCGCGCCGGCACCGATCAACAACCGAGCCAGCCTGTTCGAACGCTCGTCGAGTTCGACATACCCAACCTCGCCCGCGTCCCCCGCAGCGGCGACCGCTGCCCGCTTCGTGGCGGCCCCACAATGACGAATCTCGCCGACCGGCACATCAGAACCATCACCGCCATCGGCCTGATCGAGTCCGCTCGTACCCCCTGCGGCGACCGCCCCACCGGCGTCGGTCCCACCAGTCAGCAGTTCGGGACCGCTACCGCGATCGGAATACCCCAGTTCGTCTGTTCTCCCTACGCTCGCAGCCCCTCCGCGGCGAATCCCGGAGCCGCTATCAGCGCGGTCGACGCTGACCAGCTCATCTGTCGTCGCCACGATGGCGGTCGCACCGTGGCGAACCCCGCCGGTCAGCAGGTCGGGTAGGAGGCGGATTGGTTCTGTTCTTGTACGCAGAACGGTGGCCTGGTCCACGCCGCGTACTGCCACTACGCGTTGTGCCGGATCCTCGGCGATTCGGGTGAGCAGGCGGGTGAGGCGAGCGGCGAGTGCGCTTGCCTCGGTCGCATCGAAGTATCGTGCCGAGCAGGTGAGCACCATAGCGAGGCCGTCGTGGACCTTCGCCTCCAAGGACAGGGGGTAGTGGGTGCCGTTTCGGCTGCGGAAGTTCTTGACGCGCAGGGCTACTCGGTCGGCGGCGTTGAGCAGTGCGGGTAGGTCCAAGGGGTAGGACTCGACGACCAGGGTTGTGTCGAATAGTGGCCCCAACCCTGCTGCTGCCTGGATTTCGCTCAAGCCCACGGTGTGCTGCTCGATCAGGGCGGCCTGCTCCCGCTGCACCCGGGAGAGCAGGGCGCCGACGGTCTCCTCGGGGGCCAGGGTGATGCGGACGGGGATGGTGTTGACCAGCATTCCGATCATGTGCTCGGCTCCCGGTAGATCTGCGGGGCGGCCCGATACGGTCGTGCCGAAGACGAGGTCGGTGTGGCCCGTCAGTTCGGTGAGCAGCAATGCCCATGCGGTTTGGATCACCGTGTTCACGGTGACGCCCAGGGTGCTGGTCCAGTGGGACAGAGCGGTCGCGGTGGACTCGGGTAGCGAGATCGCGAGCTCCCGTTTGGCCGGGCCGGAGGACTCGGGGATCTGCTCGCGGGCGGCGGTTACCACGGTCGGTGCGGGTAGTCCGTCCAGCGCCGCACGCCAGTTCGCCAGCGCCGCAGCGTCGTCCTTGTAGGAAAGCCAGTCCAGATATCCACGCAAGGGCACGGGGGTCGCGAAACCGGTGCTGTCCCCTTGTGTTTGGTACAGGGCCAAGAACTCCCCGAACAGCAGCGGCATCGACCAGCCGTCCAGCACTAGGTGATGATTGGTGACGACCAGCCGCACATCCTGCGGTGCGCAGCGGAGGCAGAGGAATCGGATCAGCGGCGCGTGCGCCGGATCGAACGGTCGAGCCAGCTCCTCCGCCGCCAGGTCAGCGACGTCGCCGCGAGTGGCATCAATTGTGCGCCAGGGTAATTCGACATCCGCGAGAACCACCTGCACAGGTGCGTCCGCATCGGCCACGAATGCGGTGCGTAGCGCCTGATGCCGTCGCGTCAGTTCCGTGGCCGCGGCGACCAGTCGTTCGATGTCGACCGGGCCTTCGAACTCGAACACCGCTTGCACCGAATAGTCATCGGCCCTACCGGCGTTCAGCTGTGCGTGGAACAGCAGCCCCCGCTGTAGCGGTGTTAGCGGCCACACCTCCTCGATGTTCGGATACCGTTCCCGCAACCTCCCCCGCAATGCTTCCCCCTGCGGCTCCCACCACAACTGTGGCACCGACCCGACGTCACCCCGTTGCGGCATCGGCGCGGCATCGCCCCGCTCCGGCAGGGTCTGCGGGCCAGTCGATTCCGTGGCGATCTCGGCCAGCGCGGCGGGCGTCTGGTGTTCGAACACGTCCCGGGCCGAGAACACCAAGCCAGCTTCCCGCGCCCGCGCCACCAGCTGAATCGACAGGATCGAATCGCCACCGAGCGCGAAGAACGACGATTCGGGCCCCACGTCCGGCACCTCGAGCACCGCGGCGAACAGCTCCCCCAGCTTGTGCGCGGACTCTGTTGTGCTGGAGTCGGATTCGTGCGAATCGAGTACGGGTTCCGGCAGTGCGGCCCGATTCACCTTGCCGTTGCCGGTCAACGGCAGCGCGTCGAGGAGCGTGATCGTCGCGGGCACCATATGGCTCGGCAGCCTGCTCGCACAGAACTTCCGCAACGCCGCGACTTGCACCTGTGCCCTACGCCCCCGATGCGCGAGAACCACATAGGAAGCCAGCACCGCGCGACCCTGACCACCGGAACGCGGAACAGTCACCGCGATCTCCACCTCAGGATGCGCGTCCAGCACCGCATCCACTTCCCCGGGCTCCACTCGCATCCCACGCACTTTGAGCTGAAAGTCGGTGCGCCCCAGATAGTCCAACACGACAGGTGGCACACCGTCTCGAGTCCCCGGGTCCCTGGCCTCCGCGATTGGCTCGCTGCGATGCGCGCCTGCTCGAGCCGCGTCCTGCACGGAGCGCCACTGGACGAGATCGCCCGTACGATACATCCGGGTGCCGGGTGGGCCGAAGGGGTTTGCCACGAATCGCGCGGCGGTCGTTCCCACGCGCCCGGTGTAGCCGCGGGCCAGGCCGGAACCCGAGAGATACAGTTCGCCCGGCGTCCCGATCGGAACCGGCCGCAGCCGCCGATCGAGCACCATCAGGCCGGCACCCGGCACCGGTGCGCCGATACCCGAATCCTGTTCGACCGCAAGCGGTTCGGTGAAGGTGGCGGCGACGGTGGCTTCGGACGGGCCATAGGAGTTCACCAGACGGCGGCCGGTTCCGAAGCGTTCCACTATCTCTGGCGGGCAGGCTTCACCACCGGTCGACACCGCGCGCACGTCGATCAAGGCGTCGTCCGGAAGGGTGGCGAGCACGGCGGGCGTCGAACACAACTGCGTGATCCCGGATTCCCGGATGACTGTCGCCAGCTCGGCCCCGGCCATCACCTCGCCGTCCCCGATCACCAGCGTTGCCCCCGCGGTGAACGCCACCAGCAGTTCGAGCAGCGAGGCATCGAAGGCTGGATTCAGGCAATGCAACACCCGCGATCCGGGCTGCGCCCGGTAGGTATCCCGCACGGCGGCGACCAGCCCGGCCAGCCCGGTATGCGGAACGACCACGCCCTTCGGGACACCGGTCGATCCGGAGGTGAAGACGATATAGGCAGGACAGTCCACCCGGGATCGCCGCGACCCGGCACTGCCTGGTCGTTGACCGCAATCCCCCCGAACATCGTTCGCCGCTTCGTGATTCGCATCCACATGCAGCGTGGTCCTGGTTTCCGCCAGGGAATCGCGCACGATCCAGTCGACCGCATCGGTGAGCGCGTCGCGTAGCGAGGACTTCGTAATTCCCAGGTGCGCTCCGCATTCCACGGCGATGCGCGCTACCCGCTCCGGTGGGTTGCCGGTCCCGAGCGGGACATAGGCCGCGCCGGAACGCGCTACCGCCCAGAAGGCGATCACCGACTCCGTCGACCGGGGCAGCGCGACCAGAACAGCGCTCTCCGGTCCCGCGCCCTTGTCGATCAGCGTGCGGGCGAGGCGATTTGCCGCCTCATCCAACTCCCGGTAGGTGAGTTGGCCATGACGGCCGCACACCGCGACCGCGTCCGGGCCCGCCGCCCGCATGCCCGCGTCGAGCAGATCGGGCAGGAGTTGCGGCGGCGCGGCGGCAGCACCGTGCAGACCGTTCAGCAGGTGCCGTTCATCGTCCAGGAAGCAGTCGAGTCCGCCGACGGGAGTGTCTGCCGGCGCGGTGAGCAGAGCTTCGAAGGTCCGCAGGAACCGGCGGTGGTGCCGAGCCAGGGAACCCGCGTCGTACAGGTCGGGGTTGGCGGTGAAGTCGACGTGGATCGGGCTGCCCGCGCCGTGCTGGTACAGGTTGACGAACAGGTCCTCGATCGGTCCCGAGGTCAGGACGTGCAGGTTCGTTTCGATGCCGGCGAAGTCGACCCGCGCCGGGAACAGCATGATGTTCACCACCGGACCGAGGAAACCGCGGCCACCCAGGTGATCGTCGTCGGAGGTCCCGCGGATCTCCTCGTGCCGGAAGCGCTGGTGCCGCAACGCTCCCGACACTTCCAGTCGGATCGCGTCGATGACCTCCGCGATCGTGCGGCGCTCGGTGACCTCGACGCGCAGCGGCACGACGTTGGCGAGCATGCCGCCGGAGCGGCGCGAGATCGCCGTCGTTCGACCGGACACCGGCAAACTCAGCACCACCTCGGGCAATCCGGTCAGCCGGCCGTAGTAGACCGCCAGCGCGGCCATCACCAACGCCGGCGCACCCACCCCGAAACTGTCGGCGGCGGCATCGATCAGCGCGGACATTTGCTCGGGCAACATCATTCGCTGCTGCCGCCCGAGCGCGTGCGCGGGTGCGGCGGCCTCGACCAGGCTGCACCGCGGCGGCATGCCGTCGATCCGCTCGGCCCAGTACGCGGCATCGGCGTCGAACCGGCTCGACTCCCGGTAGCGCAGTTCATCCTGGTACAGCTCGTAAAGGCCAGCCGCCACAGCGGGTTTCGGGTCGACACCGGCCAGCTCCGCGTTGTACAGCTCCGCGACGCGATAGAGCATGGTCGCCGAACCGAACCCGTCCAGCGCGATGTGATGGATCCGCGAATACCACAGCGCCCGTTCTGGTCCGACTCGGATCACCGCGGTCCGGCCGAGCCGATCGGCGAGCAGATCGATGGGCGCCGCCACATCGGCGCGCATCCACCGCAGCGCCTCCGCGTCCGGGTCGGCGGCGGATCCCACGTCCAGGTACGCCACCTCCGGTTCCAGCCGCTCATCCGTGACTTGATAAGGGCCCGAATCATTTTCGGCGAGCCGCAGAATCCCGGAACCGAATTCGCGTGCGGCGCGCCGGGCCGCGCGGGTCAGCGCCCCGACATCCAGCTGGCCGCGCATCTCTATGTACTGCGCCTCGTACAGCGGCACTCCCGGATCCAGCTGCTGGGCATACCACATCCCCAGCTGCGCGGGCGTGAGCGGAAACTCGGTCGAAAGCCCGTGCGACATAACGAATCCCCCGAAAGTCAATGATGGTGCCGCGGTCCCGCGGGGACCGGCTTGCCATTGGTCCGGCCGTGCGCGGCGGGTACCGGCTCCGGCTCGGGTCGCAGCTCGTAAGCCTGCACATCCGGGCCCGGCGCGGTCAGGCGGCTGACCACCGCGTGCCGGACATGCGCGGGCAGGCTGGGCGCGAACTTCTTCACATACGCCGTCATCCATTCCGGCCGCGCCAGCAGGAACGGGAAGTCGGTGGTCATCATGGTCCGCACCACCAGCATCGGGATCGGCGAGTCCAGCGGATGGAAGTCCTTGTTCCACAGTCCGGGTTGGTCACAGCCGGGATAGAACTGGCCGAGCATGAAGCCGCGCGCGACGAACTCGGTCTTGAGCTCCGCGTGCAGATCGTCGATGAGCGCGTAGTCGCGCAGCTCGGGCAGCGCGGTGATCAGCGTGCGCAGCACCGCGGCCCCGCCCTCGACGGGCGGCAGCTCGGGGAACAGTTCCAGCGCGTCCGAGAGCACCAGGCGGACGTCCGCGGGCCGGGGTCGCGCTCCCGGGATGCGGCCGATCCACATCAGGTCGCGCCGAATCGACGGGCCGACATAGGGACACACCGGACCGTCGCGTCCCAGCGCGGGCGAGTGTTCGGTCAAATGATCTTCGGCCCACCCGCGCAGAATTTCTACCGTCGCTCTCGTGAATGGCGGTATTTCGTTCATGGACAGCGGGATCCAATTCATCCCCGACCGCGGTCCGATAACGATCTTGGTCATGCTTCACCTCGTCACGTTATGAAGTCGAGTATCCACCCTTCTGGCGCCTATTTACACCCATATTCGAGTCCCGAATTCTGGGGGCAGCGGATTCGCAAATTCACTGCCGCGAGCGCGTAACGCACGGCCGAGTTTTCCCGAAGTACATAGAAGGGCCAGGTCATGGCCTATCTCCGGGCAAAGTTCAGCTGCCCGCACATTCCCCAACCCCGCATGGGTAGCTGCACGTTACCGAGCCGGTAAACCATTGTCCGCATGCCCCGAAACCCACTTTCGGAGGACACGAACAAAGAACTTGTAGGCGTCGGAATTATTGCGCTCCAGCAACGTTCAGGACCCGGCAACAAAGAAACCGGGTGGCCCGAGACGAAATCGCCTCGAACCACCCGGCCGGAAAGCCGATTGCTCAGCCGCGCAGCAGCGCGCGCGACATGACGACGCGCTGGATCTGGTTGGTGCCCTCGTAGATCTGGGTGATCTTGGCGTCGCGCATCATCCGCTCCACCGGGAAGTCGGTGGTGTAGCCGGCGCCGCCGAACAGCTGCACCGCGTTCGTGGTGACCTCCATGGCGACGTCGGAGGCGAAGCACTTGGCGGCGGCGGAGATGAAGCCCAGGTTCTTCTCGCCGCGCTCGGCGCGGGCGGCCGAGGTGTAGACCATCAGGCGCGCGGCCTCGATCTTCATGGCCATGTCGGCCAGCATGAACTCGGTGTTCTGGAAGCTGGCGATGGTCTTGCCGAACTGCTTGCGATCCTTGGTGTAGGCGATCGCGGCGTCCAGGGCGCCCTGGGCGATGCCGACGGCCTGCGCGCCGATGGTCGGGCGGGTGTGGTCCAGGGTCTGCAGCGCGGTCTTGAAACCGGTGCCCGGCTCGCCGATGATGCGGTCGCCCGGGATCTTGCAGTTCTCGAAGTACAGCTCGGCGGTCGGGGAGCCCTTGATGCCCAGCTTGTGCTCGAGCGGGCCGACGACGAAGCCCTCGTCGTCCTTGTGCACCATGAACGCGGAGATGCCGTTGGCGCCCTTGTCGGCGTCGGAGACGGCCATGACGGTGTACCAATCGGACTTGCCGCCGTTGGTGATCCAGCACTTGGAGCCGTTCAGGATCCAGTCCTCGCCGTCCTGCTTGGCGCGGGTGCGCATGGAGGCGGCGTCGGAGCCGGCCTCACGCTCGGACAGCGCGTAGGAGGCCATCTTGCCCTCGACGATGTCGGCGAGCACCTTCGCCTTGAGCTCCTCGGAGCCGTTCAGGATCAGGCCCATGGTGCCGAGCTTGTTGACCGCGGGGATCAGCGAGGAGGAACCACAGACGCGGGCGACCTCTTCGATCACGATGCAGGTGGCGACCGAGTCGGCACCCTGGCCGCCGTAGGCCTCGGGCACGTGCACGGCGTTGAAGCCGGCGGCGTTCAGCGCGGTGAGCGCCTCCTGCGGGAAGCGAGAGTTGCCGTCCACATCCTTAGCGTGCGGGGCGATTTCCTTCTCCGCCAGCCCGCGGATGGCCCCGCGCAGTTCGTCGTGGAAGTCCTCGAGCTTGAAGAGATCGAAATCCGGGTTTCCCGCCATGGGGGCACACTCCTGGCTGTGTCGTGACTCTGATGTCGGCACTGAGTGCCACATTGGATTCGAGTATACGCCTTTACTTTGGAGCTACATGCAGATATTTCGTGGCACTGAGTGTCAGTTCACACGTTTAATCGGAGTCCAGCGTACTCAGCTTGCGCGCCACCAGATCGGCTACCTGCCGCGACGGCATGTCCCGCGGAAATACCGCGACCACCAGTTCGTCGGCGGTGCGCGCCGCCCCGGGCCCGCGCGGAATGGCCGCCAGCTCGACCCGCAGATCCGCGGCGCCCGCGTCCGACTCGCCACGCACCATCCGCCGCAGCAGATAGTTGTGCGTCGCCGTCACCGCCGCCGTGAACTGCACCCGCGCCAGATCCGGCGACTCGGGCAATCGCTCCCGCAGAAAATCGGTGAACAACCGCTCGTACCGGAAAACCGTCACGATCTCGCGCTCCCGCAGCGCCGGCACCCGCCGCACCACCTGATACCGCCGCGCCGCGATCTCGCGCCACTGCGTGAACCGCTCGAACACCCCCACCACGGCCGCACACACCGCGTCCCACGGATCCCCTTCCGCCGCCGCCAAATCCGCCGCCGCACGAGTCAACTGCGACTCGTGATCGGCGAAGATCACGTCCTCCTTCGACCGGAACTGCCGGAAGAACGTGCGCCGACTGATCCCCGCCGCCTCCGCGATCTCATCAACAGTCGTCGCCTCATACCCCTTCTCCGCGAACAACCGCAACGCCTGATCCACCACCGCCAGCCGAAACCGCGCGGCGTCCTCCCCACCCCTACCTCGCACCTCGTCATTCGCCACGGGACAACCGTATCGAGCCACGCAAGCAACCCAGAATCATCAAACGCACCCCGCAGGCCGCCGACATGCTCATCGTGTCGCGCCCCTACGTGATCGGCCTGCTGGAGGCCGGAAAGATCCCTTTCCGACTCGTCGGAAGGCACCGCCGTGTGCGCTACACCGACCTGCAGAACTACATGGCTCGAGTCGAGGTGGAGAGCAGAGAGGCGGCAGACGAACTGACCTACGCCAAGCGCGGAGTCGCTAGCCCAGGAGTTTGGTGCGCAGGGCTTGGTCCTTTTCGAGGACCATTTTCTCCAGGCCGGCCTGGAATTGCTCCATGCGGGAACGGAGTTCGGGGTCGTGGGCGGCGAGGATGCGGACGGCGAGCAGGCCCGCGTTGCGGGCGCCGCCGATGGAGACGGTGGCGACGGGGACGCCGGCGGGCATTTGGACGATGGACAGCAGGGAGTCCATGCCGTCGAGGTATTTCAAGGGGACGGGGACGCCGATGACCGGGAGCGGGGTGGCCGAGGCGACCATGCCCGGGAGGTGGGCGGCGCCGCCCGCGCCCGCGATGATCACCTGGATGCCGCGACCGGCCGCTTCGCGGGCGTAGTCGAGCATGCGCTGCGGGGTGCGGTGCGCGGAGACGACGCCGACCTCGAAGCGAATGCCGAACTCCGCCAAGGCTTCCGCGGCGGCTTCCATCGTGGGCCAGTCCGAGTCGCTGCCCATGATCAGGCCAACTTGCGGTCCGAGGTTCGTCATGAATGCGGGTCCCATCCGTCGGTCCAAACCGCGTGCGACATCCAGTGCGCCGCACGCTCTGCCTGCTCACGCACCACCGCGACATCGTCGCCGAGCACGTTGATATGCCCGATCTTGCGGTCGGGGCGCTCACTCTTGCCGTACATGTGCACCTTCGCCTGCGGCAGTCGCGCGAACAGGTGATGCAGGCGCTCGTCCATCGACATCGCCGGGGCCTCGGGCGCGCCGAGGATGTTGGCCATCACGGTAACCGGCGCCAGCGGGCTGGTGTCCCCCAGCGGATAGTCCAGGACCGCGCGCAGATGCTGTTCGAACTGGCCGGTGCGGGCGCCGTCCATGCCCCAGTGGCCGGAGTTGTGCGGGCGCATGGCCAGCTCGTTCACCAGGAGTTCGCCGTCGTGGGTCTCGAAGAGCTCCACGGCCATCGCGCCGACGACGCCGAGTTCCTTCGCCAGGTTCAGCGCCAGCAGTTCGGCCTGCGTCTCCTTGGCCTCGGGCAGGTCCGGGGCGGGCGCGATCACGACGGCGCACTGGCCGTTGCGCTGCACGGTTTCGACGACCGGCCAGGTCGCGGCCTGACCGAAGGGCGAGCGCGCCACCATCGCCGACAGCTCCCGCTTCAGGTCCACCTTCGCCTCGGCCAGCAGCTGCACCCCGCGCGTGAGCTGCTCGGTGACGAGGGTCTCGGTCTCCGCGGCGTCCCCGGGCATCCACACCCCGCGTCCGTCGTAGCCGCCGCGCACCGCCTTCAGCACGAACGGCCAGCCGTGCGCGTCACCGAAGCCCACCGCGTCGGCCACCGAGGTCACCTCGGTGAACGCGGGCACCGGCAGACCCAGCCCGGACAACTTGACCCGCATCGCCAGCTTGTCCTGCGCGAACACCAGCGCGGACGGCGGCGGCTGCACGTTCACGCCTTCGGCGACCAGCGCTTCGAGCAGCTCGGTCGGGACGCCTTCGTGATCGAAGGTCAGCGCGTGCGAACCGGTCGCCGCCTTGCGCAGCGCGGCGAGATCGGTGTGGCTGCCGAGCACGACCTCGGGGCTGACCTGGGCGGCCGGATCCTCGGGACGCTCGGCGAGCACCCGTAGCCGCTGGCCGAGCGCGATCGCGGCCTGGTGCGTCATCCGCGCGAGCTGACCGCCACCGACCATGGTCACGGTGGGCATAGCGGACTGATCGGAGAATCGTGCGGGGGTCACGTCTTGCAATCTTGTCATGTAGGGGACGAATGATCGCTACCGGTACACTCGATCCTTGTGTCATTCGTCGACGGCGTGGTCAACGTTCTCCCCAGACCCCTGGCGGAGATCGCTTTCCGCCACCACGAGCTGATCAAGTTCGCCATCGTCGGAGGCATCACTTTCGTCATCGACAGCGGCATCTTCTACTTTTTGAAGCTGACGGTGCTGACCGAGAAGCCGGTCACCGCCAAGATCATTTCCGGCGTCATCGCCGTCATCGCGTCCTACATCCTGAACCGGGAATGGTCGTTCCGGAATCGGGGCGGCCGCGAACGCCATCACGAAGCCTTCCTGTTCTTCGCCGTCAGCGGCGTCGGCGTGGTGCTCAGCTTCCTCCCGCTGTGGGTCTCCAGTTACGTCTTCGACCTGCGCGTCCCCGATGTCAGCCTGATGGTCGAGAACATCGCCGACTTCATCAGCGCGTTCATCATCGGCAATCTGCTGCAGATGGCGTTCCGGTTCTGGGCCATGCGGCGCTGGGTCTTCCCCGACGAGATGAATCAACTCGTGGAGGAATTCGAGGACGAGTTCCTCTTCGAGGAAGAGCAGCTCGGCCACAGCTAACGCGGTTCCGGAATCACCGCGTTCGAGATCCGCGGCACCGAGGCGCCCAGGAACACCGCGAACAGGGCCGGACGCCGCCGCTGCAACTCCAGCCGCCCGCCGTCGGCCTCGATGAGCGCGCGCGCCAGCGCCAGGCCCACACCGGTCGAACCACCGGCCGAGAAACCACGATCGAAGATGTGCGGCGCGAGCTCGTCGCGCACGCCCTCGCCCTCGTCGGCGACCTCCACGCACACCAGCGGCTCGCGCGAGCTGCCGCGCTTGCCCGCCCCGTCGACCACGTCCCCCGCCAGCACCGAAGGCCGGACCGTGCGCACCGACACCGTGCAGGTGCCGCCGCCGTGCATCAGGGCATTGTCGACCAGCACCGCGACCGCCTCGCGCAGCCGTTGCGCGGTGATCGGCGCGGTCAGCGTCTTGTCGCCGGTGAGCACCAGCGTGCGGCCCGCGTCGCTGAACGGATGCCGCCACTCCGCGACCACCCCGCGCAGTTCGTCCATCACCGGGATCGGATCGCGGTCCGCGGCGTCCTCGTCCCGGGAGGCGCGCACCAGATCGTCGATCGCCTCGGTGAGCCGATCGACCTGCGCCATCGCCTCCTCGGCCTCGTGCACGACCTCCGGATCGGTATGCGTGGACAACTCGTCCAACCGCAACCGCACCGCGGTGAGCCGGGACCGCAGTTGATGCGAGACGTCGGCGACCAGCGCGTGCTCGCGCTGCAACCGCCCGGCGATCTCCACGGTCGCCGAGTCCAGCACGTCGGAGACGCGATCGAGTTCGGCGATGCCGTGCCGGCGCGGATCGGGCCGGAAATCGCCCATCGCCAGTCGCGCGGCGCGCGCCGCCACATCGCGTAGCGGGTCGGCCACCCGGCGCGCGGTCACCACCGCGACCGCCACCGCCGCGCCCAGCGAGGCCAGCACCGCCAGCGCCACCGCCGCGACCGCCTGCCGCTGCTTGACGTGCATCGGGCTGCTCGGCACCTCCAGCCGCAGCGACCCCGAGGTGCCCATCGCCAGCGACTCCATCAGCGGGTCCGCCACCTCGTCGACGCCGATATCGATGCGCGAGGCGCTGTCCTGCGGTGTCGGATAGACGATGGTGAGCTTGCCGTCCTTGGGCACCAGCGGGCGCACCGTGCGGATGTCGAGGCCGCCACGCACCAAGCCGTCGGCCTGCTCCTGGGCGATCACCTCCACCGCGATCCGGTCCAGCCGGCCGCGCAGATCGGTGCGGGTGATGTCCTCCACCCACAGCCACGCCGTATAGGTCAGCGGCACGCCGAGCACCACCGTGGTGATGGTCAGCACGGTGAGCATGGACCGCAGGATCCGGCGGCGCACGTCAGTCAGCGCCCATTCGGCATGACCGGGAGCGCTCCCGCCTCCGCGCTCGACCCGGTCATGCGGTGTTCAGCCGGAAACCGACACCGCGCACGGTGACGATGCGGCGCTCCGCCATCGGTCCCTCGTCGCCGATCTTGCGGCGTAGCCACGACATGTGCATGTCCAGGGTCTTGGAGCCGCGCAGTTCCGCGTCGCCCCACACCTCGCGCAGGATGGTCTCGCGCGGCACCACCTGCCCGGCCCGGTCGATGAGCACCTTGAGCAGTTCGTATTCCTTGTTCGCCAAGCCGATTTCGACGCCGTTGACCAGCACCCGGCGCGCGGCCGGCTCCAGCCGGATCCCGCCGACCTCGACCGCCTCGTCGCCGATTCCGCTGCGGCGCAACAGGGCTCGCACCCGGGCCAGCAGTTCGGCGAGCCGGAAGGGCTTGCCCACGTAATCGTCGGCGCCCGCGTCCAGCCCGACCACGAAGTCCACCTCGTCGGTGCGGGCGGTGAGCATCAGCACGGCCAGGTCGGCGCCGCGCGCCCGGACCTGGCGGCACACCTCGAGCCCGTCCATACCGGGCAACCCGAGATCCAGGATGAGCAGGTCGTGGCCGCCCTCCAGGGCACGCTGCAGCACGGCGGGACCGAAACTCTCGACGGTGACCGAGTACCCCTCACGTCCCAGCGCCCGGGAAAGCGGTGCAGCGATGGCCTCGTCGTCCTCGGCCAGTAGTACGGCGGTCATGGGAATAGGTTACGGTCCCCGATGCGCCGCGCCGTTGTGGCGCTCCTCATCGAAGACCTGGTGATAGAGGAGATTGTGCACCTGCTGCACCTGCGGGATGTCGTCGAACTCGAGCGGCTCCTCCGACGAGGACCCGATGATCAAGGTGCCGGTGCCCAGCAGCCGGTCGAACAGGCCGTGCCTGAACTGCACGCTCGAGATCCGGCTCATCGGGATATCGATGCCGGAATGCGCGAGCACCCCCTGCCGCACCAGCACGCGGCGGTCGGTCACGATGAAGTGCGTCGACTTCCAGGCCAGCATCGGCGCGATACTGCGCCAGCCGAGAATCGCGATCCACAGCACCAGGATCACCAGCAGCGCCACCGTGCGCGCGGACCCTTCCACCTTGCGGGAGGCAAGTCCCCCAACGAATCCGGCGACCGCGGTGGCGAGAACCAGCGTCACGATGGGCCAGAACAGCATCTTCCAATGCGGATGCCGGTGCAGGATGAGCTGCTCATCCGGTGCCAGCGCCTCCTCAGGGGAACCCATGGTCGAACCCTACCGCTCGAAGATGCCAGAATGCCTGACACCGACCTCGGCGTGCTGCACAATCGTCAGCTTGCGCGGGTCGATCTCATTCGCGTCGGCAAGCTTTGCACTTTCTCAGTTCTGTCCTGCTCGTAAAACCATGCTCGACAACGACCGTGGAGGCGTGTGTGACCAGGGACCTGACCCAGCTGGAAATCCTCACCGAACTCGAACCGGTGGCCGAGGAGAACTTGAACCGGCACCTGTCGATGACCAAGGACTGGCATCCGCACGACTACGTCCCGTGGGACGAGGGCCGCAACTTCGCCGCGATGGGCGGAAACGATTGGGACCCTGAGCAATCCCAGCTGAGCGAGGTCGCCAAGGCGTCCATGATCACGAACCTGCTCACCGAGGACAATCTGCCCTCCTACCACCGGATCATCTCCGAAGCCTTCGACAACGGCGGCGCCTGGCGCACCTGGGTCGGCCGCTGGACCGCCGAGGAGAACCGGCACGGCATCGTCATTCGCGACTACCTGGTGGTCACCCGCGGCGTGGACCCGGTCGCGCTGGAGAACGACCGCATGGTGCACATGACCAATGGCGTGCACTCCCCGGAGAATTGGGGCGGATTCCTGCTCAACGTCGCCTACGTCACCTTCCAGGAACTGGCCACCCGGGTCAGCCACCGCAACACCGGCCGGGTCTGTGACGATCCCGTCGCCGACCGCATGCTGCAGCGCATCGCCGCCGACGAGAACCTGCACATGATCTTCTACCGCAACCTGTGCGGCGCCGGCCTGGATCTGGTGCCCGACCAGGCCATGGAGGCGATCACCATCATTCTCGAGAACTTCGTGATGCCGGGCTACGGCATGCCCAATTTCCGCCGCAACGGCGCGCTGATGGCCAAGCACGGCATCTACGACCTGCGCCAGCATCTCGAGGAAGTGGTACAGCCGGTGCTGAAGAAGTGGAACGTCTTCGAGCGCAACGACTTCGGCGCGCGCGGGGAGATGGCGCGCGACCGGCTCGGGGTCTATCTGGAGAAGCTGGAGAAGGACGTGGTCAAGTTCGAGGAACAGCGCGACCGCATGCTGGCGCGCGAGGCGGCCCGGGGCCTGCTGCCCGTCTCCTAATACTCGGCGCGCAGGTGGGTGACGTCGCCCGCCGAGACGGCCCGGTCGCCGATCAGCAGGCGGCCGTGGTCGTCGACGCCGGTGGCGACGTCGGTCAGTACCTCACCGCCCGGCAGTTCGGCGCGCACCTCCTTACCGATGGTGGCGCAGCGCTCGCGGTAGGCGTCGATCAGGCCGGTGGTGTCCCAGTCGGCGGCGCGCCAAGCATCGAAGCGGCGGGCGAATTCGGTGAGCAGCGACCGCACCAGCACGGTGCGATCGATCTCCTTCGCCCCCGCCAGCAACAGTGAAGTCGCGTGCGGCACCGGCAGTTCGGACTCGGTGAGGCTCACGTTGATGCCGGTGCCGACCACCACCGCGGGTTCCCCGCCGCCCGAGGCCACCTCGGCGAGGATGCCCGCGACTTTGCGGCCGCCGATCAGCACATCGTTGGGCCACTTCAGGTTCGCGTCCACACCCGCGGTCGAGCGCAGCGCGTCCACCACCGCGACACCGGTCAGCAGGGGCAGCCAGCCGAGCACCTCGGGGGCGATCCCGCGCAACCGCACCAGCACCGACATCGAGATCTGGGCCCGCGGCGGGCTGACCCAGGTGCGCGCGTGCCGTCCGCGCCCGGCCTGCTGCGCTTCCGCGAGCAGTACCGCCTGGTCGATATCCGGTTCGCCGGCCCGGGCGATCAGGTCGGCGTTGGTCGACCCCGTCGACTCCACCACCTGGATCTGAGAGAAGAAGGACAACTCGGGCGTCTCGGCGACCGCGCGCCGCAGCTGCTCGACATCCAGGGGCGGGCGGTCAACGGAAGGCGTCTGCACAACGAGAACGCTACTCGGTGCCGGCCGCGCGGCGGCGCAGCCGAGGCACGTGCCGGACGACCAGGAACTTTCCGTTATTCATAGGCCCAGAACATGATCTAGCTGCGCTTTTTATACTCACGGGTAAGCCCCACTCAGTTAGTGAGGGCGACTGTCACTGGTTACACTCCGGAGCCATGACGAGTGTCCAGCAGCAGTCCGCGCAAGATCCGGCGGATGCCCCCGATATCCACACCACCGCTGGGAAGCTGGCTGACCTGCGGAATCGTCTGGAAGAAGCCCAGCACCCGATGGGTGAGGCCGCAGTCGACAAGGTGCACGCCAAGGGCAAGATGACCGCCCGCGAACGCATCCTGGCCCTGCTCGACGACGGTTCCTTCGTCGAACTCGACGCCCTGGCCCGGCACCGCAGCGTGAACTTCGGCCTGGAGAGCAACCGTCCGCTCGGCGACGGCGTGGTCACCGGCTACGGCACCATCGACGGCCGCGACGTCTGCATCTTCTCCCAGGACGTCACCGTCTTCGGCGGCTCGCTCGGCGAGGTCTACGGCGAGAAGATCGTCAAGGTGATGGACCTGGCGCTCAAGACCGGCCGTCCGCTCGTCGGCATCAACGAGGGCGCCGGCGCGCGCATCCAGGAGGGCGTCGTCTCGCTCGGCCTGTACGGCGAGATCTTCCACCGCAATATCCAGGCCTCCGGCGTGATCCCGCAGATCTCGCTGATCATGGGCCCGGCCGCGGGCGGGCACGTCTACTCTCCGGCGCTCACCGACTTCGTCGTCATGGTCGATGGCACCTCGCAGATGTTCGTCACCGGCCCGGACGTGATCAAGACCGTCACCGGCGAAGACGTCACCATGGAAGACCTGGGCGGCGCGCACACCCACATGACCAAATCCGGTGTGGCGCACTACGTCGCCTCCGGCGAGCAGGACGCCCTGGACTACGTCAAGGATCTGCTGTCCTACCTGCCGAGCAACAACCGCGCCGAGGCCCCGCGCTTCCCGGCCACCGACCCGATCACCGGGGCCATCGAGGATTCGCTGACCGACGAGGACCGCGAGCTCGACACGATCATCCCGGACTCGCCGAACCAGCCCTATGACATGCACGAGGTCATCCGCCGGCTGCTCGACGACGACGAGTTCCTCGAGGTGCAGGCCGAGCGCGCGATGAACATCATCGTCGGCTTCGGCCGGGTCGACGGCCGCAGCGTCGGCATCGTCGCCAACCAGCCCACCCAGTTCGCGGGCTGCCTCGACATCGACGCCTCGGAGAAGGCCGCGCGCTTCGTGCGCACCTGCGACGCCTTCAACATTCCGATCATCACCCTGGTCGACGTGCCCGGCTTCCTGCCCGGCACCGGCCAGGAATACAACGGCATCATCCGGCGCGGCGCCAAGCTGCTCTACGCCTACGGCGAGGCCACTGTGGGCAAAATCACGATCATCACCCGCAAGGCCTACGGCGGCGCCTACGACGTGATGGGCTCCAAGCACATGGGCGCCGACGTCAACCTGGCCTGGCCCACCGCGCAGATCGCCGTCATGGGCGCCTCCGGCGCGGTCGGGTTCGTGTACCGCAAGCAGTTGCAGGAAGCCGCCAAGAGCGGCAATGACGTCGACGCGCTGCGGCTCGAGCTGCAGAATGAGTACGAGGACACCTTGGTGAATCCGTACGTGGCCGCTGAGCGTGGCTACGTCGACGCGGTCATCCCGCCCTCGCACACGCGCGGCCAGATCGTGTCGGCGCTGCGGTTGCTGGAACGCAAGATGGTGACCCTGCCGCCGAAGAAGCACGGCAACATCCCGCTCTGATCGAGCGATAATTCCCGCGAAGCCGCACACTGGGAATTTCGGGATACGCCGTGAAGCGCAACAGAGAGGATCTGGCACTGTGACGACCGTGGCAGAAGAAGATGTATTGACCGCCGTCGAGTTGGATCTCACAGTCGAGGACATGCAGGCCGAGGTCACCGCCGAGGCGGCGGCCCCGGGCGCGACCGCCCAGTCGCTGTTCCGAGTCGTCAAGGGTTCGCCGACCGACGCCGAACTCGCGGCGCTGGTCTGTGTGCTGACCGCGGCCGCCGGCGGCGGCAGCGCGGCGGCCGGCACCGGGCCACAGGACATGTGGGGTCGCCCCACCCTGCTGCACCGCGGGACATCTCCGTTCTCCCCGTACGCCTATCCGCAACTGTCACACCTGCGTTGAGCGAGCCCGAGCTCACCCACCCCGTGGTACTCGTCCTCGGGTCCGCGTCCCCCGCCCGCCGGGAAGTGCTCCGTTCGGCGGGCATCGATCCGGTGGTGCGGGTCTCCGACGTCGACGAGGACGCTCTGCAAGCCGCCCTCCCGGCGGATTCCGCTCCTGACGTAGTCGTCGTCGAGCTGGCTCGCGCGAAGGCCGAATCAGTCGCCGCCGCACCCGATCTGCCCGCCGATTGTGTTGTCGTCGGCTGCGATTCGATGCTGCTGGTGGACGGCGTCCTGCAAGGCAAACCGCACACCCCCGAGGTGGCGCGGGCCCGCTGGGCCGACATGGCCGGCCGCAGCGCCGATCTGCTGACCGGGCACTGCGTGCTGCGGATCCAGGACGGCGCGATCACCGCCTCGGCGGTCGATTGCAGTTCCACCACAGTGCATTTCGCGAAGCCGGACCCCGAAGAACTGGACGCCTACATCGCCACCGGCGAACCGCTGCAGGTCGCCGGGGCGTTCACCCTCGACGGGATGGGCGGCTGGTTCGTGGACCGGATCGAAGGCGATCCGTCCAGCGTCATCGGGATCGGTTTACCACTGCTGCGCCGACTGCTTGGCGACGTTGGGGTCGGCGTTGCGCAGCTGTGGGGCCACTCGTCCCGCTGACGGCGTCGCCAGCGTCGGCTCCTCGGCGGTCGTGTCGGCTCCGACCGCGACCGGAGTGGCATCCCGGCGGGCCTGCATCTCCAACCGGGCCACACACAGTTCCGGTTCCACGAACGGATGCAGCCGGGCGGTGATCGCGCCCCGGCCGCCGTTGCGGTCCAGCACTTCCTCGATCAACCCCAGATGCACGCCGCAGACCACCTCGGAGTGGGTGCGTGCCAGCTCGCGCAGCGGGCAGGCCGTCATACGGATCTGCACCTGCTCCTCGGTTTCGGTGGCCGCGTCGCGTTCCGGGGCGAAGCCGAGTTCCGAGAGCAGCGTCATGGTGACGTCTTTGGCGTCCTCGAGGTTTTCCACCGGATGATCGCCCGCGTCGAGTTTGGCGCCCCAGGCGCGGCCCGCGGTGATCGCCGCCTCGGAGCGGCGGCGCGGATCGTTGCCCAGCTGGTCGGCGAGCACCTGGGCCAGCTCCTGATACCCCACCGACCGCTGCACGGCGCTGTAGCCGATGCGCGGGCGGCCGCGGCCGCGTGGCGGTTGCTGGAACTGGCGCACCAGGGATTCCTTGGTGAGCACATCGAGGTGGAAACGGACCGTCGTGACGTGCTGTCCGGTGATTCTGGCCAGTTCCTGGGCATCGAGAGGCTCGCTGGCGCCACGTAGGATCGCGAGCAGTCGCCGTCGCGGCCACGAATCGGACATAGCTCACCCCTCCTCCCGGGAGACTTTATCGGATGTGGGTGCGATTTATTCGCCCATTCAGCCGATTTGTGATCTGGAACGAGATTCACCTAGTCAGCACACTTACCATCGTTATGCAGCACGAAACGCAGAAACCACCGTCTACCTCGCATGAAGGACCCTCATCGTGCCCGTCGTCCCGGATCCAGCGCCCGCCTTCGCAACGTACGCACATCCTCACCGACTAGTAACCACAGAGTGGCTGTCGGCAAACATCGGCGCGCCGGGGCTCAAGATCATCGAGTCGAACGAAGACGTCCTGCTCTATGACATCGGTCACGTTCCCGGCGCCATCAAGATCGACTGGCGCGGCGATCTGAGCGATCCGGTCACCCGCGACTACATCGACGGCGACCGCTTCACCGAGCTCATGCGCGCCAAGGGAATCCAGCGCGACGATACCGTGGTGCTCTACGGCGATCGGGACAACGCGCAGGCGGCGCACACGCTCTGGCTGTTCACACTGTTCGGCCACGAGGACGTGCGCTTGCTCGACGGCGGCCGCGCGGCCTGGCTGTCCGAGGAACGCGACACCACCTTCGATGTGACCTACCCGGTGCGCAGCGACTACCCCGAGGTGCGCCGTGACGACAGCACCGCGCGCGCCTTCCGCGACGACGTGCTGGCACATTTGGGCAAGCCGCTGGTCGACGTGCGCGCCCCCGAGGAATACGCGGGCGAGGTCGCGCCGAAGCCGGACAGCCCGGAGGCGTCGGCCTTGCGCGGCGGCCATATCCCCACCGCGCGCAATGTCGAATGGACCCGGGCCATCGGGGCCGGCGGCCGCTTCCGGTCCCGCGCCGAACTCGACGAGATCTACGCCGAGCTCACCGATTCCGACGACCTCATTGTCTACAGCCGCATCGGCGAACGCTCCAGCCTGAGCTGGTTCGTGCTGACCTATCTGCTGGGTTTCGGCGCCGTGCGCAACTACGACGGGTCCTGGGCCGAATGGGGAAATTCGGTGCGGATGCCGATTGCCAAAGGCACTGAACCCGGCGAAGTTCCGGCGGGGACCAAAGCAACCGCCAAGCGGCGCTAGCTCACATAGGGTGGCCAGGTGTGATGTGCGACCTACTGTCGAGTAGGGCTATCCGAGTGCAGCATCTATTGGCAGACTGCCTACACTCGCCCGAGACGTACAGATTGCAAACCAGGAGGCTTCAGTGCCCAGCCATGCCAGCGCGCGGATCACGAAGGTCCTCGTAGCTAACCGAGGCGAGATCGCCGTGCGCGTGATCCGGGCGGCCAAGGACGCCGGAATCGGCAGCGTCGCGGTCTACGCGGAACCGGACGCCGATGCCCCCTTCGTGAAGCTCGCCGATGAAGCCTTCGCCCTGGGCGGCCAGACCTCGGCCGAGTCGTACCTCGTTTTCGACAAGATCCTCGAGGCCGCCGCCAAGTCCGGCGCCGACGCCATCCACCCCGGCTACGGATTCCTGTCCGAGAACGCCGAGTTCGCCCAGGCTGTCCTCGACGCCGGGCTGATCTGGATCGGGCCCTCCCCGCAGTCCATCCGCGATCTCGGTGACAAGGTCACCGCCCGCCACATCGCCGAGCGCGCCAGCGCGCCGATGGCCGCGGGCACCAAGGACCCGGTCAAGAACGCTCAGGAAGTGGTCGAGTTCGCCGAGCAGTACGGCGTGCCGGTCGCGATCAAGGCCGCCTTCGGTGGCGGTGGCCGCGGCATGAAGGTCGCGCACACCATCGAGGAGATCCCCGAGCTGTTCGAGTCCGCCACCCGCGAGGCGATCGCCGCCTTCGGCCGTGGCGAGTGCTTCGTCGAGCAGTACTTGGACAAGGCCCGCCACGTCGAGGCGCAGGTCATCGCCGACAAGCACGGCAACGTCGTGGTCGCGGGCACCCGCGACTGCTCGCTGCAGCGCCGCTTCCAGAAGCTCGTCGAGGAAGCTCCCGCGCCGTTCCTCTCCGACGAGGTGCGCGCCAAGATCCACGCCTCCGCCAAGGCCATCTGCAAGGAAGCCGGCTACTACGGCGCCGGCACGGTCGAGTACCTGGTGCAGGGCGAGACCGTGTCCTTCCTCGAGGTGAACACCCGCCTGCAGGTCGAGCACCCGGTCACCGAGGAGACCGCCGGCATCGACCTGGTGCGCCAGCAGTTCCGCATCGCCGAAGGCCACGAGCTCTCCATCAAGGAAGATCCGGCCCCGCGCGGCCACTCCTTCGAGTTCCGCATCAACGGTGAGGACGCCGGCCGCGGCTTCCTGCCCGCCCCCGGCCCGGTCGCGGTGTACCGCGAGCCGACCGGCCCCGGCGTGCGCGTGGACTCCGGCGTGGTGCAGGGCAGCGTCATCGGCGGCCAGTTCGACTCCATGCTGGCCAAGCTGATCGTCACCGGCGAGAACCGCGACCAGGCGCTGCAGCGCGCCCGCCGCGCCCTGGCCGAGTTCGAGGTCGACGGCCTCGCCACGGTCATCCCGTTCCACCGGGCCATCGTCGAGGATCCCGCGTTCGTGGGCGACGGCGAGAAGTTCGACGTCTACACCAAGTGGATCGAAACCGAGTGGGTCAACAACGTCGAGCCGTTCACCCCGGGTGCGGTCGCCGCGGACGAGGACGAGGATCTGCCCCGGCAGAAGGTCGTCGTCGAGGTCGGCGGGCGTCGCGTCGAGGTGTCGCTGCCCGGTAACTTCACCGTCGGTGGCGGCGCCGGCGGCAACGGCGCCGGCGTGACCCGCAAGAAGCCCAAGCCGCGCACCCGTGGCGGCGCCGGCGGCGGTGCGGCCTCCGGCGACGCGGTCACCGCGCCCATGCAGGGCACCGTGGTCAAGGTCGCCGTCGAAGAGGGCCAGTCCGTCGAGGCCGGCGACCTCATCGTGGTGCTCGAGGCCATGAAGATGGAGAACCCGGTCAACGCGCACAAGGCGGGCGTGGTCACCGGCCTGTCGGTCGAGGCGGGCGCCGCCATCACCCAGGGCACCGTGCTGGCGGAGATCAAGTAGCACACAGCATTACGAGGGCGGGCGTGGACGAGAGTCCACGCCCGCTTCGCGTTTCCGTCCCGTCGCGTCGCGTTCCGTGCTGTCGGGTCGGGTCGCTCGAGAGGATGTCTGTTCGTCTCACTGCGCGCGAAAACCCCGAGGTAAACGTGCGGGTTGTGGCGTGGCGTGGGACATGAAGGTATCCCCAACTCTGGGTGCCGCAGGTGGCCCAGGCCCAGGAGCGGGCACGGCCCCTGTCGTATGGTGGTCCGGTGACCAGCTCCAATGTTGCCGAGGTGATCCGCGGACGCAGTGCCTCGGGTAGTCGTGCCGACGGGAACCGGCTGGTGCTCGTCATCGAGGGCGGCGGTAGTCGCGGGGTCTATGCCGGGGGCATGGTTGTCGCGCTGGAAGAGCTCGGGCTCGGTGGCATCTTCGACGCCGTGTACGGCACCTCCGCGGGTGCGCTGAACGGCGCGTGGTTCCTGTCCGGTCGTGTGGTGCCGGGCATGCGGACCTGGACCGATCCCGCGATCCTGCGGCGCACCGTCGATTCGGCCCGGATGCTGCGCGGGCGGCCCGCGTTCGACCTGAACTGGCTGGTCGAGCAGGTCTACGACGGGATCGAGCCGATGGATTTCCCGGCGGTCCTGGCCAACCCCACCACCTTCCATCCCATCGCCACCGATATCCACAGCGGTCTCGCGGTGGACCTGCACCCCTTCATCGACGACAAGGTCTCGCTGCAGACCGCCCTGCGCGCCTCCGCCGGACTCCCGATCCTGGCCGGTCCCCCGGTCCCGCTGGGCGAGGCGCACTACCTCGACGGCGGCATCGCCGAGTCCGTCCCGATCCGGATCGCGGTGCGCGACGGCGCGACCCACGCCCTGGTCCTGCGCACACGCCGCGTCGACGAATTCCGCCCGCCCGAGCCGTTCCTGCACCAATTCGTCGGCGGCAACTACCTTCGACTACGCGCGCCAGGCGCCTACCGCGCCTGGATGACCAGACCCGATCAGCAGACCCTCGAAGACGAATTCCTCGCCGATCTCGGCCCCGCGGCCCTGCAAATCCACCCACCCCTCGGCTCCCCCACAGTCGCCAGCGCCTCCCGCGACACCGACCTCCTCACCGCGGCCCTGGAAATCGGCCGCCACGCCGTCCTCGACGCCCTCAGCGAGACCGTCCGCGCAGCCTGACCGCCCCCATGCCTATGCCGCCTGTACTGGACAACGACTCCGGTCTGCCAGCGCGGCCAGCGCTGCGGCGGAGCTGGTCACAGCCCTGAGGGTGACTGCACCCGCGCGATCACCGCTGTGTGGTGACAACCCGGCTGTGCGACCACGAACGAGCTGCCCGCGGTCAATTCGACACGGTGCCTAGGCGATGGCGACCGAGACGCCGCCGGAGAAGGGGGAATCCTGCAGTCTCAAGCGGCTTGGGGTCATGGTGTTCGGGACATCGAATACCAAGCGGATGGTCGCAGACTCCCCTGGGGCGAGTTTGACTGTATTGCGGTGCAGGTTGTTGGCGCCATGCAGCACGGTCGCGAGTAGGTGCGGGTAGACCTGGTTTCCGTTGTCGTCGGCCAGCTTTTGGCCTGCGGGGGTGAACCATTTCCCTTCGTCGGAGATGTTGCGGACCGTCATGGTGACGACCTGGAACGATCCGGTGGCTTTCTGCGAGCCGATCTTCGGAACCCCGGATTCGATGTTGGTGACGGCGAATTCGAACTTGCCGTCCCGCACTGCCGAACCGGCGGGAGCGATCTCAGGCTGGGGGTCCGGGTCCGGTTCGGGGGTCGGTTCGGAAATCGACGGCGGGTTGGCCACGGTCGCACCGCCGCCCGAGCCGTTGGAACTGGCGATCAACGCGAAACAGCCCGCGGCGAAAGCGAACGGCGCAAGGAAGATGACGACAAGCGCACCAATCGTCTTGCGGACCACACCGCCCTTGCGACGACGAGCGGGACGCCGAGCCGGCGCCGAATAGCCCGGCCCGCGCGACGGCCACACTTGCCCGCGCCTGCGTCCTGCCGGACGGACCGGCTGCGAGGCCCGGCTCCCCGGCGCCAGCCGAACCAACGGCACGGGCTGAAGCAGGTGTGGCGCGCGAGCGGACGCCGCAGACCGTGCGGGCCTGGCCGATGCCGCGGACTGGATCATCGGCCGAGAACGAGCCGGCGCAGCAGATTGGACAGGCTGCCGGGAACGACCCCACCCTGCGGATCGGACCGATTGTGCGGAATCGCCCACTGGCTGCACGGAACCGTTCGGCTGCGCGGGCTGCGGCGCGGCAGCTCGGCGTCGCAGGTACCACCGTCGACCGTGGCCGGACTCGAGCGCTGCCAGTTGGGCTGGTTCGGCACCGGTCGGCGGCGTGGGGCTGGAAGCCGCGAGTGCCTTTGTGGACGACGGGGCGCTCGGGGTCGGTGTGGCGGGGGGTTGGATCGGGGAACGGTGTATGGGTTCCAGTTTGGTTGGGGGAAGGCCGGGGGCTGGGAGGACTTTCGTCGGGTGCGGGCCCGGGCCGGGGTTCGGGGTGAGCGCCGCGGTGGCGGCGGCGGCGAATTCGCCTGCGCTGGCGTATCGATCGGCGGGGTTCTTGGCCATGCCCGTGGCGATGACCGTATCCAGAGCTGACGGGATCGCCGGGTTGCGGAGGGCGGCGCGGGGTGGCTCGGCCATCAGGTGGGCGTGCATCTGCTGGGCGGGGTCGGTGTCGCCGAACGGACGGGTGCCGGTGAGGCATTCGTAGAGGACGCAGGCCAGGGAGTACACGTCGGCGCGGGAATCGCAGGAAGTGCTCGTGAAGCGCTCGGGCGCCATGTAGGCCAGGGTGCCGATGGCCATGCCGCTGGCGGTGACGCCGGTCGCGCCCAGGCTGCGCGCCAAGCCGAAGTCGATGAGGTAGCCGAAGCCATCCGGGCGCACCAGGATGTTGGACGGCTTGATGTCGCGGTGCACCAGCCCCTGACCGTGCGCGGTGTCCAGCGCACCGGCGATCTGGCCGACGATGTCGACCGCGGTGTGCACCGGGAGCGCACCACCGGCCAGCCGACCGGCCAGGTCGGCGCCGTCGACGTAGGCCATCTCGATGAACAGGCGGCCGTCGATCGCACCGTGGGCGTGGATCGGCACGATGTGCGGATCACGCAGCGCCGTCGCCAGTTCGGCCTCGCGCTCGAAACGCAGGCGATAGGTGGCGTCCCGGGCGTGCTCGGCGGCAAGGAGTTTGAGTGCGACCTTGGTACCGGTGCTGGTGGCGGCGAGCCAGACCTCCCCCATACCGCCCTTGCCGAGCAGCCGTTCCAGCCGATACGGGCCGAATCGAACAGCGCCCATGCGCCACACCTCCCCGTGCTCGATGCAGCCGGTCCGACGGCCCGCCCGGCCTTCTTCGGAGCCTAACCCCGGGAGGTCACAACGAATAGCACGAATACCTGTGACCTGCCCGACGCTCATCTGTTCGGTTTGGGTTTGCCGTTCCCGTTCCCGTGGCCGCTGTTGCCGTTGCCATTTCCGTTGCCGTGACCGCTGTTGTCCGGTTTCGTCTGCTCGACCGGCGTCAGCACCGGCGACCAGATCGCGATCTGGCCGCCGATCTCGGTGCAGGACAGGGTGATTCCCTCGGCGGAGGCGCCCTTGTTGTCGAAGGCGGGGTCGCACGGCTGACCGACGACCGGCACCACCGGCGCGGTCGACCGCGGCTGCGGGGCCACCGTCGTCGGCAGCGCGACGGCGGGCGGCGGCCGCGCCGCGGTGCGAGTGGCGGGCGGAGCGACGGCGGGCGCGGAACCGACCGGCGCCGGCACTCGCGTCGCCTGTGTCTCGGATGTCGTTGTCGCCGCGATAGTTTCGGCGCCGCCACTGGATCGATCGGAGGCCCAGACCACGGCGCACACGACCGCGAGCAGCACAACCGCCACGCCGGCCAGCAACCGCTCACGTCCGGTGAGGGGGCGAGGCGGTTCCGGCCGCTCGGTGGGCTCGGTCGGATGCTGCGGCGTCGAGGACAGCTCGGCGGGCACGTGCACATCGGTCGCCGGTGTGATCGGATCGGGCCAGCACAGCTGCGCGTCGGCGGCCCGCGCCGTCAGAAACGGCGCGACGGCCGCCGCCAGTTGCGCGGTCGTCTGCCTCGAGGTCGCGCCCACCGCCGCTTGCGCGGCCCGCGCCAGTTCCCCTGCGCTGTCGTATCTTTCGTCCGGCTCCTTCGCCATGCCACAGGCGATGACCGCATCCAGCGCCTCGGGGGTGGCGGGATTCCGATCCGAGGCCCGCGGTGGCGCTGCCGACAGATGCGCGTGCAGTTGCTGAGCCGGATCGGTGTCTCCGAAAGGTCTTCGCGCGGTGAGACATTCGTAGAGGACACAGGCCAGCGCATAAACATCGCAGCGAGCGTCGGCGCTGCCGGTGAAGCGCTCCGGCGCGAGATAGGCCAGGGTGCCGATGACCCGGCCGGTGCCGGTGATGGCGGTCTGCCCGGACCGGTGCGCGGTGCCGAAGTCGATGAGGTAGGTGAATCCGTCCCGGTCGACGACGATGTTGGAGGGTTTGACGTCGCGATGCACCAGTCCGGTGCGGTGCGCGGCGTCCAGCGCCGCCGCGGTCTGGGTGATCAACTCGACGGCCATGCCGGGCGTCATCGGCCCATCGCAGGCCAGCAGCGCCGCCACGTCCGCGCCCTCGATCAGCTGCATATCGATGTAGAGCCGATCGTCGATTTCGCCGAATCGGTGGATCGGCACCACGTGCGGGTTGCGGAGCGCCGCGGCCGCGTGCGCCTCCCGCTCGAAGCGCTGCCGGTACATCTCGTCCCAGCTCAGTTCCGGCGCAAGGATTTTCAGCGCGACCAACCGCTCGGTCCCGGTGTCGTGCGCGAGCCACACCTGCCCGGTCCCGCCCCGGCCGAGCGGTCGCCGCAACAGGTACGGGCCGAAGGACATGTCCCCCATGGCAGAACTCCTCGCGCAGACCTCTCAGGGCGGAGCTACCCGCTCGCTCACATTCCACGCTTCCCGTCAGTAATCTTCCCATCCCCGATTCGCGCGTATCGGCGGTTTCGCGGACCTGGACGCGGCGGCGGGGCGTTAGCCTTTTCCTATGAGCGAGGACGACAACTGATGGAACCCATCGAGATCAACGCCGGCAGCTGGTATCTGCGCGCCCTGCGCGCCGACGAACGCATCGACGACCGCCCCGCCCTCGCCGCCGGCGGCATCACCGACCCCGACTACGTCAGCCGCCGGACCGCGCAGTGGGACAAGGAGATCCACTACTCCTGGGCCGTCTGCGAACCCACCACCGCCGAAATGGTCGCTGAGATAGGCGTCACCCCCACCGCCGACGGCGAAGCCGAACTCACCGGGTGGGCCCGCGAGGGTTACCAGGACGCGCTCGAAGCCGGGCTCACCACCGTCCGGCGATTCGCCGAGGGCGCGCTCAGCCTGCGGATCGCGTGAGCTAGCGCATGACGCCGGTGTGCCCGGTGGAGTAGCGGCCGGGCTGGGGCCAGATGGTGAGGCCGTGCGGGCCCGCGCCGACGGGGATGCGGGCCAGCAGGTTCCAGTTGGCGATGTCGATGGCGTAGACCTCGCCGTGGTGGCGGCCGGCGACCCAGAAGACCTTGCCGTCGGCGGAGATATTGCCCATGTCCGGGCTGCCGCCGCCAGGGATGAACCATTTGTGCACGAGTTCGTTGCGGGCGAAATCCCAGACGGAGATGCTGCCTTCGTGGCGGTTGGTGATCAGCATCTGCTTGGAGTCGCGGGTGACGTAGAGGCCGTGGGCGCCGTGGCCGGTGGGGATGAAGCCCTTGCTCTCGAAGGTGAGGGCGTCGAAGGTGTAGAGGCCGTTGGCAACCATATCGGCGACGAAAAAGGTCAGACCGTCCGGCGAGAGCTTCACATCTTGCGGTTTGTCGGAACGGCTCGGCAGGTCGATGGTCTTGACCACCGTGCGGTTGGCGACGTCGAGAACCAGCATGCGGCCGATGAATTCGCAGCTGGCCAGGGCGAAGCGGCCGTCGGCGGTGAAGTCCATGTGGTCGACGCCGGCGCAGTCCGGGACGGCGACGGCGTGCTTCTTCTCCCAGGTCCGCGGGTCGTAGAAGTCCAGCGACTTGTCGGCCTCGGCGACGACGAGCGCGTACTGGCCGTCGGGTGTGTAGTACATGTTGTAGGGGTCGCGGACCGGGAACGCCTCGCCCGGTGTGCCGGTGCGCGGGTCGATCGGCAGCAGGCTGCCGCTGCCGAGCGGCAGATCGTTGGTGACGTACAGCGTTTGCATGTCGTAGGCGGGCACCACGTGCTGTGGTTCGGTGCCGCCCGCGGCGAAGGTGTCGATGACCTGGAAGGTCGCCGGGTCGATGACCGACACGGTGTGCGATTCGCTATTGGGCACGTAGACCAGCGTCCGGTGGCCGGCCACCGACGGATGCAGTTCCCGGTTGGCGGCGTACACGTCGGTGGGTGAGAGCGGCGGCGGCATGCCCGGCAGCAGATTGGCGATGTGCGCGGGCGCCGCGGTGCTGGTAGCTACCGCCGAGCGCGTGGCCTCGGAGGTGGAGCCGGAGGCGCCGCCGCAGCCAGTAGCGGCGGCCAGCGCTGCCAGCACGCAGAGGATCGAAGTTGCACTACGTCGGTTCACGCGCGGCGCCCGGACCGGGGCGCAGTGAGGACGAGACGACATGGATGCGAAGCGTAATGGCGGAGTCCGAGTTTCGGACTCCGCCATTCCGGGCAAATCTCAGGCAATTGCCTACTAGAGAGCGGTCAGCACCCGATCGAGCGCGTCCACCGCGGCATCCAGCTCGGCCACGCTCACCGTCAGCGGCGGCCGGAACCGGACACCGCGCTCACCGGTCCCGAGGATCAGCAGGTGTTCCCGTTCGCGCAGCACGGTCAGCATCTCGTCGCGCAACTCCGCCGACGCCAGCGTGATCGCGCACATCAGCCCGCGCCCACGCGGCTCGGTGACCCGCGGGTGCGCCGCCGCCAGCTCTTCCAGCCGCGCCAGCAGATGCGCGCCGAGCTCCCGGGACCGCTCGATCAGCCGATCCTGCTCCAGCACTTCGAGAATCCGCCGCACCCGCACCATATCGGTGAGGTTGCCGCCCCAGGTCGAGTTGAGCCGCGAGCTGACCGCGAACACGTTGTCGGCCACCTCGTCGACGCGCCCACCGGCCATCACACCGCACACCTGGGTCTTCTTGCCGAACGCGACGACATCGGGTTCCAGCCCCAATTGCTGGTAGGCCCAGGTGGATCCGGTCATCCCGACTCCGGTCTGCACCTCGTCGAGAATGAACAGCGCGTCGTTGGCGTGGCAGAGCTCCTGGATCGCCCGCAGGAACTCCGGCCGCATGTGCCGGTCGCCGCCCTCGCCCTGGATCGGTTCCGCGATGAAACACGCGATGTCGTGCGGGTGCTCGGTGAACGCGCGCCGCGCCTGCTCCAAGGCGTGCGACTCGGCCAGTTCCACCTCGCGACCGTCAGTCAGGTACGGGGTGTCGATGCGCGGCCAGTCGAATTTCGGGAAGCGCGCCGTCTTCACCGGGTCGGTGTTGGTCAGCGACATGGTGTAGCCGGTGCGCCCATGGAAGGCGCCGGTCAGGTGCAGCACCTTGGTGCCCAGTTCGGCTGAGCGGCCGTGACTTTCGTTGTGCCGGCTCTTCCAGTCGAAGGCGATCTTGAGCGCGTTCTCCACCGCCAGGCCGCCGCCGTCGATGAAGAACAGATGCGGTAGCCGCGGATCACCCAGCACGCGCGCGAAAGTGTCCACGAAGCGGGCCATTTCGACGGTGTAGATGTCGGAGTTGCTCGGCTTGTTGAGCGCGGCGGTGGTCAGTTCGGCGCGGAACTCGGCATCGCCGGCCAGGGCCGGATGGTTCATGCCGAGCGCGTTCGAGGCGAAGAAGCCGAACATGTCCAGGTAGGTGGTGCCGTCGCGTTCGTCGACGAGGCGGCAGCCGCGCGAATTCGCCAGGTCGAGCACCAGGTCGAAGCCGTCGGCGAGGATGTGCGCCGACAAGATCTCATGTACCCGGGTGGCGGGGGTGACCGCACCTCGGGTTCGCTCCAGTTCGAGGGTCACACCGGTAGCGTACGTAAAAAATCCATCAGGATCTACAACATTTCGGATTAATTACCGTAAACGGCTATCTGTCGTAGAATGTCTGCAGAATGATGGTGCTTCGGGTTCTGACGTTGGCGGTCGCTCTGATCTCCTGCAGCAGTTGCTCCAAGTGCCGCGGTGAGGCCACCCGCACCAGCAACACGTAACTCTCGTCGCCCGCGACGGAGTGGCATGCCTCGATCCCCGGGATATGTTGCAGGACGGCAGGCGCGTCATCGGGCTGCGACGGGTCGAGAGGAGTGATCGCGACAAATGCCGAGAGCAGCTGGCCCAATGCTTCCGGATCCACATGCGCGCTGTAACCGCGAATCACTCCGCGCGCCTCCAGCCGTCGCACCCGCGACTGCACCGCGGACACCGACAGACTGGCCTTCTCGGCCAGGTTCGACAGGGTGGCCCGGCCATCGGCCATCAGTTCACGAATCAGCAGTCGATCAGTGTCATCGAGTACGGGTCTTGCCGGTGTATCCGCCATCAGGGAAGGCTAACCCGGCGGACGCGACTCGGGGCACGAAAAGACGACTGCGCGACAGAAGGCTACAGCGGAGCAAACGATGACAAACACCATTGGTGATCAGCTCACCAAGGAATTGACCGAGCGCGCGGCGACGCTGCTGCGCGGATTCGGCGCCGACATCCCCGCACCCGGAGAGTTGTCCGCGCGCACGCCGATCACCGGCGGCACGCTGCTGACGCTGCCGGCCGATACCCTGCCCGCCGTCGACGCCGCGATCAGCCGCGCCGCCAACGCTTTTCAGTCCTGGCGCACGGTCCCCGCGCCGGTGCGGGCGGCGCTGGTGCGCCGGCTCGCCGAGCTGCTCGGTGAGCACAAGACCGAGCTCGGCGAGCTGGTCACGCTGGAGGCGGGCAAGATCGGGCCCGAAGCCGTCGGCGAAGTGCAGGAAATGATCGACATCTGCGAGTTCGCCATCGGTTTGTCGCGTCAGCTCTACGGCTACACGATGCCCTCGGAGCGGCCGGGCCACCGGCTGCTGGAAACTTGGCATCCGCTCGGGGTGGTCGGCGTGATCTCGGCGTTCAACTTCCCGGTCGCGGTCTGGGCCTGGAACACCGCGCTGGCCCTGGTCTGTGGCGACACCGTGGTGTGGAAGCCCTCGGAGACCACTCCGCTCACCGCGCTCGCCTGTCACAGCCTGCTGCGCCGGGCCGCCGCCGACGTCGGCGCGGATCCCGAAGTGCACCAGCTGATTCAGGGCGGCGCCGAGGTGGGGTCCCGGCTGGTCGACGACGAGCGGGTGGCGCTGGTGAGCGCGACCGGCTCGGTGCGGATGGGCCAGATCGTCGCGCCGCGGGTGGCCGCGCGCTTCGGCCGGTGCCTGCTCGAGCTCGGTGGCAACAATGCGGCGATCGTCACCCCGACGGCCGATCTGGAGCTCGCGGCGCGCGGCATCGTGTTCTCCGCCGCGGGCACGGCCGGACAGCGCTGCACCACGCTGCGCCGGCTGATCGTGCACGCCGACGTGGCGGGCCCGCTGCTGGATCGCATCGCGAAGGCGTACGACCAACTACGCGTGGGCAATCCGCTGGACGACGGTGTGCTCGTCGGCCCGCTGATCAACCAGCGGTCCTACGACGGGATGCGCGCCGCGCTCGACCGCGCCCTGGCCGACGGCGGCGAATTGATCTGCGGCGGTGACCGCGTCGACGAATTCGGCGCCGACGCGTTCTATGTCCGCCCGGCCGTCGTCCGGATGCCCGCCCAGACCGCGGTGGTGCGCGAGGAAACCTTCGCCCCCATCCTCTACGTCCTCACCTACCAGGACCTCGCCCACGCCATCGACCTGCACAACGGTGTCCCGCAAGGGCTTTCGTCCGCCATCTTCACCAGTGACCAGCGCGAGGCGGAACGCTTCCTGGCCGCCGACGGCTCCGACTGCGGCATCGCCAACGTCAATATCGGCACCTCCGGCGCGGAGATCGGCGGCGCTTTCGGCGGCGAGAAACAAACCGGCGGCGGCCGCGAATCCGGCTCGGACTCCTGGAAGGCCTACATGCGCCGAGCCACCAACACCATCAACTACTCCGCCGACCTGCCCCTCGCCCAAGGCATCCAGTTCGGCTGAAAACCCCTCCCGACCAGCCGATTAGGCACTCACCCCACCCCGTGTGTAAGGTTGTGAATACCCAACGCGGGGTGGAGCAGCTCGGTAGCTCGCTGGGCTCATAACCCAGAGGTCGCAGGTTCAAATCCTGTCCCCGCTACTACCCGAAACGGCCTGGAACATTCTTGTTCCGGGCCGTTTTGGTGTTGCGCGGGTGTCGTTGACCTGGACTATCAGGCATATGCACTGTCTCAGACGCGCGCTTTCTACCATCTGCCAATGGTGACCACAGCTACCTGAGTGGTGTGCTATCGCCGACGTTGAGGTCAGCGCAATCGCCCCTTTCGTCATCTCATCGAGGCGAACGGAGCATGATGACGCTGAGCAGTCGTATCAGGTTGGGCCTGTCCCTGGGAATTCCCCTGGCGGTCAGCGCGATACTGGTCGTTACCGGATTGACGGTGCCGGAATCGGTGGCCGCACCGGCGGTGCCCGGACTCCCGGACCGGTCGACGGTCGCCCCGATCACCGGTGATCCGGGCCTGGGCGACGACGTCGAGGCGACCTACGTGCGCCTGCACTACCCGAGTCCCTATTCCACGATGGCGCATCCCGAAGCGTGCGACTGGATTTCGTTCGTGCGGTATCGCGCCAAGCAGGGTCCGGAGAAGTCCTCGGACGCCGATGCCGTGCTGTCCATGCAGCCCGGCACCTTCTCCGGTGCGGCGAACCTGAATCCGCAAGCGCCGCAGGTGGTTCGCAAGGCCGCGGCGAACGGCAAGTTCGTGGAGTACATCGCGCTGGACCGGCGCGCGAACTGCGCCGAGGACCGTACCGGCTGGGACGCCGCGGACCAGGCGGACGACTACCGGGTCGCGGCCGATTACTACTTCGGCAACAAGCCGATCGATGGCAAGTCCTACCGCTATCAAACCCCCCAGGATCTGGACTACCTCGGCGAATACGGTCTGGCCCTGGCCATGGACGACTGGCGGGTGGCGATCGAATACCTGCTGCCCGATGCCGGTGACCGGCACAAGAGCTTCTGCGGCGGGCATTCGCTGGGCGCGTTCCTGGTCGGGCCCATGATGGCTTGGGACTTCGACCGCGATCCGGCCACCCTCGACGATGCCGGCTACAGCCTGTGCGGCGGCGGCAGCGTGCCGCTGGACGGTTTCGCCATGACCGATCCCGCGGGTTTCGCCGGGGTTCCGGCGCTGGACATGTTCATGTCGGCGGTCGGCGGCGCGGTCCGCGACGGCGTCGATCTGCTGCTCAAGAACGGCCTGAGCGTGGCCCAGCTGCCCGTGGTGGCGGCCAGCGAGATCATGAACGCCTACCAGCTGGCGGCCATGGCCGCGGATCAGCGGCCCGACGCGGAAAGTGATCTGAAGACCCTCGTCCCGGCCGATCTACGGACCGAACCGTGGATGCGCCTGTTCTACGGCAAGGACTATCTGGATCTGTTCACCGGGCGGAACCTGCCGCGGGACTACCGGCTCACCAATACCGCCGCGTTCGCGATGCTGTTCGATCAGAACTCGGCCGAATACGTCTTGCAGGCCGGGCTCGGATACTACGACTGCGCGACGGTGGGCAAGACCTACCCGGTTCCCAACGGGCTTGCCTCCGTGCCGATTCTGGGTCCGACGCTATTCATCATCCCGCTGCGGGTGGGCTACGGGCAGAACTACACCCCGGTCGATCACCACCAGCTGTGCGGCTGGAAGAACTACGATCAGATGCCCGCCGCCACCATCGACGGCCTCGACCCGGTCCGCGGCCAGCCGACCGATCGGGACCACGAGGTCACCGATATCCGCGCCTTCGCCCGTTCGATGAACCCGGGCGGGCAGCCGGTGGACTTCTTCGAGCAGTACACCCCGCTGAAGCTGATCACCGACACGATCTTCGCGATGGGGCTCGGACGCGACGGCGAACTCCAGCAGCTCCAGAACCGCTCCGGCGGCATCCTGAAATTCCTGCTGCACGGCGACCGCTGGCAGAGCACCCCCGCCGGCGCCCGCAACCTCACTCTGCTGGCAGGCGATTCGCCGCTACAGAACGCGGGTTACGCGGGCCTGCTGCCCGCCAATGCCAAGATCATCCCCGGCTACCGGCACTACGACGTGGTGACCGCGGCCGAACGCCAGAACAATGGAATGCCGGAAATGGCAAGCAGTCTCATCGCGAACTTTCTCACTCAGCCCTGACGAGTTAGTAGCGCAAGTGAACTTACTTGTTCTAGGGTGCTCGTATGACGGAGTGGCGGCCTACGGCGTGCATCCTGTGTGAGTGCAATTGCGGCATCCAGGTGCTGCTCGGGCCGGATGGGCGGTCCTTCGAGAAGATTCGGGGAGACAAGCTGCATCCGGCCTCCGCGGGATACACCTGCAACAAGGCGTTGCGGCTCGATCACTATCAGAACGGGCGGACGGGGCGGGTGACGGCGCCGTTGCGGCGGCGGGCGGACGGTGCATTCGAGGAGATCGATTGGGAGACCGCGATTTCCGAGATCACCGCCCGGATGCAGGAGATCGGGCTGCGGTACGGGGGTGAGTCGATCTTCTACTACGGCGGTGGCGGCCAGGGGAATCATCTGGGTGGGGCGTATGCGCCGGCGACGATGGCGGCGTTCGGGATGCGGTATCGGTCCAGTGCGCTGGCGCAGGAGAAGACCGGCGACTTCTGGGTGGGGGCGCGGATGGCGGGGCATCCGATCCGGGCCGATGTCGAGCACGCCGAGGTGGCGTTCTTCATCGGCAAGAATCCCTATCAGTCGCACGGGTTCCCGCGGGCCCGGACGGTGTTGAAGGAGATCGGGCGCGATCCGGACCGATCGATGATCGTGCTGGATCCGGTGCGGACCGAGACGGCCGAACTCGCCGACTTCCACCTGCAACTCCAGCCCGGAACCGATGTGTATCTGCTGTCGGCGATGGCCGCGATCCTGGTGCGCGACAACCTGATCGACGAACCATGGCTGGCCGAGCATGCCGAGGGCGTGGCGGAGGTGCTGACGGTCCTGCGCGTGGTGCCGATCGAAAAGTACTGCGCCATAGCCGATGTCGACCTGGAGCTGGTGACGGCAGCGACCCACCGGCTGGCGAGTGCGAAGTCCGTGGCCGCGCTCGAAGATCTCGGCGTGCAGATGAACCGCTACTCCACCGTGGTCAGCTATGTCGAGAAGCTGGTGTGGCTGCTGACCGGGAACCTGGGCAAACCCGGTACCCAGTACGCGTTCACCGGGTTGGCCGCGCTCGGCCACGACCGCGGGCACCCGGCGGGCGAGGGCCCGCGCAGCCCGGTCAGCGGCGCGCCGATCATCAGCGGCCTGGTGCCGTGCAACGTGATCACCGAGGAAATCCTCACCGATCACCCCTCCCGCTACCGGGCGATGTTCGTCGAGAGCAGCAATCCCGCGCACTCCCTGGCGGATTCGGCCCGCATGCGTGCGGCGCTGGAGTCCCTGGAACTGGTGGTGGTCGTCGACGTCGCGATGACCGAGACCGCCCGGCTGGCCGACTACGTGCTTCCGGTACCCACGCAGTTCGAGAAGTACGAGGCCACGTTCTTCAATTTCGACTTCCCGCGCAATATCTTCCATCTCCGGCACCCGATCCTGCCCGCACCCGAGGGCGTGCTCCCGGAGCCGGAGATCCACGCCCGCCTGGTCGAGGCCGCCGGCTTCCTCGGCGAAGCCGACTACGCACCGTTGCGGGCCGCGCTGGCCGAGGGCCGGGAAGCGTTCGCCATGGCCTTCCTCGGCATCCTCGCCGACCCGAGCAAGGCGAAACTCGTTCCGGTGCTGCTGTATCGGACACTGGGCCCGACGCTGCCGGACGGCGCCGACGCGGCCGCACTGCTGTGGGCGGCGGCTTACAACTGTGTCCGCAAGTTCCCCGACAGCGTCGAACGAGCCGGGTACGGCACCGGACTGGCGGCGGGTGAGCGCCTGTTCGACGCCATCCTGACCGGTAAGCACGGCATCGTGATCACCGAGGACGAGCACGAGGTGACCTGGAGCAGGTTGCGCGGCAACAAGGTTCAGCTGCATCTCGACGACCTGCTCCAGGTCGTGGCGACCCTGCCCGAACCGGCGGAGGCGAACGGCGAGTGGCCGTTCGTGCTCTCGGCGGGCGAACGCCGCGCCTTCACCGCCAACACCATCGTCCGAGATCCGGCCTGGCGCAAGCGCGACAGCGCCGGCACACTGCGCATGAGCAGTGCCGATGCCGAGCGTCTGGGTTTGGGCCCGGGCGACCTGGTCCGCGTCACCACCCGCCGCGGCAGTACCGAGGTCCCCGTGGAACCCACCGATCGCATGCGCCCGGGTCACCTGTCGCTGCCGAACGGTTTCGGCCTCACCGTCACCGATCCCGACGGCGCCGCCGTGACCACCGGCGTCGCACCCAACGAACTGACCGAATTCGACTCCCGTGACGAATGGGTCGGCACCCCGTGGCACAAGTACGTGCCCGCCCGCCTGGATACCGTTGGGGCATGAAACGCACGACTTTCGCCGACTGGCCGTGCACCGTGGCGCGCACGGTGGACCTCATCGGCGATTGGTGGACGCCGCTGGTGCTGCGTGAGGCCTACTACGGGGCGCGCCGCTTCGACCAGTTCGAGCGCGTACTGGGGCTGAGCCGGAACGTGCTGACCCAGCGCCTGACCCGGCTCACCGAGGAAGGGCTGCTGGAGCGCGTCCGCTACCAGGACCGGCCGCCCCGCCACGAGTACCACCTGACCGACAAGGGCCGCGATTTCTTCCCGGTCATCGCGGCCATGATGCGCTGGGGCGACCGCTGGCTGGCCCCCGACGGTCCCCCGGTCGTGCTGCACCACGAGACCTGCGATCACGACACGCACGCCGAGGTGGTCTGCGCGCACTGCCGGGAACCCCTGCGGCACGCCGAGATGTCAGCCCGCCTGGGCCCCGGCTTCCCGGACCGGCACCGTGACGGCGCCCTCGCCACCGGCCGATTCGACGCCCCGGGGCGCACCGCGTGACCTCGGACGATGCCGGCCGTCCAGCGGTTGTTTCAATCCGGAAGATGTTGCAGCTGCGATCTTTCAATGCTTAAGTTTGCTGGAACCACTGGTGAGGGGGCAACGTATGCCCGGGAGTAGGCAAGACATTCGGTGATCGGCAGTAGATTCCCCCGCATATCCCCGGCGCACCTGAGCCGGACCGTCGGTGTCCGCACCCGGCTCCTGGCCATCGTGCTGATTCCGAGCATCGCGCTGCTGGCCACGGGTGTCGGCGGCGCCATCTATCTGGTGCGCAGCGGCCAGGATGCCAACGAATGGGCCGAATTGGCGGACGCGACGGGCAAGCCGGTGGCGCTGATGGTGCAGGGCTTCCAGGAAGAGCGCCGAATCTCGCTGTTGCATTTGGCCGGAGACGGCACCGCGGCGGCTCATCTGCCGGCCGCACGCAAGCAGTCCGATGTGGCGCTGGCGGCTGTGCACGAAGGCGCGGTCGCGGCGCGCAAGCTGCGTCCCGACACCAAGGACGAGCTCGACGACTTCCGCAAACTGTTCGACCAGCTGACGCAACTGCGTGGCGGCATCGACGCGCGGATGGTCCCCACTGCCGTGGCCTTCAACGCTTTCAACAAGGTCATCGACGTCGTCTCGCTGGTGGTACTGCTCGCCGCGGACATCGCGCCGGACGCGAAAGTCGCGGTGGAGCTGTACAAATCGACACATCTGTTACGCGCTGCCGAATCCCTCTCCCGGATCACCAGCCTCGGTTCGGTGGCTCTGCTCACCGGGCAGCTGCCGGCCGCGCAGATCCCCGAACTGGCCCGCTACATCGGCGATGCGCGCGGTGAGATCGACTATCTGAGTTCGGTCCTCACCGGCGCGCGGCAAGCGGAGCTGAAGCAGATCGTCGCCAGCCCGGCGTGGCAGCGCAACGTCGCGATGGAGAACGCGCTGGTGCAGCGCGGTCCCGTGACGCCGAAGGACCAGACCACCGCACGCACCAGCCGCACCGGCAACGCCGAGCCGACGCCATTGCCGATGGACGTCGCCGAATGGCAGCAGGTGGCAGGCCAGGTGCGCGCCGGACTGTTGAAGGTCTGGGTCGACCAGACGACCGACGCCCATGCCGGCGCCAAGACGCTCGGTGACCGGCTCGCCAAGCGGTCCCTGCTCGGCGGCGCGGTGGTCCTCGCCGTCACGTTGATCGCGTTCATCGCGGCCCTGGTACTGGCCAACCGGTTCATCAGCCGGATGAAGCGACTACGCCGCGACACTCTGATCCTGGCCGACGAGCGCCTGCCCGAGACCATCCGCCAGCTCAGCACCGGCAAGGAGCTCGAGCCCGCCGAGGAGGTCACCAAGCTGGAGTTCGGCGCCGACGAAATCGGCCAGGTCGCCGACGCTTTCAATCGCGCGCACCACTCCGCCATCGCCGCCGCGGTCGCCGAATCCAAGACCCGCGCGGGCGTGAACGCGGTGTTCCTCAATATCGCGCACCGCAGCCAGGTCGTGGTGCACCGCCAGCTGGTGCTGCTGGACAAGGCCGAGCGCGAGGAAGAGAACCCGGAGCGCCTGGATCTGCTGTTCCAGCTCGATCACCTGGCCACCCGGGCCCGGCGCAACGCCGAGAACCTGATCATCCTGGGCGGCGAACAGCCGGGCCGGAAGTGGCGCAACCCGGTGCCGCTGGTCGACGTGATCCGCGGCGCGGTCGCGGAAAGCCTGGACTACACCCGGATCACGATCGGGCAGCTGCCGCCGACGCAGATCACCGGCAGCGCCGTGGCCGACATGATCCACCTGCTCGCCGAGCTCGCGGACAACGCCACCGCGTACTCGCCGCCGGAGGCCAAGGTGGAGATCACCGGCAACCTGGTCGGCAAGGGCGTGGCGGTCGAGATCTCCGACCAGGGCCTGGGTATGTCGGTCGAGGAGTTCGGCGAGCGCAATACGCTGCTGGCCAGCCCGCCCGACTTCAGCGTCGCGGCGCTGTCCAGCGATGCCCGCCTCGGCCTGTTCGTGGTCGCGAAACTGGCCGTGCGGCACGGTATTTCGGTGCGCCTCGCGGAATCCGATTTCGGCGGCGTGAAGGCCATCGTGCTGATCCCGGTGGCGCTGACCACCAGCGAGCTGGAGCCCGGACCCAGGGGGATGGCAGGAGGCGCAGCCGACGGGGTGGGTGAACGCAGCGCGAGCCGTCCGGCGCTGACCGGTGGCGCCGAGTTCGCGCTCACCGGCCAGGTCGCGGCGGTCGGCAAGTCCGGCAGCTTCGACGCCTTCGGCGCCGGCGGGGTGATCGGCGGCGGCGAGATCCCGGTCCGCACCAGTGGGCTCACCCGTTCCGAGGCTTACGGCCAGAATGCCGCGTTCGAGCAGCCCGAAAACCGGAGCCAGTCCCCGGCTTTCGGACAGCCGCCGAGTTTCGGCGACAATCCGAGCAGCGGGCAGTCCCTCCCCTCCGGGTTCGGACAGTCCGAGAGCGCCCGGCATTCCGAAAGCTCCGGGCAGTCCCAAAGTTTCGGGCAGTCCCAAAGTTTCGGCCGCTCCGAGCGCACCGACACCGGACTGGATCTGCCCGCCGTCGCCAATCCCGCGGAAACCACCGGACGCCACCAGAAGCCGGATCTGCCGCGGCGGCGGCGCACCACCGGCCCCGCCGCGGCGGCCACCCCGTCCCTGCCCGAGCCCGCGCCGGCGCCCCGCCAGCGCTCGGCCGACGAAGCGCGAAACCTGATGTCGGCCATCGAGAACGGCACCAGGCAGGGCCGCTTGAACCGGGTCGATTCCGACCAGACTCCCAGCAATCCCGATTCCCCGGAAGGGCGGTGGTGACGATGTCCGTGTCACGTAATCTCGACTGGTTGCTCGATGATCTCCTACAGCGGCTGCCCGATGTCCGCGATGCCGTTGTGCTGTCCACCGACGGGCTGCTGCTCGGCAAGAGCAGCCCGATGGACCGCTCGGACGCCGAGCGTTTCTGCGCGATGGCGTCCACGCTGCACGGCGTAGCCCGCAGCGCCGGAACACATTTCAACGCGGGCGGGGTATGCCAGACCGTGGTGGAGCTGGACCGGGCCGTGCTGTTCATCACCGCCGCCGGCGCGAACGCCTGCCTCGCGGTGCTGACCTCGGAGACCGCGAATCTCGGTATGGTTGCTTACGAGATGAACCAGACCGTGCAGCGGGTCGGCAGCCACCTCTCGGTGGACCCACGACCCCAAGCTCTCGATCAAGTGGGTTAGAGGCAGTCATGAACAGTCCGCGTGAGTCCTGGTACGACGACGAAGCCGGGCCGGTAGTCCGGCTGTTCGCGGTCACCCGCGGTCGCTCCGACACCCGCCGTACCGATATCGACATGCTCACGCTGGTGGTCACCTCGCCGTACGGGGCCTTGCGCCGCCACGAACCCGAATACGCCGCGATCGTGCGCCTGGCCCAGGCGCCGCAGTCGGTGGCCGAGCTCGCCGCGCAGCTGCGGCTGCCGATGACGACCACCAAGATCCTGGTGGGCGACCTGATCGGCGACGGCGTGCTGGACTTCCGGGCTCCGGTCGCCGCCGCCGAAAACGGCGCGGGCAGCACCGATATCGGCATGCTGCGGGCGCTGCTGGAGGGCATCCGGGCGCTCTAGCTCACCAATCCAAGTTACTTAACATTCTCCTAAGGTTTCGACCCGGGAAATTGCCGTTACCTGGCCATTCGGCCAAGCAAACCGGCGTGGAAAATGTTGCGCGGGTGCACTTTCAGTGATTAGGTGTTCTCGACTCACTAGCGAGGGGGCCACCGTGCCCAGAAGTAGGCAAGTACATCGGTGATCGGCAGTAAATTCCCCCGCATCAGCGTCCCGCGCACGGTCGGCGTCCGCGCCCGCCTGCTCGCCATCGTGCTCATCCCGAGCCTGGCGTTGCTGGCCACCGGCATCGGCGGCGCCACCTACCTGGTCCAGGACGGCCGCAAGGCCAACCGGTTCGCGGAATTGGCCAGCGGCACAACGGCTCCGGCCATCCTGATGGTCGAGGCGTTCCAGGAGGAACGCCGGATCTCCTTGCTGCACCTGGCCGGTGACAACAGCGCGGCGCCGAACCTGCCCGCCTCGCGCAAGCAATCGGACCTGGCGCTGGCGGCGGTCGCGGCCCAGGGCGAAGCGGTCTCGGAGCTGCGGCCCGACCTCGCCAGCAATATCGACGGCTACAACGAGCTCTACAAACAACTTCCGGGGCTGCGGGCCGGCATCGATGCCCGGGTGCTCCCGGCGCCGCAGGTCTTCGCGGTGTACAGCCAGATCATCCAGGTCATCACCCTCGCCTCGCTGCTCGCCGCCGAGGTCGCCCCCGACGCCGGCGTCGCGGTGGAGCTCTACAAGGCGGTGCACGCCCTGCGCGCCGCCGAGGCCGTGTCGCGGACCAGCAGCCTGGGCTCGGTCGCGGTCCTCACCGACGAGCTGGCGCCGGAGACCCTGGCCGAGCTGAGCGGCTACATCGGCGACGGCCGCGGTGAAATCGCCTACGTCGGCGCGGTGTTGACCGGCGTCCGGCTCGAACAGTGGAAGCGGATCACCAGCGGCCCGGAATGGCAGCGCGTGGTCGCGATGGAGGACGCGGTCTTGCAGCGCGGACCCATCCCCGCCGTCGACCGCAAGGCCTCCGACATCGAACTGCCGATGGATGTCACCGAATGGCAGACCGCCGCGGGCAAGGTGCGCACCGACCTGCTCCAGCTCTGGGAGGACCAGAGCGCGGACGCGCACGTCACCGCGACGAACTCGGGCAACGAGATCTCGCGGAACTCGATTCTCGGTGGCGCCGCGGTCTTCTCGCTCGCCCTGCTCGCCTTCCTCGGAGCGTTGCTGCTGGCCAACCGGTTCATCGGCCGGATGAAGCGGCTGCGCCGCGACACCCTCGAGCTCGCCGACGAGCGGCTGCCCGAAACCATCCGCCAGCTCAGCGGCGGCAAGACGGTCGGGGACGGCGAGATCGCCAGGCTGGATTACGGCACCGACGAAATCGGCCAGGTCGCCGACGCTTTCAACCGTGCGCACGGCGCCGCCGTCGCGGCGGCGGTCGCCGAATCCCAGACTCGGGCCGGCGTCAACGCGGTGTTCCTCAATATCGCGCACCGCAGCCAGGTCGTGGTGCACCGCCAGCTCGGCCTGCTCGACAAGGCCGAGCGCGAGGAAGAGTCCCCCGAGCGCCTGGACCTGCTCTTCGAGCTGGACCACCTGGCCACCCGCGCCCGGCGCAACGCCGAGAACCTGATCATCCTGGGCGGCGAACAGCCCGGCCGCCGCTGGCGCAACCCTGTGCCGCTGGTCGACGTGATCCGCGGCGCGGTCGCCGAGAGCCAGGACTACACCCGCATTCACATCGGCCGCCTGCCCGACACCCAGGTCACCGGCGCCGCGGTGGCCGACGTCATCCACCTGCTCGCCGAGCTCGCGGACAACGCCACGGCATACTCGCCGCCGGAGTCCCGGGTCGAGATCACCGGCAATCTGGTGGGCCGGGGCGCGGCCCTGGAGATCTCCGATCAGGGCCTCGGCATGTCGGCCGAGGAACTGGCGCAGCGCAACGCGGTGCTGTCCGATCCGCCGGACTTCAGTGTCGCGGCGCTGTCCGGCGACGCCCGGCTCGGTCTCTTCGTGGTCGCCAAACTGGCTGTCCGGCACGGCATCTCGGTGCGGCTTTCGGAATCCGACTACGGCGGCATCAAGGCGATCGTGCTGATCCCGGCCGAGCTCACCACCCCGGAGCCGATCGCCGAGCAGCCGCGGGGCTTCCAGGGTCTGGGCAACTACCCGGGCGCCTACGCGCAGCCCGCCGGGATCTCCGCCGCACCCGAACAGCCCGCGGCCCTGACCCAGCGTCCCGGTTTGCCGCGGCGTCAACGCACTACCGACAACCATCCTGGAACCTCATGAACGCTGTAACACATGAATGATCCGCGCGAATCGTGGTACGACGACGACGCCGGGCCGGTCGTCCGATTGTTCGCGCTGACCCGTGGCCGATCCGGCAGCGCGCGCACCGACGTCAATATGCTGACGCTGGTGGTCACCTCGCCGATGGGGCGGCTGCGCCGGCACGAACCGGAGTACGCGGCGATCCAGCACCTGGCGCGGACGCCGCAGTCGGTGGCGGAGATCGCCGCCCACCTGCACCTGCCGATGACGACCACCAAGATCCTGGTGGGCGATTTGATCGGCGACGGCGTGCTGGACTTCCGCGCACCGGTCGCGACGCCCGAGAACGGCACCGGCACAAGCGATATCACCATGCTGCGGGCGCTGCTGAAGGGTATTCAGGCGCTGTAACGGGGGCCGGAACGAGCATTCTCGTCCCGGCCCCTCGAGTCAGCTCAGCCGTGCGGCCAGGCGTTTCGCGTTCATATAGGCGATGGCCTCGATCGTCACCATGGGGTTCACCCCGGACGCGGTCGGGAAGCACGAGCCGTCCGCGACAACGATATTGGGGACTTCCCAGGTGGCGCCGTCCGGATCGGCCGCGGAATCCGCCGCCGAGCCGCCCATCCGGGCCGAGCCCATGATGTGCAGCACGCCCATGCCGCAGCGCCCGGGCGCATACCCGGCGGCCAGGGCCGCGGCCTCGAATTCGGCATGCGATCCGCGCACGCCGGGCTGATAGGACACGCCGGCCTGGTGCGCGGACGTGATCGTCTTCGCCCCGGCGGCCTCGAGAATTTGTGCCGCGCCGCTCACGCCGGCGTGGATGTGCGCGCTGTCCCGTTTGGAGACCACGTAATTCACGATGGGCTCGCCCGCTTTGTCGACGGTCACGGTGCCGTGGTCGCGATCGCGGGTGATCACCGCGACGGCGGCGGTGTGCGCGAGATTCAGCATGGTCGCGCGGTTCTCGGCGGCGCCGCGCCAATTCATCAGGCCCACCACCGGTCCCGGCGGCACCGGCATGGTTTCGAAGATGACGCCGTAGCCGTTGCCGTCCAGGTCCCGGCGCTCGCGCGAGATCCTGGTCTGCAGGCCGCCCTCCCAGGGGCGGATCTCCTCGTCGAAGGTGCCGAACACCGCGGTCGCGGGATGCAGGCGCAAGTAGTTGCCGATGGCCTTGTTGCGCAGGCCGGAACGCTTCAGCAGCGCGGGCGTCTGGATGGCGCCCGCGGCGACCACCACCGCGCGGGCCTTGACCTTCAGCTCATGGCCATCCGCGGTGATCGCCTGTACACCTTGGGCTTTGCCGCCGTCGACCTCGATCTTGCGGACATTCGCCCCGACCACCAGCCGCGCGCCCCGCTCCGCGGCGTCGGACAGCCAGGTTTTCGTCACCGAGCGCTTGGCGCCCAGCCGGCAGCCGGAACCACAACGACCGCACTCGATTCCGGCGTCGCAGGCATCGGATACGTTGCGCGGCAACGTGCCGACATCCCAGCCGAGCTTTTGCAGGCCGCGTTCGAGCACGCTTTCGCGCCCGGAGAGCGGCGAACGGTCGGTGTTGACGCCGAGGCGGCGCTCCACCGCGCTCAACGCGTCGCCGAACTCGTCGGTGTCGAACTGCTTGGCGCCCAGGCTCGCCCATTCGGCGCGCACGTCATCGGGGACGCGCACCGAGGTGGTCCAGTTGACGACGGTGCCGCCGCCCAGGCAAGTGCCCGCGCCGAGGGACAGCTGACCGTTCGCGGTGGCCAGGGGGCCGGGCGCGTACAGCTTGGCCAGCGCGTCGTAATCGCCACGGCCGAAGTCTTTGTCGTCGTAGTAATCTCCGCGTTCCAGGACCACCACGTCGAGCCCGGCCTCGGCCAGCACCGCGGCCGCGGTGCCGCCGCCCGCACCCGAACCGACGATCACCACATCGCACTCCAGCGTGGTGTTCTCGGTGGGGCGCACCGGGTTCAGCGTCGGCTGCGGTGCGGAGTCGAGCGCACCGGCCGGGGCCGGATAGCCCATCGCCCGCCACAGCGGGCTGTCGCCGTCCGCGTCGGCCATGGCCCAGTACGGCAGCAGCGCCGAGGCTTTGAGCGCCTGGAACACCGCGCGCAGCGGGGCGATCGGCGACTCGCTCAGGCGCAGCAACATGCGTTCCCGATCGGCCGCGGAGCGCGCGGAGAAGCGGCGCGGGCTCATGCCCGCCAGCACGCCGAACAGCGGCGAATCCCACAGTCCGAGTAGGGTGGCTAACTGCTTGCCGTCTTCTGGGCGCGGGTTACGGGCGATCATCTCCAGCACGGCGTCGGCGACCGCTCGCTCACCGGCGCCGGGTAAGCCCGACCCGTCACCGGGAGCGAACGTTTCGCAGATCAATTCCAGCGCCGCGCGCTGGCGTGCCGTAACTTCCATGGCGTCTCTTCCCAAATCCAGAATCCCGGCTCACATATAGCCGCCGATTAGGGACCCTACTCTGGGTTGTTAACGCCGTAAAGCTGAGTCGCAGCGTTGATTTCAGCCTTACTTATTCTTCACTTGACGATCGAACGGACCTGTTCCTCGTACTTGGCCCGGGTCTCGGCGTCGGCGGGGTGCAGCGCGCGGTCGCCGTTGAAGAGCTTGCGCACCAGCTGCACCGCTCGTTCCGGGGTGGCGGCCAGCGCCACGTCCAGCGCGCCCAGGTAATTCGGCACGGCCACTTCGGCTTTGCGCGTGTCGCAGGTGCCGACGATGGCCTCGGCCACATCCTCCGGATCGACGGTCGGCATACCCTTGCCGAGCGCCATCCCCGAGGACAGCCGGGTGCGCACAGCGGACGGCAGCACCGTGCTGACGCTGACGCCGTGCTCGGCGAACTCCAAACGCGTGGCGGCGGACAGGCCGACCGCGGCGAACTTGCTCGCGTTGTAGACCGCCAGTCCGGGCACCGGCAGCTTGCCGGCCAGCGAGGCGACGTTGACCACGTGCCCGTGGCCGCGCTCGATCATGCCGGGCACCACCGCGCGCATGCCGTGGATGAGACCCCAGACGTTGATGTCCATGGTGGCGTGGCCGACCGCGTCGGCTTCGTCCAGGAACGCGCCCGCGGGCATGACGCCGGCATTGTTGACCAGGATGTCGACGCGTCCGAGTTCGGCGACCGCCTTGTCCCACTGATCGCGGGCCCGCACGTCGAGTTCGACCGCGCGCGCGCCGATTTCGGCGGCCGCGGCGTCGGCGGCGGCGGTATCCACGTCGGCGATGACGACATCCGCGCCCCGGTCGGCGAACAGTCGCGCGGTGGACTGCCCGATGCCGCGCCCGGCGCCGGTGATCAGCACGCGCGCGTGCTGCAGATCGATGGCGGGGTAGCCGTGGCCGAGGATCCTCATGCGAATACTCCTTCTTCGAGCGCCGCGCGAGTGCTGCGCAGGCTGTGGCGGAACGTGTCCAGACGACGGCTGCCGTCCATGAAGTTGGGGCCCATCACCGCGAGATCCTCGGCGGTGGCGCCGAGCAGCAGCACCTTGGTGCCCGCTGCGCGCAGATCGGCGATCTCACCGGCGAGCTTGGCGCTCATCCGGTTTCGCATCTGACGCTCCAGCAGGTGTCCCGCGCTGCCGGCCGGCACGCGATCGGCCGAGGCCATCGGGGCGATCACCACCAGCTCGTCGAGACCCTGCCCCGCGAGCAGATCCACCGACGCGGTCGATCCGGCGCCGCCGTCGATGAAGCGCCGGCCCGCGATCGGTACCGGCGGCAGCCAGCCGGGCACCGCCCAGGAGGCACGCAGCGCCTCGCCGAGCGTGGCCGCGGGGGCGTCCGGAGATCCGAACGGAACCCGTTGCCCGGTGGCGTAATCCATGCTCACCAGCCAGGTCGCCGGATGCGGCACCCAGGTGCGGCCGGGATTGAGCCGCTCGGCCAGGCGCTGCAACCAGCTCGCGTCGCCGCCGCCGACCGGCAACAGGCCACTCCCCGCGGTGAGCAAACGCTGACCCGACGGCGCGCGCAGCGCCAGCCGCGGCGCGCCCAGCCGCGGCTTCGGCAGCGGCGGGAACTTGCCCGGCCCCGAGCGCAGGTGCTCGGTCAGGATCGGATTCGCGCTGTGCCCCTCCTGCATCGCGACGAGTTCGTCGACGGCTATTCCGCTGCCCAGCATGGTCACGTATTCCGCGCCCGCCGAGGTGCCGATCAGCAGGTCGGCCGTGCGCGGATCCCACGCCAGCACGTCGCGCACCGCGGCCAGCGCCCCGACGATCCAGGCCGCGCCGACCGTGCCGCCGCAGCCGATGGCCAGGCCACGTCGCTGTGGCCCGTTATTGTTACCCATGGTTCCGAGACTAACAGAATTCAAATACCAGCGGTATCCGGAATCTAGGAGTACGTAGAATCGCTGCCATGGCCCGACTGACCCGCACCGAAAGCCAGGCGCGCACCCGCGCCGATCTGGTTGCGACGGCGCGCGACCTGTTCCTGACCGAGGGATACGCGCGAACCAGCCTGGAGCGGGTGGCCGAGGCCGCCGGCTATTCCAAGGGCGCGGTGTACTCCAACTTCCGCACCAAGAAACAGCTCTGCCTGGAAGTGCTCGACCTCATCCACGCCACCAAGTTCGGCGAGGTGACCGAGCTGGTCTCCACCTCCGACAGCCTGGAGAGCCGCCTGGCCAAGCTGCAGGAATGGGCCGAACGCACGCTCGGCGACGTCGGCTGGACCATGCTCGAATTCGAGTTCGCGACCGTCGCCCGGGATGATCCCGAGCTGCAGGCGGCGCTGGTCTCCAGTCTCGGGGCGGTGCGCGGCGCCGTTGCCGCGCAGCTACAGACCCTGGCCGATTCACTGGAGATCGACTTGCCGATGCCCGCGGCGGACGCGGCCACCTCGGTGCTGAGCATGGGGCTGGGGCTCGGCATTCAGCGCGCGATCGATCCGACGATCTCGGCGCGGCTCATCACCGACGCCGTGCGACTGCTGGTCAGCCTCGGCGACCGCACCCGGGCCTAGCTGGAGAAATGCACTGTCCACTCGCCGCGGTAATGCAGGCGGGTGACATGGCCCGGCGGAATATCGATGCGCCAGAACGATTTCGGCGGCGCGTCCAGGGTGACCAGGAGCGCGGCCCGGATCACCGCGGGGTGGGTGACCGCGACGGTGGACATGCCCTCCGAGGCGATCTCGGCCATCCAATACCGGGTCCGCTGGATGACATCGCAGACCGATTCGCCGCCATGACCTTTGAACATCGGGTTGGTGAGCCAGGCGTAGAGCTCGTCCTGCGGGACCGACATGAGTTCCCCACCGCGCCAGGCGCCCGCGTCCAGATCGCGGAGGCGGTCGTCTTCCTCGCCGGGTAGGCCCATCAGGGCGGCAGTTTCCACGGTTCGTCGTTCCGGTCCGGTGAGCACGCGCGCCGCGGTCAATCGCGTGACGGCGGCCATGGCGCGGCGGCCGGCCTCGGTCAGCGATTCGTCGACTGGAAAACGTGCCTTTCGCATCGCCTCGGTCATGCCATGGCTGACCAGGTCGAGTCTGAGCACCTTTTGCACGCCTGGAAGCGTACGCCGGGACGAAACCTCGCTTCGCTCGGCTTTCGTCCCGCCGGTTTTCCCTTTGGAACCGGGGGCGCTTCGCTTCCCCGGTTCCGCGCAGCTTCCCGTCTTGCCGCAATACAGCCCTGCTGAGCTGCGACTCGAGGAGCGGAACCTGTCGGTGGGGTAGGGCAAACTGAGGGGCATGGCCAAGCTGTCGACTGCCGGGTTCTCACAGGCGACTCGAGAGTGGTTCGACGGTGCGTTCCCGGCGCCGACGTCCGCTCAGCTCGGCGCGTGGCAGGCCATCGCCGGTGGGGAGCACACGCTCGTTGTCGCACCCACCGGTTCCGGCAAGACGCTGTCGGCATTCCTGTGGGCGATCGATCAGCTGGCCGGGCGGCCGGAACCGGTCGCGGGCACCTCGGTGTTGTATATCTCGCCGCTGAAAGCGCTGGCCGTGGATGTGGAGCGGAATCTGCGGGCGCCGCTGGTCGGGGTCACCCAGACCGCGAAGCGGCTGGGCGCGGAGCCGCCCGCGATCACCGTCGGGGTGCGCTCGGGCGACACCAGCGCCGCGGATCGCCGGTCCATGCAGCGCACGCCGCCCGACATCCTGATCACCACGCCGGAGTCCCTGTTCCTCATGCTCACCTCGGCGGCACGGGAGACGCTGCGCACGGTGAGCACCGTGATCGTGGACGAGGTGCACGCCATCGCGGGCGGTAAACGCGGCGCGCATCTGGCGTTGTCATTGGCCCGGCTGGATCAACTCACCGAACGACCCGCGCAGCGGATCGGGCTGTCGGCGACGGTGCGGCCGCCGGAGGAGGTCGGGCGGTTCCTGGTCGGCAACGCGCCGATCACCATCGTGAATCCGCCCGCGCCCAAGACTTTCGACCTCTCGGTGCGGGTGCCGGTGCCGGACATGACCGACCTCGGGGATTCCGACCAGCCCGGATCGATCTGGCCGCATGTCGACGAATCGATCGTCGACCTGGTGCTCGAGCATCAGTCCTCGATCGTGTTCGCGAACTCGCGGCGGCTGGCCGAGCGATTGACCGCCCGCCTGAACGAGGCCTATGCCGAGCGGCTCGGCGAACCGGTGGCCACCGACCACGCCGCGCCCGCGCTGATCGGTCCGACCACCGAGGTCACGCACGGCGCCGGCACGCTGCTCGCGCGCGCCCACCACGGGTCGGTGAGCAAGGAACAGCGCGCGCTGATCGAAGACGATCTCAAGAGCGGGCGGCTGCGCTGTGTGGTCGCCACCTCCAGCCTGGAACTCGGCATCGACATGGGCGCGGTCGATCTCGTCGTTCAGGTGGAGGCGCCGCCTTCGGTGGCGAGCGGGCTGCAGCGGGTCGGGCGGGCCGGGCACCAGGTCGGCGAGATCTCGCGCGGTGTGCTGTTTCCCAAGCACCGCACCGATGTCATCCACTGCGCCGTCGCGGCCCAGCGCATGCTCACCGGGCAGATCGAAGCGTTGCAGATCCCCGCGCATCCGCTCGACATCCTGGCCCAGCAGACGGTCGCCGCCTGCGCGCTGGAGCCGATCGATGTCGACGCCTGGTTCGAGACCGTGCGCGGGACCGGCAGCTATGCCACGCTCCCCCGTTCGGCCTACGAATCCGTCCTGGACTTGTTGTCCGGCCGGTATCCCTCCGACGAATTCGCCGAATTGCGGCCACGATTGGTCTGGGACCGCGACGCGGGCACCCTCACCGGCCGGCCCGGTGCGCAACGGCTCGCGGTCACCTCCGGCGGCGCGATCCCCGACCGCGGCATGTTCGCGGTGTACATGGTGGGCGAGAAGAATTCGCGCGTCGGCGAACTCGACGAGGAGATGGTCTACGAATCCCGGGTCGGCGACGTCTTCGCGCTCGGTGCGACCAGCTGGCGGATCGAGGAGATCACCTTCGACCGCGTGCTGGTGACGCCGGCGTTCGGACAGCCGGGGCGGCTGCCGTTCTGGCACGGCGACGGCCTCGGCCGCCCGGCCGAACTCGGCGCTGCCCTGGGCGAATTCATCCGCAAGGCCGGAAAATCCGGTGACACCGGACCCGCCGACGAGCTCGTGCGCACGGCCGGCTTGAACGACAACGCGATCGCGAACCTGTTCGCCCTGCTCGACGAACAGCGCACGGCGACAGGCCATTTACCGACCGACAAGACGCTGGTGGTGGAGCGGTTCCGGGACGAGCTCGGCGATTGGCGGCTGGTGCTGCACTCGCCTTATGGGCTGACCGTGCACGCGCCGTGGGCGCTGGCGATCGGTGCGCGGTTGCAGGAGCGGTTCGGGGTCGACGCCACGCCGAACGCCTCCGACGACGGCATCGTGGTGCGACTCCCCGACACCACCGACGATCCGCCCGGCGCCGAACTGTTCGTCTTCGAACCCGATGAGATCGACGACATCGTCACCGAACAGGTCGGCGGCTCCGCCCTTTTCGCCTCCCGCTTCCGCGAATGCGCGGCCCGCGCCCTCTTGCTGCCGCGCCGCGATCCCGGCAAGCGCGCACCGCTCTGGCAGCAGCGCCAGCGCTCGGCGCAGCTACTGGACGTGGCCCGCAAGTTCCCGGACTTCCCCATCCTGCTCGAGACGGTGCGCGAATGCCTCCGCGACGTCTACGACCTCCCCGCCCTCCGCGAACTACTCGGCCGCGTCGCCCGCCGCCAGCTCCGCCTGGTCGAGGTCGAGACCGCCACCCCGTCCCCCTTCGCCAACGCCCTGCTGTTCGACTACATCGGCCAGTTCATGTACGACGGCGACAGCCCCCTCGCCGAACGCCGCGCCGCCGCCCTCTCCCTCGACTCCAGCCTGCTCGCCGAACTCCTCGGCCGGGTCGAACTCCGAGAACTGCTCGACGCCACCATCATCGACCAGGTCGAGCGCGAACTACAGCGCCTCACCCCCGAACGCCACGCCCGCGACGCCGAGGGCCTGGCCGACCTGCTGCGACTACTGGGCCCCCTTACCCCAGCAGAAGCCGGAGCCCGCTGCGCGCTGGGCCCTGCTCGCGACGACACCGAAACGACTGGGGCGGCTGCCCGCGAGGGTCTCCGCAGCGACGACAACGAAAGCGCCCCGGCGACTGGACGCGAGGATTTCGGCACTTCTGGAGCGCACCACGAATGGTTCGCGGAATTGTTGAAAGCCAAGCGGGCGCTGGAGGTTTCGTTCGCGGGTCGGACGTGGTGGGTGGCTGTCGAGGACGCCGCGCGGTTGCGGGATGCGCTGGGTGTTCCGCTGCCGATCGGTACTCCGGCCGCGTTCATCGAACCCGTCCCGGATCCGCTGGGCGACCTTGTCGGCCGTTATGCGCGCACCCATGCGCCGTTCGCCACCGAGGCGGTGGCGCAGCGCTTCGGCCTCGGCGCTGCCGTAGCGGCTACCGCATTGCATCGGCTGGTCGCCGAAAAGCGGGTGGTGGAAGGCGAATTCACGCCTGCCGCCACCGGCTCGGAGTGGTGCGACACCCAAGTCCTGCGCCGTCTCCGCCGCCGCTCGCTGGCTGCCGCTCGCCATGAGGTCGAGCCCGTCGCCACTATGGCGTTCGGGCGCTTCCTGCCCGCATGGCAGCACATCGGCAGCGGTGAACTGCGCGGCGTGGACGGTGTCGCGACTGTGGTGGAGCAACTTGCAGGAGTGCCGATTCCAGCTTCGGCGTGGGAATCGCTGATCCTGCCCGCCCGAGTGCGTGATTACTCCCCAGCGATGCTCGATGAGCTCATGGCAACCGGTGAGGTGATGTGGTCCGGGCATGGCTCGATCACCGCCAAGGACGGCTGGATCGCCCTGCATCTGACCGATCAGGCCCCCTTCACCCTCGCACCTCCAGATGACATCGAGCTCACCGAAATCCATCTGCGCCTATTGACCGCGCTCGGCGCATCGATTCCCGCCTGGACGCCGCTCACCGAGATCCCGAATACCGCAACTCCCACTCCGGTCGCCTTGGATACACCAGAGCCGGCCCGCGACAGCTCAGGCGGGGCCCTGAGCTTGCCGCCGATGCTGCAAGGCGGCGGAGCCTATTTCTTCCGTCAGCTATCCGACGCCACCGGACTGCTCGACGACACCGCGGTGGCGGCGGCGCTGTGGGAACTCGCGTGGGCGGGCGTTGTGGCGGGCGATACTTTCGCCCCGGTCCGCGCGTTGCTGTCCGGGACCACTCGCACCACCACCGCGCACCGCACTCCGCGCCGCGCTCCTCGCGGACGCGCGTATCTGCCGCGGCAGACCATGCCGACCCGCTCCGGCCCGCCCGCCGTCGCCGGGCGCTGGTCGCTGCTGCCGGATCGGGTGTCGGACAACACTGTTCGCGCACACGCCACTGCTGACATGTTGCTGGAGCGCTATGGCGTGCTGACTCGCGGCTCCGTGCAGAACGAAGGCGTGCCCGGCGGGTTCGCGTTGATGTATCGGGTGCTCACCGAATTCGAGGACCGCGGCCGGTGCCGCCGTGGGTATTTCATCGACTCGCTCGGCGGTGCGCAGTTCTCCACCACCGACGTGGTGGACCGGCTGCGGTCCTTCGATTCCGACCGCATCCGTCCCGCCGACGGAAAGCACCGCCCGCCACAGGCTTTGGCGCTGGCCTCGTGCGACCCCGCCAACCCGTACGGCGCGGCCCTGCCATGGCCCAAGGGGGACGGCGACAGCGGGCACCGCCCGGGGCGCAAGGCCGGCGCGCTGGTCGTCCTCGTCGACGGCGATCTGGTGCTTTATCTGGAACGCGGCGGCAAGACCCTGCTCACCTTCACCGAGGACCCGGTCGCCCGCCAGGCCGCCTCCGCCGCACTCGCCGGGCTGGTCCGCACCCGGCGCGTCGACTCCCTCGTCATCGACAAGGTCGACGGGGAGAGCGTGCACGGCAACACTTTCGCCACCTTCCTCACCGAAGTGGGCTTCTCCGCGACCCCGCGCGGTCTGCGGCTGCGGAGCCAACCGTGACCGGCTCGGTACGGTTGTCTCATGCCTGAAGGCGACACCATCTTCCTGGCCGCGCACCGGCTGCGGCTGGCGCTGGTCGGGAAAACGCTGGTGCGCAGCGATTTCCGGGTGCCCCGGTACGCCACGGTGGATCTGGCCGGTGAGCTGATCGAGGAGGTCGGCAGCTACGGCAAGCATCTGTTCATCCGCACGCCGCAGGTCAGCATCCACACCCATCTGAAGATGGAGGGGATCTGGCGCACCTACTGCATCGGCGAGCGCTGGACACGCCCGCGCGTGCAGGCCCGGGTCGTGCTCACCACCGACGACACCGAGGCCGTCGGCTTCGACCTCGGCAAGGTGGAGGTGCTGCGCCGGTCCGAGGAGCACACCGCGATCGACCATCTGGGTCCGGATCTGCTCGGGCCGAACTGGGATGTCACCGAGGCGGTGCGACGGCTGGCGGCGCATCCGGAGCAGCCGATCGGGGTGGCGCTGCTGGATCAGCGGAATCTGGCGGGCATCGGCAATATCTTCCGCAGCGAGGTCTGTTTCCTGCGGAAAGTGCACCCGGCGACACCGGTGGCCGCGGTGCCCGATCTGGTCGCGCTGGTCAACGAGGCGCATCGGATTCTGGGCAAAGCCGCGCACGAGCCGCCCCGGCGGCCGCTGGTCTACGGCAAGCAGCGCCGCCCCTGCCCGCGCTGCGGCGCCACCATTGTCGTCCGCATGCTCGGCGACTCCGACCCCGGCGATCGGATCACCCAGCGCGAGCGTGGCATCTATTTCTGCCCCCGCTGCCAGCCCGAGCCACCCGAGTAAATCCCTCGCGTGCGATGTAATTTGCCACCGCATTGCTAACACTGCGCCCCCGCATCCCGACAGCATCTGTGAGATCGGAATTCAACAGCGCAGGAGCAGGACGACATGGTGCGGCACCCGACGGTGAGCCGTCGTCTCGCGATCACCGCACAGGTCGTCGTCGCCGTACTCGCGATCGCCGCCACGGTGGTCTTCATCTACCTCCTGTTGCACACCGCGCCGCCGCCCGGCACGCCGGAGACACCGCGCCCTGCGATCACCAACGGACATACCCACCGCGGAATGTGAAACCCTTGACGGGGCAACCGAATACCCATAACTTACATCTCGTCAGTTACGACGAGGGAGTGACGCCATGGGCGATCCAAGGCGATATGTGGTCATCGGCGGCGGACTGGCCGGACTCGCGTCCGCGGTCTGGCTCGCGGAAGCAGGCAAGCAGGTCACGCTGCTGGAACGCCGCGGCAGACTGGGCGGCCGCACGCACGCGATGAAAGCCGAGGCCGTCGACGATCTACCCGACAACGGCCAGCACGTCATCGCCAGCGGCTACGACCACCTGTTCCGGTATCTGGAGAGCGTCGGCACCCGCCAGTACGTCGCGTTCCCGCACGCGGCCACGCTGCGCTGGCCGGACGGCCGCAAGGTCGCCATGCGCACCAACGGCCTCAGCGCCTGGCGCACCTTCACCGGCGCGCACCCCGACTCCACCCTGCTGGACCGCCTGCGCGCCGCCGTCGCCACCACCCGCCTGGGCTGGCAGTGCCTCAACCAGCCCGCCGACCTCGCCGACATCAGCTCCGAGCAGTGGTTCCAGCGCATCGGCATGCCCGCCAAAGCCCGTGAGGCGCTGTGGGATTGGCTCGCCCTCGGCGTCGCCGCCGAACCGGTGCAGCAGGAATCGGCGAAGGTCCTGGCCGACGTGCTCGCCACCGGCATCCGGCTCGGCATGAAGCACCGCCGTCCGGTCACCATCGGCTACCCCACCACCGACCTGGACACGCTCTACATCACCGGCGCGAAGGAGGTCTTCGCGCGCCACGGCGTCGAGGTCCGCTACCGCGCGGTGGCCCGGCAGGTACACATCGCCGACGGCCGCGTCACCGGGGTGACGCTGGCCGACGGCTCGGTCGTGCCCGCCGACGCGGTGGTCTGCGCCGTGCCCAACTCCAATATCGGCGGCCTGCTCGACGATCTGCCCGAACACGCCGAGATCTACGCCGCCGCACAGAAACTCGGCTACACCCCGATCGTCAGCACCAACCTCTACCTGGACCGCCCGCTCGGCACCGAGGCCGAGTTCGAAGCGCTGATCGGCGGCACCGGCATCATCGACGAGGTCTTCGACCGCCAGCGCATGACCGGCCGCAGCACCGACAAGGCCTGGCTGTACTGCCTGACCACCAGTGGCGCCTACGACCAGATCCACAAGAGCCACGACGAGGTGGTCGCCGAGCAGATGGCGCTGCTGCGCCGCTACTACCCCGCCGCGGCCGAAGCGAAAATCGTTCAGGCACAGGTGGTTCCGATGCCGAAGGCGACTTTCTCCCAGGTCGTCGGCACGCACGGGCTGCGCCCGGACCAGCGCACCTCTGTCCCCACCCTGGTGCTGGCCGGCGACTGGACCGCCACCGACTGGTCGGCGACGATGGAAAGCGCCGTGCAGAGCGCTGCGCGGGCGGTGGATCACCTGCTGCGCTTACCCACCCCGCCGACTCCGTCGGCTGCGGTCCCCGATGAGTTACCGTCTGTGCCGTGACCACGCAGCGCGCCGCGGCAGCGCCCGTCAAGAAGACCGGCAAGCGCCGGATGCCGGCGGCCGAACGGCGCGCCCAATTACTGGATGTGGCACGGGACATCGCCGCCGCGGACGGATTCGCGGCGGTCACCATCGAACGGGTGGCCCGCGAATCCGATGTCGCACGCGCCCTGGTCTACCAGCAGTTCACCGATCTGTCGGGCCTGCTCACCGCCCTGCTGGACCGCGAGATGGGCATCGCGCTCGCGGGCGTCAGCAGCGTCGACCTCGACATCGACGCCCCGGACGCGCTGGCCCGCGGCATGCTCAGCTACCTGCACGCCGCCCCGACCAGCTGGCAGATCATGCTCAGCCCGCCCGACGGCGGCCCGCCGGGCCTGCGGGAACGCCTGGAGCTGGGCCGCGCCTACGCCCGCGAGATCGGCGCCCGGCACCTGTCCCGTTTCGCCGGCGTCACCGTCGACCCCGACGGCGCCACCGAGCGCATCATGCTGTGCGCGATCGAGGAACTCGCCCGCCTGCACCTGGCCGACCCGCAGCGCTACCCCGACGAGCTGTTCCTGGCTTATATCCGGACCCTCACCGGCTGGGCGATTTCCGTGGAAACCGGTCGCTGACCTGCCCTTTCGCGACCATCATGAAATTCTCACGGTCGACTTGGTTTTCTTTCCCCAGCGCGGACGACCCGCGCCGGACGAGAGGAAATCCCATGAAGATCAAGACCGCGATCGCCGCCGGACTGTTCGCCCTCGGGGCGGTGGCCGCCGGCGCCGGCGTCGCCAACGCGACCTACATCGGCACCTACGCCACCTACGAGGCCTGCGCGGCGGACGGCCAGTCCTGGTACACCGGCGGCACCCAGTGGGAGTGCCTCGCCTACAACGACGGCTGGGACCTGCACACCTACTGATCCGGCACGCCGAGTGGCTCACGGGGGTCGAGCCACTCGGTCCGCGGATCTGAAATGTCCTATTCTCTGACCTCGTGCGTGTTTTGGTAGTGGAGGACGACGAAGGTCTGGGGCTCGAAATCGCGGCGGGGCTGCGATCGGCCGGATTCGCCGTCGATCTCGCGGGCCACCTCGCCGACGCGGACTTCAAGATCTCGGTCAACAGCTACGACTGCCTGGTCGTGGACCGCGGGCTGCCCGACGGCGACGGCCTCTACCTGGTGGCGGCGCAACGCAACCGGGGCATGCGGGTGCCGGTGCTCATGCTCACCGCCCGCGACGGCATCGCCGACCGGGTCGCCGGCTTCGAGCACGGCGCCGACGACTATCTGGTGAAGCCGTTCGCCCTGGCCGAGCTCGTGGCCCGGGTGCGCGCCCTGTGCCGCCGCCGCGAACAACCCGCGCCCGCCCGGATCATGCTGGGTGACATCGACATCGACCTGCCGCGCCGCCGGGTGCAGCGCGCCGGCATCCTGCGCTCGCTCAGCCCCAAGGAGTTCGCGGTCCTGGAACTGCTCGCCACCCGCGCGGGCAGCGTCGTCTCCCGCGGCGAGCTCATCGAATGCTGTTGGGACGAAATGGCCGAACCCGCCTCGAACGTGGTCGACGCGGTCATCGCGCAACTGCGCCGCAAACTGGGTGCGCCGCCGGTGATCGAGACCGTGCGCGGCGCCGGCTTCATGATCGGAAGTGAATCATTCGCACGTTGAACCGCACCGCGGCGCAGCAGATCTCCAGCGCCACGGTGCGCCCGACCGTGGCGCGGATGCGACGGACCCGCTGGCAGCTGACCGGGCTGATCACCGCGGTGACCACCGTCTGCCTGATCGTGCTCGGCGTCGTCGCCGCGGTCATCGACGCGCGGTCTCGCGACCAGTCCGTGGACGACGCGATCAACCGGGTCGCCACCGGCGTGAGCCGTAGCATCGGGCTCGGCACCGACGACGTCCTCGATATCAGCGACGTGAAGTCCTACGATCTGGCCAACGGTGAGACCGCCGTGCTCGTGATCGGCAAGGACGCCGACGGGAAGTGGAGCGAACTCTACGGGCACCTGCGGTCCTGGCTGCCCCGGGAAGACGTCGCGTCCGGGATCGTCGACGACGCGATCCTGGCCGACGACACCATCTTCCGCGACGGCGTAGACAGTCAAGGGCGGGCGGTCCGCTTGGTAGCCCAGCCATTGTTCTGGGAGGACTCCGAGGTCGAGGCGGTGGTGTTCGCGGGCACCAATCCCAATACCTTCGACCGGGATCGGGCACTGCTGGTGTGGGGCCTGGTGATCGGCGGCCTGCTGCTGGTGCTCTGCGCGGCGGTCGCCGCACACTGGCTGTCCGGGCGCAGCATGCGTCAGGTCACCGTCATGGTCGAGGAGCAGGAGAAGTTTCTCGGCGACGCGGCCCACGAACTCCGCACCCCCTTGTCGACGCTGCGTCTGGTCACCGAACCGCGCCGCCGGAATCCGCACGAGATCGAACGGGCCCTGGTCGAAGCGCGCGGGCTCGGCGACCGGATGGAGCGGATTGTCTCCGGCCTGCTGGCCCGCGCCCGCATGCAGTCCGGCCTGGCGAGCATGGAACGCGTGCAGCTGCTGCTGGATCAGCTGACCGAATCGGTGATCGAGGAATTCCCGCAGGCCAAGGTCCATGTCCAGACCTTCCCGAGCGTCGTCGTCGGCGACCCGGGCCTGCTCGGCCTGGCCATCCGCAACCTGCTGGAGAACGCCATCACCCATGGCGCGGTCAATCGCGGCTCCCCGGTGGAGGTCCACGTCGCCGACGGACGGGTCAGCGTTCGCGACCACGGGCCGGGTCTGAACCCTCAGCTGTCGAGCAACCCCTTCGAGCGCGGCGTCACCGCCGGCCGGGGCAGCGGGATCGGGCTGGCGCTGGTCGCCTGGATCGCCGAATTGCACGGCGGCACGGCCACTATGGAGCCCGCGGCCGGCGGCGGCACCATCGCCACCCTCACCCTGCCGCCACCGCCGATCTCGGCCTGACCTCAGACGGCGATCTGGATGAGGTTGCCACAGGTGTCGTCGAAGACCGCCGTGGTCACCTCGCCCATCTTCAGCGGCTCCTGGGTGAACCGCACGCCGAGATCGCGCAACCGCTCGAACTCGGCCTGGACGTCGTCGACACCGAACTGGATGCACGGGATGCCGTCCTCGCGCAGCCCCTTCTTGTAGGCCGCGGCGACGGGGTGCCCGTCCGGTTCGAGCAGCAGCTCGATGCCGTCGACGTCTTGCGGGGACACCACCGTCAGCCACTTGGCGTCCCCGACCGGGACGTCGTGCTTCTTCTGGAAGCCGAGCACCTCGGTGTAGAACTTCAGGGCTTTGTCCTGGTCGTCGACGAAGACGCTGGTCACTGCGATGCGCATGTCATCACTCCTTTGCGTGTGGCTCGAGCCAGCGGTCGGCGAGTCCGCGCAGCGGCGCCGTCTCGAGGTAATGGAATTTGGAACGGCCGTCACGGGTGGTGCGGACCAGGCCCGCCGACTCCAGCAGCTCGAGATGCTGGGAGATGGCCTGTCGCGAGGAGCTCAGCCCGTGCTTCATGGTCAGCCGGGAACAGAGCTCGAACAGGGTCTGCCCGTCCCGGTCGGCCAATTCGTCGAGAATCGCCCGCCGGGTCGGGTCCGCCAAAGCCTTGTACACGTCACCCACACGGGCAACGATAGGCAAGTAAATGCTTGCATGTCAATGCTCAGCCGTCCGCGGGCACGGGCTCCAAGATCTGCGGGCGCGGCTCGGGCGCGGCGACCCGCAACGCGTCGGCCGCGGCGTCGTCGGGCTGGGTCTGGGACTGGATCTCGGCCTCGACCCGGGCCAGATAGGTGCGAATCTCCCGATCGATGTCGGCCTCGTCCCAGCCGAGCATCGGCGCGACCAGTTGCGCCACCTCCTCGGCACAGTCGCGACCGCGATGCGGGTACTCGATGGAGATGCGGGTGCGCCGGGCCAGGATGTCGTCCAGGTGCAGCGCGCCCTCGGCCGCGGCGGCGTAGACCGCCTCCACCCGCAGATACGACGGCGCGTCGGTAATCGGTTGCAGCAGTTCGGGATAGCCGTCGGCCAGCGCGATCACCTCGTCGATGAGCGAGCCGTAGCGGTTCAGCAGATGCTTGATCCGGTACGGGTGCAGGCCGTACTCCTCACCCAGCTGCACCGTCTGGTTGACCAGCGCGTGATAGCCGTCGGCGCCGAGCAGCGGCACCTTCTCCGTGATCGACGGCGCCACCTTGTCCGGAATATCCTGTGCCGCTTCGTCTACCGCGTCGTAGGCCATCACCCGATAGGTGGTGTACTTGCCGCCCGCGATGGCGACCAGACCCGGCGCGATGCGTGCGACCGCGTGTTCACGGGAGAGCTTGGAGGTGGAATCGCTTTCGCCCGCCAGCAACGGCCGCAGCCCGGCGTAGACGCCGTCGATGTCCTGATGGGTGAGCGGGGTGACCAGCACCTGGTTCACGTGGTCGAGCAGATAGTCGATATCGGCCTTGGTCGCCGCCGGGTGCGCGAGATCCAGATTCCAGTCGGTGTCGGTGGTTCCGATGATCCAGTGCGCGTCCCAGGGAATCACGAACAGCACCGAGGTGGGCGTGCGCAGAATGATCGCGGCGTCGCTGATGATCCGGTCGCGCGGCACCACGATGTGCACGCCCTTGGACGCGCGCACATGGAAATGCCCCCGGGCGTGCGCGAGCGCTTGCAGTTCGTCGGTCCAGACGCCGGTCGCGTTGATCACCACGTGGGCGTGGATCTCGCCGGTGGTGGCGTCGTCGCTGTCGCGGATCTTCACCCCGACCACCCGATCCGCCTCCCGCAGGAAGCCGACCACCTGGGTGGAGGTCCGGATGACCGCGCCGTAGTGCGCGGCGGTGCGGGCCACGGTCATGGTGTGGCGCGCGTCGTCGACCACGGTGTCGTAGTAGGTGAGCCCGCCGATCAGCGCGTCGCGGCGCATGCCGGGGGCCAGGCGCAGTGCGGCCGAACGGGATAGGTGATGCTGTCCCGGAACGGATTTCGCGCCGCCCATGCGGTCGTAGAGCAACAGACCGGCGGCCACGTAGGGCCGCTCCCAGACCCGGTGGGTGAGCGGATAGAGGAACCGCAGCGGCTTCACCAGGTGCGGCGCCAGCGAGGAGAGCGCGAGTTCGCGCTCCTTGAGCGCCTCGCGCACCAGCCCGAACTCCATCTGCTCCAGATAGCGCAGGCCGCCGTGGAACATCTTCGAGGACCGGCTCGAGGTTCCCGAGGCCAGATCCCGCGCCTCGACCAGCGCCACCCGCAGCCCGCGGGTCGCCGCGTCCAGCGCGATGCCCGAGCCGACCACACCACCGCCCACCACGACCACGTCGAAGTGTTCCTTACCGAACCGCTCCCACGCCTCACGACGCTGCTGCGGGCCGAGGAACTGCGTTTCCGGTTTCTTGGTCATGCTCGACTCCTCGTTCTGGGGTCCACTGCACAAGATCGAGCTCCGGCTACAGGCTATGCGAGGAACCCGTGTCGTCACGATCTTGACGCGCGGACTCCGGAACGTTTAGTAACCTGCAGCAATGCGTCGCTATGTGGCCGCCATCGATCAGGGCACGACTTCCTGCAGGTGCATCGTCTTCGACCGGCAGGGCCGCGTCGTCGGGGTGGCCCAGAAGGAGCACGAGCAGATCTTCCCGCGCGCGGGCTGGGTCGAACACGACCCGGAGGAGGTCTGGCGCAACACCGACCATGTCATCGGCGAGGTGCTGAAGAAGCACGATCTGACCGCCGCGGACATCGCCGCGGTCGGCGTGACCAACCAGCGCGAGACCACCGTGGTGTGGGAGCGCGCTACCGGCAAGCCGATCCACAACGCCATCGTCTGGCAGGACACCCGCACCGGCAAACTCGTCACCGAACTCGGCGGCGACGAGGGGCCGACGCGGTACGCCGAGCGCACCGGCCTGCCGCTGTCCACCTACTTCGCCGGGCCGAAGCTGCGCTGGATCCTCGACCACGTCGAGGGCGCGAAGGAACGCGCCGAGGCGGGCGAGCTGTGCTTCGGCACCATGGACAGCTGGGTGCTGTGGCACCTCACCGGCCTGCACATCACCGATGTCACCAATGCCTCCCGCACCATGTTGATGGATCTTCGTACCCTGCAATGGGATTCGAAGATCTGCGCGGAGTTCGGTGTGCCCGAGGCGATGCTGCCGGAGATCCGCAGCTCCTCCGAGGTCTACGGTGAGATCAAATCCGGTGCACTGCAAGGTACTCCGGTGGCGGGCATTCTCGGCGACCAGCAGGCCGCCACCTTCGGCCAGGCCTGCCTGTCGCCCGGCGAAGCCAAGAACACCTACGGCACCGGCAATTTCATGCTCCTGAACACCGGAACCACGCCGATCGTCAGCAAGCACGGCCTGCTCACCACGGTCTGCTACCAGCTCGGCGACCAGCCCGCCGTCTATGCCCTGGAAGGCTCCATCGCCGTCACCGGCTCGCTGGTCCAGTGGTTCCGCGACAACCTCGGCATCATCGAATCCGCCGACGACATCGAACCGCTCGCCCGCAGCGTCGAGGACAACGGCGGCGCCTACTTCGTGCCCGCCTTCTCCGGCCTGTTCGCACCGCGCTGGCGTCCCGACGCCCGCGGCGTCATCGCCGGTCTCACCCGCTTCGTCAACAAGGCGCACCTGGCTCGCGCCATCCTGGAATCCACCGCGTTCCAAACCCGCGAGGTGGTCGACGCGATGCGCGCCGACGCCGAATCCGAGCACCTGGACCTGGAACTCACCACGCTGAAGGTCGACGGCGGCATGACCGACAACGACCTGCTGATGCAGTTCCAATCCGACATCCTCGACGTCCCCGTGGTGCGCCCGGTGGTCAAGGAGACCACCGCCCTCGGCGCCGCCTACGCGGCCGGGCTCGCCGTCGAATTCTGGGCGAACACCGACGATATCCGCGCGAACTGGGCCGCCGACAAGACCTGGGAACCGGCCATGTCCGAAGCGGATCGCGAAGAGCGCTTGAAGGAATGGAACAAGGCGGTCGAACGCACCTACGACTGGGTCGACTAGGCGGCGGCCCGCGCCAACCGGTGCACCGCCTCGGACAGGGTCACCGGGTCGGAGGTGGTGAAGCACAGGCGCAGCGAGTTCGCGTAACCCGTGGTGGCCGCGAAGGCATAGCCCGGCACATAGGCGACGCCGGCGTCGAGAGCCTGCGGCAGTAGGGCTTTGGTGTCGGTGCCGTCGGTGAAATCGGCCCAGACGAACATGCCGCCGGTGGCGTCGGTGCAGACGAGACGGTCACCGAAACTCGCGCGCAGGGCGTGCACCAGCGCCTTGGCGCGGGTGCCGTAGGCGGTGCGCACGGTGTCGACGTGGGCAGTCAGCCAGGCCTCGTCGGACAGCAGATCGGCGGCGATCTGCTGAGTGAGGGCCGAGCCGCAGAGATCGGCGCCCTGCTTCAGCAGTTCGACGCCGCCGAAGACGCTGGGCGGGGCGATCATCCAGCCGACCCGCAGGGTGGGGGCGATGATCTTCGAGGAGCTGGAGAGCCGGATCACCTTGCGGGAGTAGGTCGCGACGGGCGCCGGGGCGGGGCGATCGAACCAGAGTTCGCCGTAGGGATCATCCTCGATCACCCAGAAACCGTGTGCGTCGGCGAGTTCGGCGAGGGCCTGGCGGCGCGCCGGGCTCATGGTGACGCCGCCCGGATTATGGAAGTTGCTGACCGTGTGGACGACCGCGGGCCGTTCGCCGGTCGCGAGGAGCTCGGCCAGGAGTTCGACGCGCATGCCCTCGGAATCCATGGGCAGGGCGATGATTCGGGCGCCCGCCGCCCGGAAGACCTGCAGCGCACCGACATACGCGGGATCTTCGACGATGACCAGCGCCCCGGGGTCGAGCAGCACCTCGGCCAGCAGCGACAGCGCCTGCTGCGAGCCGTGCGTCACGAAGACCTCGTCGATGCCGACGGGGCGACCGAGCCGGGCCGATTCGCGTTCGGCCAGGACCGCGCGCAACGGAGCCCAGCCCGGCGACTCGGTGTATTGCAGGCAGGCCGCGGTCGAGAGCGCCGCCTCGGCGGCCTTGGCGATGCGCTCGCGGGGCATCAGGCCCGCGTCGGGCAGGCCGCCCGCGAGGCTGATCACGTCGGCGCGGGAGGTCAGCTTCAGCAGGTCGCGGATTACCGAACTCTGGAGGCCGCCGAGTTTGCCCGCCAGCGGTGGAGTGGTCGATGACATGCGAAATCCTCCCTGGTGACGCCGAAGTATGCGGCACCAGACTCGCACAGACCTACCAATATGTGAAATAGCTTTCTCAATATTCGAGATGCTCGGGTGTGACACGAACCGGCTTCAACGCAAATCGGCCGATGCGGGTGGGGGTATGAACCACCACCGGCATCGGCCGACTCGGTCTAGCAGGTACCGACTATCAGCGCCTCGGGCAATTCGTCGATACGCCCGGCTGGCACTTCGGCGGCGGCGGAGTGTCCTTGCAGTTCGTGGACACACCGGGCTGACAAGGCCCCGCGGTGGCAACACCCGGAACGATCGCAACCAGGCCGACCGCGATCACCGCGCCGGCAAACAATTTCTTGAACATGTTGAACTCCCCTCCTTGATTGACATGAAGGACGCTACAAAGAAGTCATCCGACAGTCAAGGAGATTTTCAACTTCGCCTAGACCGAAATGCACTGCCGCAGTTCATCATTCGTTGGAAACGCGTTCAGATGGACCCGATGACCTGAATGAGGTGCCGCCCCTCGACGTTCACGGTGCTGATGATGTAGAAGTACTGCCTGTTGCCACTGGGATGATGCTCGGTGACCACGACATTGAAGCGATCGGGCGCCATCGACGTGATCCGCAGGCAATAGGTCGTGCCCTTCGGGATCTGCTGGTCGATCGTCCGCTGCAGATCCTCGGGCGGCTCGACATTCGCGCCCGGCGCCACGAAGCTGCGCGCCAGCGCGCCGTTGCGATCGGTGTAGTACGCATGCTGGAAGCCGAGGATCGCCTTCTCGCCGCTGGAGGTGTCGCCCGGACCGTTGCCGGTGGTGACATTGCCCTCGACCGCGGACTGGCAGCTGTTGGCCTGCGAGGTCGTGGCCGCCGGGGTCGGAGCCGGGGCGGCAGTCTGCTCCGGCTCGCCGCCCGGGTTGCGGTTCATGGCGATGATGATCACCACCAAGCCGATCACCACGGCCAGCGCGCCCGCGATGCCGAGGACGAGCCAGCGGCCTTTGGAACTCGGTTCGTCGGGCTTGGTAGCCGGTGTGCTCGGCGCGAGGCGCTGCGCGATCGGGTCGTCGGCCCAGGAAAGACCGGAGGCGGAGCCGCGACGGTACGCCGACGGTTCGTCGTCGTCCTCGAGGTTGTAATCGGAGGGGGTGCTCCACCACTGATCGCGCTCGGGTGGCTGCTGCTTGGCATCGGCACCGGGTGCGGGTGCGGGTGCGGCTTGGTAACGCGTCGTGGCGGCCTCGGACCCGAAATCGGCGGGCGGGGCGGGCGGAGTGGAAGGTGCGGACGGGGCGGAAGGCGTGGACGGGGCGGAAGGCGCGGACGGAGTCGCCGGAGTGGCGGGCGACGTGACCGCATCGCTCGCCGGCCGCCAGCCCAGACCCGGCCGATCGGGGGCAGACGGCGTGGTCCAGCGTGGACCGGTCTGGTCTAACGGCGGACCACCGAAATCGTCTACGGGAGGCCCGAAATCGCCCACCGGAGCGCCGAAATCATGCACGGGGGCCCCGAAGTCACCCACCGGTGGTCCGAAGTCGCCCACCGGCGGGCCGAAATCGCCCACGGGTCGGCCGAATTCACCCTGCGCAGACTCCGACCCGGACCGGTCCGCTTCGTTGTCTTTCGCGTCGCCTTCGGAGCCCACAGCCAATCCTTTCCCCAGGACACACGTATGGGGCGGTCGCGAACGACCGCCCCACCCGTTGAAAAAGCTCGGTTCAGTACTGGACCGAACCACCCCACTGAGTGGTGACACCACCGACGTTGACCGTCTGCGGCGCGATGTCGCCCGCCGGGATTATTGACGGCAGTGTAACCCGCGCGGCGGCCTCCAGGGCAGCGGCGCCGCCCGGCTGCGCCGCGATCCACCCCTCGACCGCGGCCTTGGCGGCGTTGGCCTGAGTGGTGTCGAGCACGAAGGAGTTCTTGTTGTCGGCCAGACCTTCGCCACCGGTGTAGCTGGTGATCTTGATGCTGTTGGCGTCCAGGTACTCCACCGAGACACCGGCTTCACCGGCGCCGGTGGGGGTGCGGTAGCCGATGGTGCCGACGTATCCGGCTTCGTTGTTGAAGTGGTGCGTGTTGGCCACGAAACCGGGCAGCAGCGCGCCGCCGTCCACGTTCGCCGAAACCTCGGAGCGCGGGCCCTCCATCTCGACCACCGGCGCGGCGGGCGCGGCCTGTAGTCGCGGGGCCTGCCAGCGCGGCGGCTCCTGCACCAGGTTTTCCTGCGACTCCGGCTGTGCCGCGGGAACATCCGATTCCGGCTTCGGGCTCGGATTGGGGTTCGGCGGGACGATACCGGGCTGCGTAGGCGTAGCCGGCGCGGACTGATCGCCGGCCGCGGCCGGCCGATCCTCGGCGGACTGGCCCGGCACCGGCAGCGGCGCGATACGCGGGGCGGTCACGCCCGGCTGGCTCGGGGCCAGTTTCGGATCCTTCTTCGGATCCGGCTTCACCTCATCGGGATTCGGATTGGTGATGCCCGGCTGGCTCGGCGTGGGCTGGCCCGGCTCTTCCTGGTCGGTGGGCGCACCAGGCTCGGGCGCGGGGGTCTCCGGCGTCTCCGGGGTTGTCGGATTGCCGGGCTGGGCCGGTGCGGGTGCGGGCGTGGTGGGCGTGGTCGGTTCGTTCGGAACAGCCCCGGCCGGAGCTGCGAGAAGAGTAGCCACGACAGCGGCAGCCGCCAGCGGCATCGAAGTGCCCGCCACCGCCCGCTGCGCCCCGTTCGGCTTACGGTGTTTCACTTTTCGCAATCCCTTTCGCACACGATCCCCGACGACCCGTGGGCCATCCGCCGTTCCTGTGGTGAAAGGACTTGCTCCCCCGCAACAGCAACCACGCGACCGCCCGCCGATCGCATCTCTGCCCGGAGTCAACCATAAGATCGTGGTATAGGCAACGCGACGAAAAAGCCGCCGCGCCAACCACACTGGCCGAAGTGCCGCGGGTCACCTCAAGAGAGTGTTAATCCAGGTCGTCGTGGCGCATGAGCTGGCGGGCGGCCTCGGTGACCGAGCCGGTCAGCGAGGGGTAGACCGAGAAGGTCTGGGCCAGGTCGTTGACGGTCAGATTGTTCTGCACGGCAAGGGCGATCGGCAGGATCAGCTCCGAGGCGATGGGCGCGACCACCACGCCGCCGATGACCACGCCGGTCGCGGGGCGGCAGAAGATTTTGACGAAACCTCGCCGCAGTCCCGACATCTTGGCCCGCGGATTGGTGTTCAACGGCAGCATCACCGTGCGCGCCGGCACCTCGCCGTTGTCGATGGCGGTCTGGCTGACGCCGACGGTGGCGATCTCCGGGCGGGTGAACACCGCGGAGGCAACGGTTTTCAGGCGGATCGGCTGCACGCCCTCGCCGAGTGCGTGGTACATCGCGATGCGGCCCTGCATGGCGGCCACCGAGGCCAGCGGGAGCAGGCCGGTGCAGTCGCCGGCCGCGTAGATGCCCGGCACGGTGGTACGCGAAACCCGGTCCACGCGAAGGTAACCGCCGCGGTCCAGTTCGATCCCCACCCGTTCCAGGCCCAGGCCGTCGGTATTGGGGGTGGACCCGACCGTCATCAGCGCGTGCGAGCCGGTGACCGTGCGCCCGTCCGAGAGCTTCACCACGATGCCGTCGGCGGTGCGCTCCACCGCGTCGGCGCGCGCGTGCTTGACCAGCTCGACGCCGCGCTCGGCGAGCGCGTCCTCCAGCACCAGCGCCGCGTCGGCGTCCTCGCCCGGCAGCACCCGGTCGCGGCTGGAGACCAGCTTCACCTCCACACCCATTTCGGTGTAGGCCGAGACGAATTCGGCGCCGGTGACACCGGAACCGACCACCACCAGCGTCTCCGGCAGCTCCTGCAGGTCGTAGAGCTGACGCCAGTTCAGGATGCGCTCGCCGTCGGGTTCGGCGCCCGGGAGCACGCGCGGGCTGGCGCCGGTGGCGATCAGCACCACCTCGGCCTCGATGATCTGCTCGGTGCCGGTGGCGAGCTTCGCGAGCACCCGGTGCGCGGACAGCGGCCCGCCCGCCTCCAGGATCTCGCCGCCGCCCTGCAGCACCGACACCCCGGCGGCCTGCAACTTCGAACGGATATCGGCGGATTGGGCCAGCGCCAGCGCCTTCACGCGGGCGTTCACCTCGGGCATGTCCACGGTGGCCGCCTCCGGGTCCAGCGTGATGCCCAGATCCTTGGCGCGGCGCAGCGACGTGCGCACGCCGGTGGAGGCGATGAAAGTCTTGGAGGGCACACAGTCCCAGAGCACGCACGCGCCGCCGATACCGTCACAGTCGATCACTGTCACCGTCGCGCCGTGCGCCGACGCCACCAGCGCTGCCTCGTAGCCGGCCGGGCCGCCGCCGATGATGGCAATGCGGGTCATGGGTACCTCCGCTCGAGCTGTCGACCGGGATCTCCGGCGCTGACCCCTACAACGTTAATCCGGCGAGCGGCGGGCAACCCTATAGGCCCCAACACGCCGTGCCTCGCGCGGGAAAAAACACAGTCTGGGCCGGATACGGGCGGTAAGGGTCCATTATTGGCTACCCTTTGCTACGTGCCGATCTACGCCGCTTACGGGTCGAACATGGACTCGTCCCAGATGCTCGAGCGCTGTCCGCACTCCCCCATGTCCGGAACGGGCTGGTTGGAGGGCTGGCGACTCACCTTCGCCGGCGACGATATCGGCTGGGAAGGGCCGCTGGCCACGGTCGTCGAGGACCCGGGGTCCCGGGTGTTCGTCGTGCTCTACGACGTGTCCCCGGAAGACGAGCAAAGCCTCGATCGCTGGGAGGGCTCGGATTTCGGGATCCACAAGAAGATCCGGCTGCGCGTGACCCGCAATCCCAACAACAACGCCGAGACCACGCTGGCCTGGCTGTACGTGCTGGACGCCTACGAGGGCGGGTTGCCCTCCGCCCGCTACCTCGGGGTGATCGCCGACGCCGCCGAAAAGGCGGGAGCGCCCGAGGATTACGTACACGCCCTGCGCACTCGCAACAGCAAGAATGTCGGGCCCGGCACCTTCGGCTGAATAATTCCGAAAACTGGCAGATAACTGGAAAGCACGAAGGCCGCCCTTCCTGGATCAGGAGGGCGGCCTTCGTCTGTAAAGAGGGGCTAGCCGGCCTGCAAGATGATGTTGCTGAGCACTCGCACGCCGACCGAGAGCGCGCGCTCATCGATATCGAAGGTCGGCTGGTGCAGATCCAGTTGCTCGCCGCGACCGGACCAGACGCCCAGGCGCGCCATCGCGCCCGGCACCTCCTCCAGATACCAGGAGAAGTCCTCGCCGCCACCGGACTGCATGGTGTCGGCCAGCGCGTCCGGGCCCAGGGCGCGGATCGCGGACTCGAACATCCGGGTCGACTGCTCGTCGTTGACCACCGGCGGCACGCCGCGCCGGTAGTTCAGCTGGTACCGCACGCCCGTCGGGGCGAGCAGGCCGTCGACGATCTCGTGCACCATCGGCTCCAGCAGCGACCAGGTCGCGTGGTCGCCGGTGCGGACCGTGCCGGTGAGCATGCCGGTCTGTGGAATCGCGTTGGGCGCCTTGCCCGCCGAGACCGCACCCCACACCATCACCGTGCTGGTGCGCGGGTCGATGCGGCGGCTGAGCAGACCGGGCAGGCCGGTGATGACGGTGCCGATCGCGTAGACCAGATCGCTGGTCAGGTGCGGACGCGAGGTGTGCCCGCCCGGCGAATCCAGCACCAGCTCGACGGTGTCGGCGGCGGAGGTGATCGCGCCGACGCGGATGCCGACCCGGCCGACTTCCAGGCGCGGATCGCAGTGCAGCGCGAAGATCCGGTCCACGCCCTCCATCGCGCCGGCGGCGACCATGTCGATCGCGCCGCCCGGCATGACCTCCTCGGCGGGCTGGAAGACGAACCGCACGCCGACCGGCAGGTTCATCTCCGACAGCGCGAGCGCGGTGCCGAGCAGGATGGTGGTGTGCGCGTCGTGGCCGCAGGCGTGCGAGACGCCCGGGACCGTCGAGGCGAAGGACAGGCCGGTGAACTCCTGCAGCGGGAGCGCGTCCATATCGGCGCGCAAGCCGATGCGCGGGCCGTCGGACGGGCCGATATCGCAGATCAGACCGGTACCGCCGGGCATCTTCTGGGGGTTGAGCCCGGCCTTGGTGAGCCAGGAGGAAATGAACTCGGTGGTGCCGAATTCGGTGCGCGACAGTTCCGGGTTGGCGTGAATGTGCCGGCGCCACCCGACCAGGTCGACCGCGTGCTCGGCCAGCCAGGCGTCCACGACGGCACGGCCCGCGGGCACGGTGTCGATGACAGCGCGCCGCCCCTTCGTGCGTAGCAACGCCTCCGCGGCGTCCACGCCGGCCACCATTGCCTCGTGGTCCGCCGCGGTCCCCGTCACCGGGCCCGAACCGCCGGTACTACTCACCGAATTTCCTCCTGTCGTTGAACCAGCCGTTGCAACAACCTGTCTCTCTGTACGTCATCGCGAGCTATCGCCACAGCGGTACGCGCGAGCGCGACCGCGCCGTCGACGACGGCGCGATCCGCCGAGGCAGTGATGCTTGCCGCGGCGAAACCGGGCTGATGCGTCACCGCACCACCGGCATCGATGCCGATAACCGGGTGAATGCCCGGGATGACGTTGGTGACATTGCCCATATCCGTGCTGCCGAGCGGTCGCTGCGCCTCGATTTCCGGTGCGATCGGCACCCGGCCCAGGTCGGCGATCTGCTCGCGATAGGCACACAGTAGTGCCGGATCGGGCGTCAGCTCGGTATATGTCGGTGCGAGCGTCCGGATTTCGTGGGTGCAGCCGGTCGCGAGGGCGCCCGCCTCGAAACAATCCGATGCGCGTCGCATCAGCTCTTCGAGGGATGCGGAGTCGACTGCGCGTAGGTAATACAGCAGTTCCGCACGTCCGGGCACGATGTTGGGGGCTACGCCACCGTCGCCGACTATACCGTGAAGTTGCTGACCTGGCCGGATATGTTGCCGCAGCAAACCAATCGCAACCTGCGCGACGGTGATCGCGTCCCCGGCGTTTCGGCCCAGTTCGGGGGCCGCGCTGGCATGCGCCTCCACCCCGTGGAACACCACCTCGAGATCGGCCAGCGCCAGCGAGTGCGCGCCCGCGATATCCCGGGGCCCGGGGTGCACCATCATCGCCATCGCGACATCGTCGAAGACGCCGCGGTCGAGCATCAGGACCTTGCCGCCGCCGCTCTCCTCGGCCGGGGTGCCGAGCACCAGAACGGTCAGGCCCAGGTCGTCCGCGAGTTCGGCCAGACCCAGGGCCGCGCCGACCGAGGCGGCGGCGATGATGTTGTGCCCGCAGGCATGTCCCATGCCGGGCAGCGCGTCGTATTCGGCGCAGAGCGCGACGGTCAGCTCGCCGCTGCCGTAGCTGGCGCGGAAGGCGGTGGGCAGGTCGGCGACGCCGGTTTCGATGTGGAAGCCGCGTTCGGCCAAGGGCTCGATGGTCTTGGCGGCGCTGCGGTGCTCTTCGAACGCCAGCTCCGGTTCGGCGTGAATACTGTGCGAGAGCTCGATCAGCCGCGCCGCGGCGGCCTTGATAGCCACATCCGACCGGGTGCCGTCCACCGACACACACCCGGCATGAAGCTCGCCGGGCGTCTCATGTTGACCGCTGCGCGGTGATGGCATGGAACACAGTGTCGCACTGGTGTGCAAATCGGGCACGGGTTGCGGCCCGGGCCCGGCTCCAGCGCGGAGTTATCCGGCGGCGAACGCCAGGTTCTCCGGAGTGGTCTTGACCGCGAGGCCGTCGAGGGCCTGGGCGTGCAGCGCCCGCTTGATGATCGGCAGGTTCGGCTTGCGGTTGCCCGCCAGTGCCGCGGCGCGCGCGACGGCGGTGCTCAGCAACGTCTCGGCATCGGCCGAGTCGTCCACGATGCCCGCGGCGATGGCCTGATCCGCCGGGAAACGGTGCCCGGTCGTCATGGCCAGCACACACACCTGGTTGGTCAGGCGCTCGGTCAGCAGCGCGTTCATGCCGATGGTGAAGGGCATGCCCAGGTTCACCTCGGGCAGGCACCAGAAACCGCGATCGGCGCGCATCACGCGGAAGTCGCAGGAGGTGGCCAGCATCGCGCCGGCGCCGAAGGCGTGGCCGTTGAGCGCGGCGACGGTCGGCATCGGGAAGGTCAGCAGCCGGGTGTAGATCGAGTGCACGCGATCCAGGTACCAGTGCATCTGGTCCAGGTTGCCGAACAGCCAATCGGTGTCCAGGCCATTGCTGAAGAACTTGCCGGTCGCGGTGGTGACCAGCGCGGCGGGACCTTCCGACGCCTCGACCTCGTCGAGCAGCGCGTGCACCCGATCGATCCAGTCCGGGTGGAAGCGGTTCTCGTTGTCTGTCTGGCCCTCGGTTCCGAGGTACAGGACGAACACATCACCTTCACGTTCCAGGTACGGCATGGGTGCAGCGTATCCCGGCTCGCGCCGCTCCCCTACTCGCGGGTAGGAAGTTATTTCGGAACTGGCGACGGACCAGACCCGGCACGGGTGATACGACCCGACTATCGTGACTTTCATGCTTGCCGAAGAGGCCGCTCAGGCGATCGCCGAACGTACTGGAGTCCAACGTCACCGGGTCGCGGTGGTGCTCGGATCGGGCTGGCAGGAGGCCGCCGCGGAAATCGGCGTACCGGCCGCGTCGGTGCCGATGCCGGAGCTGCCCGGATTCGGCACGCCCAGCGCGCAAGGCCATGTCGGGATGGTGCATTCGGTGCCCATGCACGACAAATCCGTGCTGCTGCTGATGGGGCGTCAGCATTTGTACGAGGGCTATCAGCCCGCCGAGGTGGTGCACCCGGTGGCGGCCGCGATCGCGGCGGGCGCGGAGATCGTGCTGCTCACCAATGCCGCCGGCGGAATCCGCGCGGGCCTGGATGTCGGTGAACCGGTGCTGATCAGCGATCACCTGAATCTCACCGGTCGCACGCCGCTGACCGGGGCCAGCTTCGTCGACCTGGTGGACGCGTGGGATCCCGAATTGCGGGCGCTGGCACGGGAAGTCGACCCCAGCCTGACCGACGGCGTCTACGCGGGCCTGACCGGACCGCAGTACGAGACCCCGGCCGAGATCCGGATGCTGCGCACCATGGGCGCCGACCTGGTCGGCATGTCGACGGTGCTGGAAGCCATCGCCTGCCGGGCGCTGGGCGCGCGGGTGCTGGGCATCTCGCTGGTCACCAATCTGGCCGCGGGCATCTCCGGCGCGCACCTGTCGCATGCCGAGGTGCTGGCCGAGGGCCAGGCCGCCGCACCACGCCTGGGCAAACTGCTGCGCGGCGTGCTGGAGCGGCTGTAGATGCTGCGGTTCGGCACGGCCGGTCTGCGCGGCCCGCTACAGGACGGCCCGGACGGCATGAACGTGGAAACGGTGTCGCGGGCCACCGCGGGGCTGTGCGTGTGGCTGCGCGGACGCTGCCTGGGCGGCGGCACCGTGGTGGTGGGCCGCGACGCCCGGCACGGCTCCGCCGAATTCGCCGCCGCGACCGCGGAAATCTTCGCGGCGGCCGGTTTTCCGGTGCTGTTGCTGCCGGAGCCGGTGCCGACGCCGGTGGTCGCGTACGCAGTGCGGGAGCTGGGCGCGGTGTGCGGGGTGCAGATCACCGCGTCGCACAATCCGCCCGCCGACAACGGCTACAAGGTCTATCTCGACGGCGGTTCCCAGCTGATCGCACCCGCCGACACCGAGATCGAACGCTGCATCGAAGCGATCACCGGACCGATCGAGCGGCTGCCGGTCGCCGCCGCCGACGACGATCTGGTGCGGCGATACCTGGATCGGGTGGGGCGGCTGCGCGAGCTGATCGGCGGGCCCGGAACCCGCGCCGATGTGCGCATCGCCCTGACCGCGCTGCACGGCGTCGGCGGTGCGATCGCGGTACGAGCGCTGGCGGCAGCCGGGTTCACCGATGTGCACGTGGTGCCCGAGCAGTTCGCACCGGACCCGGACTTCCCCACCGTCGCGTTCCCGAATCCGGAGGAGCCCGGCGCCACCGACCTGCTGCTGGCGCTGGCCGAGCGGGTTCAGGCCGAGGTGGCGATCGCGCTCGATCCGGATGCCGACCGCTGCGCGGTGGGGATCCGCGGCCCCGCCGGCTGGCGGATGCTGCGCGGCGACGAAACCGGTGTGCTGCTTGCCGATTGCGTCCTCAGCACCGCCTCGCGCAGCGATTCCGTGGGTGGTGATCCCTTGGTGGCCACCACCATCGTCTCTTCCCGGCTGCTGTCGAAGCTGGCGCCCGCCCGCGGCGCCCGTTACGCCGAGACCCTCACCGGCTTCAAATGGCTGGCGCGCGCGGGCGATCGCCTCGTCTACGCCTACGAGGAAGCGATCGGGCACTGCGTCGACCCGGCCGCGGTGCGGGACAAGGACGGCATCTCGGCCGCCGTGGTCGCCGCCGACCTGGTCGCGCGCCTGAAGGCCCGGGGCCGCACGCTCCAGGACGAACTCGACGACTACGCACTGGAATTCGGCCTGCACGCGGGCGCACAGGTGTCACTGCGCCTGGCCGACGCGAGCGCCGCCGCCGACGTCGTGGCCCGGCTGCGCACCAGCCCACCCGATGAGATCGCGGGCGAGCCGGTGAAATACACCGACCTGCTCCAGGCCCGGGGCCGAATGCACACCGACGCACTGGTGTTCGAAGGCGCCGGCCTGCGCCTGGTGATCCGGCCGTCCGGCACCGAGCCGAAGCTCAAGTGCTACCTGGAGGTAGTCGAACCGGTCGCCGAGCGCGCCGCCCTCGCCACAGCGAAAGAGACTGCCGCCCAGCGGCTGGCCCAGATCGCTGAGTACTGCCGCCAGCTGTAGATCGGATCAGCCCGATCCCCTGTGCGCCAGCGGAACCGCTCAGCGCGGACCGAACTGGCGGTCGCCCGCGTCACCCAAACCGGGGACGATGTAGGCGTTCTCGTTCAATCCCTCGTCGATCACGGCGGTAACCAAACGCACCGGCAGACCCGAATCCGCGAGCGCGGCGACGCCCTCCGGCGCCGCGACGACGCAGACGGCCGTGATGTCGGTGGCGCCGCGCGCCGCGAGCAGCTCCAGCGTGTGCCGCATCGAGCCCCCGGTCGCCAGCATCGGATCGAGCACGTAGACCGGCAGGCCCGCCAGGTCCTCGGGCAGCGACTGCATGTAGGGAACCGGCTGGTGGGTGTCCTCGTCGCGGGCGATGCCGACGAACCCGACCCGGGCGTCGGGAATCATCTCCACGGCCGCGTCGATCATGCCCAGCCCGGCGCGCAGCACCGGCACCAGCAGCGGCGGCTGCGCCAGCCGCACGCCCTCGGTGAGCGCCACCGGGGTGGCGATCTCGAAGCGGGTGACCGGGGCTTCCCGCAGCGCCTCGTAGATCAGGACCCGGGTCAGATCGCGCAGCGCGGCCCGGAAGGCCGCGTTCGGGGTCCGCGCGTCGCGCATGGTGGTCAGCAAGGCGGCGGCAAGTGGGTGCTCCACGGTGTGCGTACGCATGCCGAAACGATAAGGTCGTAGCCGAGCTCGACGCGAGCGTTCATCGGGTGGGGTCATCGGGAAAGTTTTTTCGACGGGCTGGAACCGAATCACAAGGCCGCGCGTCGAACTAAGTGGATGACGTACTCTGCCTGGGAAGAAACGGATGGGGGAAGCACTAATGGCCAATAATTTCTCGGCCGACGCCGAGGGCATCGCCACCTACAGCGCGACCGCCGAGGTGATGGCCACCGAGATGGCCGCGGCGGCCGCGAGCGCGGCCGGCGGGAACCCGGCGCTCCTCGGTCCGATCATGGGGTTGATCGGCGGTGATTTCATGGCCGCGTATTCCGCGGCGCACGCCGGGCAGGTCGCCACCATCGCGCAGCTCTCGGCCGTGCTGTCCAGCATGGGCCTCGCCACCGGGAGCGCGGCCGCCGCCCTCACCGAGCAGGACCTCAGCGCCGCGGCCGGTTTCAAGACCGCCGAACTGGACGGATGATCCGGTGATCGACATCAATCTGCTGGCCCAGCCGCTGATCAGCCTGCTGACCAGCTTCGGCTCCGGCGTCATCCCGTCCGGTGGCGCGTCCGATTCGCTGACCTCCGCCTCCTCCGCACTCGAGCAGCTGCACCTACTGGGCAAGAACAGCATCAACCAGCTGAACACCGCGCTGGACGGCGCCACCGCCGACTCCGCGACGTCCAAGGCGCTGCGCGTGCAGGCCTCCTCCGCCCAGACCTCGGACCTGCTGACCGAGATGGCCACGGTGGTCAATCAGGCTGCCGCACAGGTCGAGACCGGGCAGAAAGAACTCGACACCGTCGTCCAATCCTTCGTCAGCAACGCGACCAGCCTGCTGCCCACCCTTACCACCCCGGTCGGCCTGACGGCGCTGGTGAGCACCGCGATCGATCACCTCAATCAGGGCATCTCGGTGGTCAACAAGACGCAGACCGAGCTGAGCACCTCGACCGCGAGCATGAAGGAGCTGACGCCGGCGCCGTCCACCTCGCCCGCGTCCACCAACACCAACCTGCTCAGCACCGCCAAGTCCGCGCTGGACAGCCTGACCAGCGGCACCAGCGGCCTGGCCAGCAGCGCGCTGAGCACGGGCACCTCCCTGCTGACCAGCGCCACCAAGGCCACGACCAGCAAGACCGCGACCTCGACCCCGAGCGCCTCGAACACTTCCTCCGCCAAGCAGAACACCGGCGAGGTGAAGACCGAGAAGACGGAAAACGGCGGCGTGAAGATCACGCTGCCGGACGGCAGCGTGGTGGAGGCGCCGAACGAGAAGGCCGCCAAGGCGGTCACCTCGGCGTTGTCCGCGGTCGGCACGCCGTACCTGTGGGGCGGCAACGACCCCAAGAACGGCATCGACTGCTCCGGCCTGACCAAGTGGGCCTACAGCGAGGCCGGCGTCGAGTTGCCGCGCCTCGCCCAAGAGCAGCACATCGGCAAACAGCAGATCTCGCCCGGCGATCTGCAGCCTGGCGACTTGGCCGTTTGGGACGGCCATGTCGCCATGGTCATCGGCAACGGGCAACTAGTCGAGGCCGGTAACCCGGTCGCAGTCAGTTCCATTCGAACGGAGAACGTGGGTATGGAGTTCTACGGCTTCTATAGGCCTACCGAATGAGTCAACCGCAGCAGATTCCGAATGTCACCGTGGCGGCCAGCCAGAACCGGTCCGGCACCATCGCGGTGCGCGCCACCGACCAGGGCATGCCGGTCGAAATCAAGTTCGAGCGCAGCGAATACCGTTATGGCGCAGAGGCTCTCGCGGCCGAGATCCTGCGCCTGACGAAGCGCTCCGCGATCGCCGCCCGGGCCCGCCGCCGCGAGGTGCTGGCCGAATCGGGCATGTCGCCGGAGGTACTGGACAAGCTCGGCTTGCCCACCCGGCAGCAGGCGGTCGACGAACTGGACCGGATGGATGACGAGGACACGGGTCCGACGAGCTGGATGAGGCCGGTCTGATGAGTGCTGAGATGGACGCGTTGGTCGCCAACGCGACGGCGAAGCTGGAAGCCCTGGAGGCCGCGCTGTACGGCCTCAAGCAGGTGCGCGGCGCCTTCACCACCGAGGACGGCGCGGTCAGCGTCGAGGTGGACAGTGACGGTGCGCTGATCGGCTTGCGGTTGTCGGAGACGGTCACCTCGATGGCGCCGGCCGACGTCAGCCAGCTCATCGTGTGGGCCTGCCGGCAGGCCGCGGAGGACGCGGGCGGGCAGCGCTCGAACGTCATTGCCGCACTGAACGAGTCGTTCGCACCCGCCGCGGAGGGGTCCGCGGAGGCCGTTGGGGGCGGTCGAGATAGTGCCTGACGCGGCGAGTCGTTAGGCTTCCGCTCATGGCTTCTGGAGACATCGTCCCGATCGAGCTCGGCCTGACCGACGGCGATCTCGTCACACTGTGGGCACCGCGCTGGCGCGACGGTGACGACGAGTGGGAGGCGTTCCTCGGACACGAGGATTCGCTGTACGGATTCGAGTCGGTCGCGGAGCTGGCCGCCTTCATCCGGACCGACTCCGACAACGACCTCGTCGACCATCCCGCCTGGAAGGTCGTCGCGGGTCTGTCAGCCGCCGAACTGGAGCCCGAGGACACGCACTCCTACGATCTGGTCGCGGTGCCGGAGCTGGCCGCCGGTGATCCCGACGTCGACACGGTCGCCGAGCTCGAGGACACCCTGTCGATGGTGCGCAACATCGGCGAGGTGTGCGAACTGGAAGTCGTCACCAAGTTCTTCGGCTCGCATCCGGCGCTCGGCGCGCTGGCCGCCGGTGCGAGCTTCTTCGCCGACCGCGAGGGCGAGGAGATCTGGGACCAGATCGGCGCCGCCATCGTCAAGGACTGGGACAACGTCCTCGACGCGGTCGACTCGGTGGTGTCGGTGCCCGAGGTCGACAAGGCCGCCGTGGCGGTCGCCGAGGCGGAGCTGCTGGCCGCCGAGGAGAACGTCGTCGACGCCGACGACGCGGCCGACAGCGAAGAGGAAGAAGAGTTCGAGACCGTCGACCTGACCAAGGACGACGAGGACGAGGAAGACGACGAGGACGACTCGTTCTGGCACGAGGTCGGCATCGACCCGGTCAAGATCGTCACCTCCGAGGGCACCTTCTTCACCCTGCGCTGCTACCTCGACGACGAACCGATCTTCCTCGGCAAGGACGGCACCATCTCGGTGTTCGGTTCCGAGCGCGCCCTGGCCCGCTACCTGGCCGACGATCACGAGCACGATCTGTCCCGGGTCAGCACCTACACCGACGTGCAGACCGCGGCGGTGGACGGTTCGCTGGAGGTCGAGGTGACCGACGAGAACGTCTACGTGCTGCCCGGCCTGACCGAGGATCTGGCCGAGGGCCCGGACGCGGTGGACTACGAGCAGCTCGAGCTGGCGGTGGAATTGTTCACCGACGCCTCCGACTACGCCGAGGACGACGCGGTCGAGCAGGCGCTCGCGGTGTCCACGCCGCTGGGCTGGTATGTGTCCTACCTGCTCAACCCGGACCCGACCCGGATGGCGCCGAATCCGCCGTTCGGCGCGGAGTCGAAGGCCTGGCGGGAGCTGGAGCGCAACTTCGAGTCGCGGCTCGACCCGCAGAAGTAGTCCGTAACCGAAAGAGCCCGGCCCCATCACATTCGGGGCCGGGCTTTTTCGTCAGCTCAGGCGGATCCAGATCTGTTCGGCACGGCCGAGCAGGCGGTCGTCGGAGCCGTAGACGGCCGTGGCGGCGAAGGACTTGCGCCGCTGATCGCCGTGGTTCTGGCCGACGACGACGCATTTCTCGCCGACCGCGGGTAGGTCGAACACGGTGGCGGTCATCGAGCCGAGCAGGGCGGGGCGTTCGAACATGCCGTCCAGGGACCAGCCGCCGGGGCAGTCCATGGCGGCCCACAGCAGCGCGCTGCCGATCGGGAGCGTGGCATCCGGAATCCACGGTGCGGCGACCAGTCCCGGACCGACCCCGCCGGCTTCGATCCGCAGCCCGTCCGACCGGCCGCTGCCGCAGACGAAGCAGCCCGCGAAGATGTCGTTGCTCTGGTAGGAGCTCGACGCCGCCTCCGCCGTGCCGAAGGAAACCGCTTGCGGCACATCGCGTTCGAACGCTCCGGCGCGCGACTCCGCGATCAGGGTCGTGCCGTCCAGCAGGTTTCCGTCCCGCAGGTGCAGCGGTGTCTCCAACGGCGGCTTGTTCCGCAGCAGCACGGTGACGATGGCGGCCGGGTGCCGCTCGGCCAGCAGCCCGGCTACGTAGCCGCCGTTTCCGGAGCCGGGCGGCCCGTTGAAGCGACGCGAAATCTGCAACACCGTCATTTCATCCACGCTAGATCCTTCGCCGCGCTCACGATGACGGGGGTGGGTACCGCGAATGCCGTCGATCCGAGCGCAGCGAAAAATCTCCCCGCGGCCCGGCGACGTTAACCGAGCAGCACCGCATACCCCGGCTTGATGATGTCGTCGATGATCCGCAGACGCTCCGGGAACGGGATGAACGCCGACTTCATCGCGTTGATGGTGAACCGCTCCAGATCCGACCAGCCGTAGCCGAAGGTGTCCACCAGCTTCAGCATCTCCTGGCTCATACTGGTGTCGCTCATCAGGCGGTTGTCGGTGTTCACGGTGACGCGGAAGCGCAGCCGGGCCAGCAGGTCGAACGGGTGCTTGTCCAGCGACGGCACCGCGCCGGTCTGCACGTTCGACGACGGGCACAGCTCCAGCGGAATCCGCTTGTTGCGCACGTAGTTCGCGACCAGGCCCAGCTGGGCGTCCTCGATCGCGCCGGGCACCTTGATGTCGTCGGTGATCCGGACGCCGTGGCCCAGGCGGTCGCAGCCGCAGAACGCCAGCGCCTCGTGGATCGAGGGCAGGCCGAACGCCTCACCTGCGTGGATGGTGAAGTTGGCGCTGTTGGCCCGCATGTACTCGAAGGCGTCCAGGTGCCGGCTGGGCGGAAAACCGGCCTCCGCGCCGGCGATATCGAAACCGCCGACGCCGCGATCACGCCAGCGCACCGTGAGTTCGGCGATCTCGCGCGAGCGCGCCGCGTGCCGCATGGCGGTGAGCAGACAGGTCACCACGATCGGGTGGCCGTCGGCGGCGGCGAGCTTCTCGCCCTCGCGGAAACCGGCGAGGGTGTGCTCGACCACCTCGTCCAGCGAGAGGCCCTGCTCCAGATGCTGTTCCGGGGCGAAGCGCACTTCGGCGTAGACGACACCGTCGGCGGCGAGGTCCTGCGCGCATTCGCTGGCGACGCGGCGCAGCCCCTCGGGCGTCTGCATGACCGCGACGGTGTGCTCGAAGGTTTCCAGATACCGTTCCAGCGAACCGCTGTCGGCGGCGTCCCGGAACCAATTGCCCAGGGCCACGGCATCATCGGCGGGTAGTTGGTCGTATCCGCAATCGGCGGCGAGCTCCAGCACGGTCGCGGGCCGCAGACCACCGTCGAGGTGATCGTGCAGTAGCGCCTTGGGAGCTTGGCGGATCGAGGCAAGGGTCAAAGGCATCGGTCCTGTCATGTACACACGCTAGCGCCAGTCCGGGCTCCCGGCATCCTGGTTCGTGGAGGTCGTCACATCATCGGGCCATGTGATCGTGCTCTCGTCTCAGCGGGCGATCCGGTCCAGCAGCACCGGGGTGGCGGGCTTCTCGTCGGCCGAGCCGATGTCGTACGCGCCGGCGAGCGCCGCCAGCGCGCCCGGGAAAGCAGCCGGGGTGTCGGTGTGCAGGGTGAGCAAGGGTTGCCCGGCGGTGACGGAATCGCCTGGCTTGGCATGCATTTCGATACCCGCGCCGAACTGGACCGGGTCGCCCTGCCGGGCGCGGCCCGCGCCCAGCCGCCACGCGGCCAGGCCGACGCCCATCGCGTCCAGGCGGGTGAGCACGCCCGCGCGTTCGGCGCGAACGGTTTCGGTGTGCGCGGCGGTCGGCAGCGCCGCGTCCGGGTCGCCGCCCTGGGCGCGGACCATCGCGCGCCAGTGATCCATGGCGCGGCCGTCGGCGAGGGCGTCCGCGGGATCGACGTCCAGCCCGGCCAGCGCGACCATCTCCCGGGCCAGCGCGATCGTCAGTTCGACGATGTCGGCGGGCCCGCCGCCCGCGAGCACCTGCACCGATTCGGCGACCTCGAGGGCGTTGCCCGCGGTGCGGCCGAGCGGGGTGTCCATCGCGGTCAGCAAGGCTACGGTCCGGACGCCGGAGTCGGTGCCCAGTTCGACCATGGCGGTAGCCAATTCGCGCGCGTCCGCCGGCGACTTCATGAACGCGCCGGTGCCGGCCTTCACGTCCAGCACCAGCGCCGCGGTGCCCTCGGCGATCTTCTTGCTCATGATCGAGCTGGCGATCAGCGGAATCGACTCGACGGTCCCGGTGACATCCCGCAGTGCGTAGAGGCGCTTGTCGGCCGGGGCCAGATCCGCCCCCGCCGCGCACACCACCGCGCCGATCGCCGGATCCGCCAGGATCTCCCGCATCCGCGCGACCGGAACGTCAGCCCGCCAGCCCGGAATCGACTCCAGCTTGTCCAGCGTCCCCCCGGTGTGCCCGAGCCCGCGCCCCGACAGCTGCGGCACCGCGGCCCCGCACGCCGCCACCAGCGGCGCCAGCGGCAGCGTGATCTTGTCCCCCACGCCACCGGTCGAATGCTTGTCCACCGTCGGCCGCGGCAGATCGGTGAAATCCATCCGGGTCCCGGAACCGATCATCGCGGCCGTCCACCGCGCCGTCTCCCGCCGCGTCATCCCCCGCCACACGATCGCCATCGCCAACGCGCTCATCTGCTCGTCGGCGACGACGCCCCTGGTGAACCCGTCCACCACCCAATCGATCTGCGCGTCCGACAGCTCGCCGCCGTCTCGCTTGGTCGTAATGATCGAAACCGCGTCCAGTGCCGTCACATTCGCCAGTCTGGCACGAACCGCGCCTGCACCCCTGGTTCTTGTCGGCCCCCTTCGATAGCCTCCTTGCATCATTCGGTTCGGAGATAGGGGGAGTTATGACCTACGCAAAGCTGGACAGCAGAGTCGGCAAGCTCGAAACTCGTGTTGCCGAAATCGAGGAAGGCTTCGGCGAGATCCAGCTCAAACTGACACGTCGAGTCACCGGGCTCGAGATCTGGGCCTCCCGCGCCACCGCCCACATGAATGGCGTCGGCGAAACCCTGCAGCTGATAGCGGAGCATCTCGGCGTCCGCTCGGCCGCGATCCCCGAGGTACACCTGGCGACCGAGGCTGAGATCGACGCCGCCCTCGAGGATGGCTGCTGATCAGCTAGACCTGCCCCGCGTCCAGGTCATCCGGGCCGAAGGCATCAGGAAGTAGTTCGCGTAGCGGCTTGGCCCCGGCTTTGTGATCGATCAGGAGTTCGGGGCCACCGTGCTCGTACAGCAGCTGGCGGCAGCGGCCGCAGGGCATCAGGATTTCGGCGCGGGAATCGGTGACGGAGACAGCCAGCAACCGTCCCCCACCGCCGGAAATCAAGTTACCGATGAGTACGCATTCGGCGCAGAGGCCCAATCCATATGAGACATTTTCCACATTGCACCCGCTCACAATTCGGCCATCGGAGCTGAGAGCAGCGGCTCCGACCGGAAACCGCGAGTACGGGGCATAGGCATTGCGCATGACTTGAATTGCGTTGTCACGCAGGACATTCCAGTCGATTTCCGGCATCGGAAACCCTCCGTTCACCGAGCCGGGCGAGCCCGCGCGAAGGCTGCGGCGCACCCCTTTACGCATTGAATGAGGTAAACCTAACTCGCCTCAATGTAGCGCAACGCACGGCACGCCGAATTAGTTCCGGCATTAACAGGGGATTAGAGTCCACAACAGATCGGTTCAGGTTCCCGGCGGCGGGCCAGCGCTTCAGGAACAAAGCGCGGCCACCTGGGCATTAGCCCCCTCCCGCAGTCGGAAACAGGGCCTTGACCGGGTCCATCAACGACGTTGGAGGCACCGCACTCTATGACCACGATAGAAGCTCCGGCCCCGCCGAAGCGGAAGTTCACGCTGTATCGAGGCGACCCGGGTATGTGGTCGTGGGCGCTGCACCGGATCACCGGTGTCACGCTGTTCTTCTTCCTCTTCGTGCACGTCTTGGACACCGCGCTGGTCCGGGTCAGCCCCGACACCTATGACCAGGCCATCGAGACCTACAAGAACCCCATCGTCGCCTTGATGGAGATGGGACTCGTTGTCTGCGTGCTGTTCCACGCGTTCAACGGCGTTCGCGTCATCCTGGTCGACTTCTGGTCCAAGGGCCCGAAGTACCAGACCGTGATGCTCTGGGTCGTCCTCGGCGTAGTGGCCCTGCTGGGCATTCCCGCCATCGGTCGCATGTTCTTCTACCTCTTCACGGAGCACTGATCATGAGCGCACCAGTTATCGGTAAGTCCTACGACCGGCCCGCCTCCCTGGATCTGCCGCGCTCGCCGCGCGCCCGCTCCAACAACAACTTCGAGAAGTACGCGTGGCTGTTCATGCGCTTCTCCGGCCTGTTGCTGATCGTGCTCGTGCTCGGCCACATGACGATCATGCTGCTGCTCGACGGCGGCGTGAAGCGCCTGAACTTCGCCTTCGTGGCGGGCCGCTGGTCCTCCCCGTTCTGGCAGATCTGGGATCTGACCATGCTGTGGCTGGCTCAGCTGCACGGCGGCAACGGCCTGCGCACCGTGATCGACGATTACTCGCGCAAGGACTCCACCCGCTTCTGGCTGAAGACCGCGCTGGCCGTCTCCATGATCCTGGTCATGGGCGTCGGCACCTACGTCATCTTCACCTTCGACCCCAACATCAGTTAGGAACAGGCACCCCTCGTGAGTGAATCGCGGATTCAGGAGCATCGCTACGACGTCGTGATCGTCGGTGCCGGTGGCGCCGGCATGCGCGCGGCGATCGAGGCCGGGCCCCGGGCGCGCACTGCCGTGCTGACCAAGCTGTACCCGACCCGCAGCCACACCGGCGCGGCCCAGGGCGGCATGTGCGCCGCGCTGGCGAACGTCGAAGAAGACAACTGGGAATGGCACACCTTCGACACCGTCAAGGGTGGCGACTACCTGGTCGACCAGGATGCCGCGGAGATCATGGCCAAGGAGGCCATCGACGCGGTGATGGACCTGGAGAAGATGGGTCTGCCGTTCAACCGGACCCCCGAAGGCAAGATCGACCAGCGTCGCTTCGGTGGTCACACTCGCGATCACGGTAAGGCTCCGGTGCGCCGCGCCTGTTACGCCGCCGACCGCACCGGCCACATGATCCTGCAGACGCTCTACCAGAACTGCGTCAAGCACGACGTGGAGTTCTACAACGAGTTCTACGTGCTCGACCTGGTCATGACCGACTCCGACCGGGGCCCCGTCGCGACCGGCGTGGTCGCCTACGAGCTGGCCACCGGCGACATCCACGTCTTCCACGCGAAGTCGATCGTGTTCGCCACCGGCGGCTCGGGTCGCATGTACAAGACCACCTCCAATGCCCACACCCTCACCGGTGACGGCATGGCCATCGTCTTCCGCAAGGGTCTGCCCCTGGAGGACATGGAGTTCCACCAGTTCCATCCGACAGGTCTCGCCGGCCTGGGCATCCTCATCTCCGAGGCGGTCCGCGGCGAGGGCGGCATCCTGCGCAACGCCTCCGGCGAGCGCTTCATGGAGCGCTACGCCCCCACCATCAAGGACCTCGCGCCGCGCGACATCGTCGCCCGCTCGATGGTGCTCGAGGTGCTGGAAGGCCGGGGCGCCGGTCCGAACAAGGATTACGTCTACATCGACGTGACCCACCTCGGCGAGGACGTGCTCGAGGAGAAGCTCCCCGATATCACCGAGTTCGCCCGCACCTACCTGGGCGTGGACCCGGTGCACGAGCTGGTGCCGGTCATGCCGACCTGCCACTACGTGATGGGCGGCATCCCGACCCGCATCCGCGGCGAGGTGCTGCGCAACAACACCGACGTGGTGCCCGGCCTCTACGCCGCCGGCGAGTGCGCGTGCGTCTCGGTGCACGGCTCGAACCGCCTGGGCACCAACTCGCTGCTCGACATCAACGTGTTCGGCCGCCGCGCGGGCATCGCCGCCGCGGAGTACGCGCTGCGCACCGAGTTCGTCGACATGCCGGAGAACCCGGCGCAGATGGTGCAGGACTGGCTGGCGCTGATCCTGTCCGATCACGGCAACGAGCGTGTCGCCGACATTCGCACCGAGCTGCAGTACACGATGGACATGAACGCCGCCGTGTTCCGCACCGAGGACACCCTCAAGCAGGCGCTCACCGACATCCACGCGCTCAAGGAGCGCTACGCGCGGATCACGGTGCAGGACAAGGGCAAGCGCTACAACAGCGATCTGCTGGAGGCCGTGGAGCTGGGCTTCCTGCTGGAGCTGGCCGAGGTCACCGTGGTCGGCGCGCTCAACCGCAAGGAGTCGCGCGGCGGCCACGCCCGCGAGGACTACCCGGACCGCGACGACACCAACTACATGCGCCACACCATGGCCTACAAGACCGGTCCGGAGCTGATCTCCGACATCCGCCTCGACTACAAGCCGGTGGTGCAGACCCGTTACGAGCCGATGGAGCGTAAGTACTGATGACTGCCGTACTCGATAAGTCGACGCCGCAGAAGCCGGCTCCGGTCCCCGAGGGCTCGGTCATGGTCACCGTCAAGGTGGCTCGGTTCAACCCGGAGGACGACAAGGGCGCGCACTGGGAGTCCTTCCAGGTGCCGGTCCTGTCGACCGACCGCTTCCTGAACGTGCTCATCTACATCAAGTCCTACCTGGACGGCACGCTCACCTTCCGCCGGTCCTGCGCGCACGGCGTCTGTGGTTCCGACGCGATGCGGATCAACGGTGTGAACCGGCTGGCCTGCAAGGTCCTGATGAAGGACATGCTGCCCAAGAACGGCAAGCCGCTCACCATCTCCGTCGAGCCGATCCGCGGCCTGCCCGTGGAGAAGGACCTCGTGGTGAACATGGAGCCGTTCTTCGACGCGTTCCGCGCCGTGAAGCCGTACCTGATGACCTCGGGTAACGAGCCCACCCGCGAGCGCATCCAGAGCCAGGCCGACCGCGCCCGGTTCGACGACACCACCAAGTGCATCCTGTGCGCCTGCTGCACCACCTCCTGCCCCGTGTACTGGAGCGACGGCAGCTACTTCGGCCCGGCCGCGATCGTCAACGCGCACCGCTTCATCTTCGACAGCCGCGACGAAGGCGCCCGCGAACGCCTGGACATCCTCAACGACGTCGAGGGCGTCTGGCGCTGCCGCACCACCTTCAACTGCACCGACGCCTGCCCCCGCGGCATCGAGGTCACCAAGGCCATCCAGGAAGTCAAGCGCGCCCTGCTCTTCACGCGCTGACCTCCCCCGGTCCCGGAAACGAAGGCCGCCACCATCGAAAGATGGTGGCGGCCTTCGTCATCGGAGCCTATTGTGCTCCCGCGACTTTCGATCGGGCGTGGGCCGCCCGCAGCGGGGTTTCGTCGTCCATGGTGGCGAAGAACGCGCCGACCACGTCCTCGATCTCCGAAATCGATTCCGCGCAGTACAGGATCGGCTGGTAGTGCGTGATGTCGTAGGTGGCGGTGGCCATTTCGATCACGTCCAAGGGGCGTAGGTCGGCGTCGCGGAATTCGGTGATCTCGCCGAAGGAGGAGAGCAGGCCCGCGCCGTAGCAGCGGACTTCGCCGGCTTCGCGGACCACGCCGAATTCCATGGAGAACCAGAAGACGTCGGCGAGGAACTTGAGGGCGGTGTCGGTTTCCAGCCGGTTCACGGCCTCGCCGACGGTTTGGTAGATCGCCGCGAAGCGCGGGCTGGCGATTTGGTTGGCGTGTCCGATGATCTCGTGGATCGCGTCCGGCTCCGGGGTGTAGAGCGGGGCGGAATGATGGCGGATGTACTGGGTGGAGTGGAAGATCCGGTCGGCGAAGGAGCCGAAGAACTCGCGCAGCGGCACCAGGCCGGCGGCCGGTACATAGCGGAAACCGCTGAGCGGGAACAGTTTCTCGGAGACTTCGTCCAGTTGCGGGATGTGATCGCCGGGCAGGTCCAGCCGGGCGGCGGCGTCGAGGACCTCCTGACAGGCGTAGGTCTCGTGCTTGCGCGCGAGCTCGTAGGAGACCGTCCGCCACACCTGTTGTTCTTCTTCGGTGTAGGCGATGCGGGGCAGCGGCTTTCCGGGTGCGTACTCGAGCGCCAGCGCGGCGATGGCGTTGCGACGGGTGCGGTAGTCGGGATCGCCGACACCGGGGTGCTCGTCGCTGAGGTGCACCGTCACATCGCCGTCGCCGCTGCGGGTTACGGGGGAGTACAGCTGAGCTTCGGTGAACATGCCTCAAGGCAAGCACCGCCCAGCCGCCGCGACAACGAAAGGCCGTCCAGGTGAGCAAACTGCCTAGGAAATGGTCCGTGTGGTGGTCAGTGGTAGGCGTGCACCACCGCGTGCCCCTTGCCGCGGCCGATCAGCCATTTGTTGACCGGCGTGGTGATGACGAACGCGACCGCGAAGGCCACCGCCAGCGCGCCCCAGAACAGCAGATCGCCCAGACCGGCGTGCATCGCGCCGGGGATGATCAGCAGCATCGCGTTGTCGACGATCTCCATGACGGTGATCGAGACGGTGTCGGCGGCCAGCGCGATCGACAGCGCCGCGCCGAACGCGACGCCGGCCTGCATGACCCCGCGCATGGTCAGCGCGTAGCCGAAGACGAAGGCCAGCACGATGGCCAGGGCCATGGTGGCGGCGTTGTTCCACTGGAGCGCGGTGCCGATCACCATGCCGAGCACCTCGCCGATGGCACAGCCGGTCAGACAGTGCAATGTCGCTTGCGCCGCCATTTGCCAGCTCGCCGATCCATGCTGCGTAGCGTGCGCGGCATGGTCCGATCCGGCGTGTCCGTGCTGCCCGGGTCCGGCGTGTGCGGCAGGCTCGGCAGGGGTCCCGTGCTCGTGATCCATGCCGGGAACTATACCCCCCTAGGGTAGCTGGTCAACTTGTCTTCGCAACCTTCACCGACCGATTTGCCGCATATGAGCGGGGTCATAGCGCAAGATGGCGAAAGTCCTGTGGCTGAAGGAGGACACCAGTGCACACCGTTCGAATCGATCTCGACCAGAAGCTGCTGGCCGCGGCGGCCGCCATCATGGGCACCGCCGAGGCCAACGCCACCGTGAACGAGGCCCTGCGCCGAATCGTGGTGCACGAGCGGCAACTTCACAACCTGGAACGCATCGCCTCGGCGGCACTGTGCCCGCTCCCGGCACTGGACTCGGGAGCCATGGTCGACGGCTAGCCCGGTTTGACGCACCGGGTGTCCGGTGGGGCGACGAGCTCGTTCAGGTACTTCATGACCGGCTCGTCGATACAGGGCACACCGTCGAAGACCGCCCCGTGCTGGAAGCCCTCGTAGGTGAGCAGCGCGGCGCCCAGGGCCTTGGCAAGATTCGCCCCGCCCTGATAGTGCGTCGCCGGATCGCCGGTCGTCGCCACCACCACCGTCTTCGGCAGCCCCGGCGCGCTGATCTGATGCGGCTGCGTGTTCGGCGGTACCGGCCAGAAGGCGCAGACGTCCAGCGGGATCTCCGCGGGCAGCTCGCCCGGATCGAAGATCGGCCCGGCGGCGCGGTAGCGACGTTCCAGGTCGGTCGCGACGGCGCGGTCGGTGACGCGCGCGTCCTCCAGGCAGAGCACGGCTTTGTGCACGTAGTCGCCGTTCTCGCCGCCCGGGCTGAAGCTGCCCTCCTCGAACGGGAACGACTCGCCGCGCCGCACGATCCCCAGCACCTTGGTCAGCTCGGGCCAGAACCGCGGGTGGTAGAGCGCGTTGATGGTGATGCTCAGGACGTCGGAGTACCCCAGCTTGTCGGGGTCGAGCAGCACCGCGGGTTCGCGCAGCGTCTTCAGCAGCGCGCGGAACGCCTCGGTGGCGCGCGCCGGATCGGTGCCGAGCGGGCAGTCCGGCGACTTCGCGCAGTCGGCGCTGTACGCCTCGAAGGCGCGCTGGAACGCGGCGCCGTCGACGACCGAGTCGTCGATATTGCGGGCCGGGTCGATGCCGCCGTCGAGCACCATCGCACGGACCCGGGTGGGGAACAGCTCGGCATAGGTGGAGCCCAGGCGGGTGCCGTAGGAGACGCCGAAATAGGTGAGCTTCTCGTCGCCGAGCGCCGCGCGCACCACATCGAGATCGCGTGCCACGTCGACGGTTCCGACGTGCGCGACCAGATCCAGGCCGGAGCGCTGCACGCAGGAGGTGGCGAAATCCTCGTGTTCCTCCTCGATCTGATCGATCTCGCCCCACGCGTTGCTGAAGCCGAGAAGTTGCCGTTCCACCGCCAGCTGTTCGCTGTCCTGGCAATCCAGGCGTGGCGTGGACGCCCCTAGACCGCGCACGTCCATCCCGATCACATCGAAACGATCGGCCAGCGGCGACGCCGCCAGCGCGGCCGGCATGATCAGCCCCGGGCCGCCCGGACCGCCCGGATTGGTCACCACCGACCCGATCTTCGCGCCCCGGGCCCGCATGCGGGACAGGGCGATCTGCGCGGTGTCGCCGTCCGGGTCGGCGTAGTCGATGGGCACGGTCACCCGGGCGCACTCCATGGGGACCTCGGCCTCCTCGGTGCCCTCGAAGCCCGCACAGGATCCCCAACTGATCTGCTGCTGGTAGAAGCGGTCCAGCGTCGGCCGCGGCGGCGGCTCGACGGCGGGCGCGCTGGAGCAGGCGGCCGCGAGCAGTGCGGCCGCGGCGACGATTGCCTTGCGGCGTTTCAACATTCGCTATCCCTCAGATCCGGCTGTGCACAGTCTGCCCGACCGCCCGCCGGCCGCCACGCCCGGAGCTGTCGGTGGGGCCTGGCATGATCCAGGTTCTCCAACACGCGAGGGGGTCCGAGATGTCGGTACCGATTGCGAATCTGCCGTCCCGGCAACGGCCGCGGGAGCGGTTGCTGGAGCTCGGCCCGCACGCGCTCAGCGACAGCGAACTGCTGGCGCTGCTGCTCGGTCAGGGGCGGCGCGGCGCCAGCGTGCTGGAGCTGGCCGCCGAACTGCTCGCCGAGCACGGCGGTGTCGCCGGGCTGGCCGGCGCGCGGCCCGAGGAGCTGGCCCGGCGCACCGGGATCGGCGCCGCCAAGGCCGCCACCATCATCGCCGCTTTCCACCTCGGCGCCCGGGCCCGGCACAGCGTCGACACCGCGGTCCGGCTGGAGTGCGCGGCCGACGTGGTGGGCGTGGCCCGGCCGCTGTTCGCGGGCGCCCGGGTGGAACGGCTGCTGGTACTGGTCTGCGACGCGCAGAACCGTTTGCGCCGTCAGGTTTTCGTCGCCGAGGGCGCCATCGATCAGGTGCCGATCCCGGTCCGGGAAATCCTGAACACGGTGCTGCGGCACGACGGCCGTGCCTTCGCCCTGGTGCACAACCATCCCTCCGGCGATCCCGACCCCAGTCTCGACGACCGGCGCGCCACCGCGCTGCTCGTCGATGCCGCCAATACCGTGGGTCTGCGTTTCCTGGACCACGTGGTGCTCGCGGGCGAGCACTGGACCTGCGCCGCGCCCCTGCTGCGCGTCGCCGACTGATCCCGCGCGGCACGGGAATACTTGGGCGGGGCGAACGAACAGGAGACGGTCATGCAGGGCGAACCACCCATCGGGCAGCGCTACCAACTCGCGGACCGGCGGCTGTTCCTGCACCGGTCCGGCAGCGGCGGACCGGCGGTGGTGTTCCTCCCCGGCCCCGGCGCGGTCGGCCTGGATTACCTGAATATCCACGACCGCGTCGCCGAATTCACCACCTCGGTGCTCTACGACCGCGCCGGCACCGGCTGGAGCGACCCGATCCCGTTGCCGCGCACCGCCACCGACGTCGCCATCGAACTGCACGCGCTGCTGCGCGTCGCCGAGGTCCCCGGCCCCTACGTCCTGGTCGCCCATGCCCTCGGCGGCGCCTACGCCCGCCGCTTCACCCAGCTCTTCCCCGACGACGTCGCGGGCCTGGTCGCCCTGGAGTCCTTCTACGAGGACTGGGACGACTACCTGCCCGACCCCTTACACCTAGACAAAACCCCCACCGCCACCCCCGGCCGGATCCAGACCACCCTGCTGCGCGTCCTCTCGAAACCCTTCTACCGGAGGATGTTCGCGGCCTGGCCCCCCGAGATCCGCACCGCCCTCGTCGCCGGCCATGTCTCCCCGGAATGGATGATCAACGGCGCCAAGGAACGCACCAACCTCCCCGCCCTCCGCACCGAACTCCACTCCGGCGGCCCCTTCCCCGACCGTCCCCTCATCGCCCTGGGCACCCGCACCCCCGATCCCACTCAACGCCTCGGCTTCTCCAAATCCGCCGGCAACCAACTCGCGGCGAGCAAAACCCGCCTCTACACCGCGATGATCACCGCCGTCACCCACGGCGAATACCGCGAACTCCCCACCGCCGAGCACAGCACCATCCAACTCGACGCCCCCGACGAAATCCTGCAAGCAATCCACGATGTAATCGCCCACGCGGCGGGATAGGCCCTTATTCGCTCAGGGGCATGCCTTGGTCCAGGAATTCGAGGGCGCGGCCTACGTTTTCGGAGTTGATGGGGTGGATGAGGGAGATGGCTACGCCGGCGCCGGCGAGGGCGCCGGCGGCGACCCGGATTTCGAAGTCGTCGACGGAGCGGCCGGTGCGGGTGGCGAGGAGGCCGGCGATCATGTCGATGCCGCGCTCGAGTTCTACGCCGATGGCGGGGCGGAGTTCGGGGACGTGGTAGAGCAGGGCTTGACGTTCCTGTTCGAAGGCGATTTCTTCCGGGGTGAGGGTGGCGTAGACCGCGTCGATGGCGTTGCGTAGCGCCAGGAACGGGCTGACTTCCGGGGGTTGGGCGTGGAATTCGGCGATCATCGGCGGGTCGAGGTCGTCGGCTACCACCAGCTGTTCCTTGCTGGGGAAATAGCGGAAGAAGGTGCTGGGTGAAACCTCCGCGGCCGCGGCTATCTGCTCGATGGTGGTCTCGCCGTAGCCCTGTTCACGGAACAGGCGGAAAGCCTCGGTCCGGATCGCGCGGCGGGTGCGTTCCTTCTTCCGCTCGCGCAAGCCCGGGACCGCGGGGGCTGCACCTGGTAGCTCAACCGACATGTGTCGATTCTGACGCATGAGTCGCGCCGCGCGTCGCATCGAACGGCTGAACCGGCCTGCGCGGCAGCACCCAGAGCGCCAGCGGCACCGCCAGCAGGCAGATCGCGGTGCAAACCCACAGCATCAGGCTCATGCCGCTGACGAACGCCGACTGCACCGTTTCCAGCGTCGACGCGTCACCGCCGGCGGCGGCCACACCGCTGTTCACGCCGTCATCGAAGGGGGCGCGGTCGAGCGCGCCGAGTTCGGTGCGGTAGCGGGTGGCCAGAATCGTGCCGAGCAGCGCGACACCGATGGTGCCCGCGGCTTGGCGCAGCGCTTGCAGCAGTGCCGAGCCGACGCCCGCGCGGTCGACGTCGAGATCGTCGACCGCGACGGCCATGCCGACCGGCATCGCCAAGCCCATCCCCGCGCCGACCACGGTGGTCCACAGGGCGTTGAACCAGTAGGGGCTGCCGGTGTCGGTGAGCGCGCCGAGGCCGAGACCAGTGCCGAGGACTACCAGCCCCAGCGTAAGCACCACGCGCGCACCGGCTTTCGGTAGCAGCCGATCGCCGATGCGGGCGCCGACCACCAGTCCGCCGATCATCGGCAGCAGCCGCAACCCGCTGCCGAGCGCGTCGACGCCCAGGACCGCCTGAAAGTACTGCGGCACCGTGAAGAACATGCCGAACATCGCGAAGGTGATCAGCACGGTGAACACTGTGCCCCAACGGAATCCGGGTGCGGCGAACAGGCCGAGGTCGACCAGGGCGAATCGGCTGCGGCGCTGCCAGGCCAGGAACCCCGCCAGCAGCACGACACCGGCGGCGAGCGCCAGCCAGCCCCACCCGTCACCCCATCCGGTTTCCCCGAATCGAATGAAACCGTAAGTGAGCGCGGCCATTCCCGCCATCGACAGCCCCACACCGGCGAGGTCCAGCGGCCGCCGCTCCGGATTACGCGACTCCGGCACCAGCAGTGCCACCGCGAGCGCACCCAGCGCCGCGATCGGCACATTGATCAGGAACACCGAACCCCACCAGAAGTTATCGATCAACCACCCGCCGAGCACGGGCCCGAGCGGCAGACCGAGCGCGGTGGCGGTCACCCAAATCGTCATGGCCCGTGCGCGTTCCGCCTTGTCGGGGAACAGCACCGGCAGCACCGACAACGACAGCGGAGTCATCGCCGCGGCGGCGACGCCGAGCACGACCCGGGCGGCGATGAGCTGACCCGAGGTGGTCGCGAAGGCGCACGCGAGCGAGGCCGCGCCGAACAGCAGCATCGCGCCGAAGAGGATCTTCTTGCGCCCGTAGCGATCACCGAGCGCGCCGGCGGGCAGCATCACGGCGGCGAGGGCCAGCGTGTAGGCAGTGCTGAACCATTGCAGCGCAGCGGTATTCGCGTGCAGATCGACCGCCAGGGTGGGCAGCGCGATGATCAGCACGGTGATGTCCAGGCCGATGACCAGCATCGAGAACGCCAGGGCGCCCAAGGCCAGCCAGCGGCGGGTCGCTTCCGTCTTCATGACCCCTCCAAAAGTGGTAGCTACATTATTTTGATAGTAACCACCATTTAGTAGTAGGTGTCAATATCTGCGTATCCGGCTGTGGCGCGCCGGAAGCCACCGCGCAGCGCAGGACCAGCTCGCCCCGCACCGTTAGGCTCGCTACCGATGAAGATCCAGGGCACCTCACTCCTCGCCGCGCTCACCGCCGGCGCCGTGCTGGCCGTCGCGGCCGTGACCGGCGGCGCGTCCGCGCAACCCACCCCGCCGAGTTCGGTGACGACGACGCCGTTCACCACCCCGAACACCGACGGCTGCCCGCAGAAGACGACGCCGCCGGCGCCGGTCGACTCCTCCGAGGTGCCCGCGCCGGGCTCGACGACGCCCAAGCCGCTGTCGATCCCGACGCCCGCCGTCGGCGGATCCCAGCTCGGCGCTTGCGGCGTGGTCCTGCCCAAGGGCGCACCTGCTCTCCCGCAGGACATTTCGTCGACCGCGTGGATGGTGTCGGACCTGGACACCGGGGAAGTGCTCGCCGCCAAGGACCCGCACGGCCGCTACCGTCCGGCCAGCACGATCAAGGTGCTGCTCGCCATCGTCGCGCTGCGCACCCTGGACCTGGACACCGTGGTCACCGGAACCCAGGCCGACGCCGATGTCGACGGCACCCGCGTCGGCATCGGGCCCGGCGGCCGCTACAGCAACCGTCAGCTCATGCAGGCCCTGGTCATGGCGTCCGGCAACGACGCCGCGCACGCCATCGCCGCCCAGCTCGGCGGCGACGAAGCGGCGGTCGCGAAGATGAACGAACTGGCGAAGTCGTTGTACCTCTTGGACACTCGCGCCGCCACGCCCTCCGGTCTGGACGGCCCCGGCATGACCACCTCGGCCTACGACCTGTCCGGGGCTTTCCGCGAGGCCATGACCATCCCGCTGTTCGCCGAACTCATCCACACCGAGCAGGTCGACTTCCCCGGTTATCCCAAGGACCCGAAAATCCCTGAGGACAAAGACCATCCGGGCTTCGTCATCGCCAACGACAACCATCTGCTCTACAACTACGAGGGCGCGCTCGGCGGCAAGACCGGTTTCACCGACGACTCCCGGCACACCTTCGTCGCCGCCGCCGAACGCGACGGCCGCCGCCTCGCGGTCACCCTGCTCAAGGCCGAGGTCCTGCCGATCCGTCCTTGGCAGCAAGCCGCCCGCCTGCTGGACTACGGCTTCGCGCTCCCCCGCGGCTCCGAGGTCGGCGCACTCCCCAGCCGCAACGGCAACCCCGCCACTCCGTCCGCCGCCGTGGCCTCCCCACCCCCGCGCGACGAGGCGGCCCCCGCCCCCGAATCCAACGGCGGCAGCAGCCTCCGCACCATCCTGCTCGCGGCCGGCATCCTCGCCGTCCTGGCCCTGGTCCTCTACATCCACCGCCTGACCAGCCGCCGCCGCTGACCCCTCCCCCAGCGGACAACACGGTCGGTGCCCTCCCCACTCCGGGCACCGACCGCCCCCCAACGCCACTCCCGACCAACCTCGGAAGTGTGTCGTCACAGAGTTGGACGCACCATCCCCGACTTCGGTTCCATCGAATTTCCGCGAGCTGCAAGCACTTCCGGCTGTGCGATGCTAGGGCGCACAGCCCGCGCTATTGAGCGGGGAGATCAAGGCTCGAGCCCTGGTCAGCGGTTGAGGGCTTCTGCGAATTCGGCTGAGACTGATTCGGCTGCTCAGTCAGTTCCTCGACGATCTCCTTACGAATGACCTTCGTCCCCACCTCTTTCGCGCGTTCGCCGATCCCTTCGTCCTCCCAGACTGTGCTGACAACTTCGTTAGCGATCTTCTTCGCGATCAGGGCGGTCGGCCCGAAAGTGTCGCCAACCTTCCACCCGATATTGTCGCCTGGGAGGTTTCCCAATCCTTGATTCTTCAGCATCTGCTGCACCGGAGCCGCGATGGCGCCGATGACTGCGCCACGGGCGGAGTCGGAAGCGAGCTCTTTCCAGTCGTAACCGTCACGGACACCGAGGTATTTCTCGAGGCTCTGGAAGCCGAATTCCTTACCGAATCCGACGGCCGCACCGAACGCCGCACCTTTGATGATCGTCCACTTGGTGATGTTCTCCAGCAGCTTCTTCAATGCCTGGGTGATCGCGACCCGCACCGCCACCTGCTGGGCGGCCCCTTGGGCGACACTCGCGCCGAGCGTTTGCACAGCCATCGCCGCCGCGATCGCGAGTTGGACTGCGAGATAGACCAACATCGAGATGATGAAGAGCTTTACCGCTAGCACCAATGCGGCCATGATCCGCAGTGCCGTCGCCAAGTTCTCGCAGAATTCCTGCAGGTCGGAAAGGGCGCCGTCATCACCACCGGCCTTGTTCCAGAACTGCTCGATGCTGTCGTGTGTCTCGCCCTCGGTATTCGCCAGCACGACCTTGATGACGTCGCCGCCGTAGTCGTTGACCTGCTCTACCAGCGCGGCCATCTGGTCCCACTGGTCCGCGGCTTCCCACAGACTGGTTTCGTCGGTCTCCGGCCACTGATAGACCACCAGCGACGCAACGGGTTTCAGCGCATCAGGTATTTCGATTCCCACCCCGGTCAGTCCTTGTCGTCGATCTTGCTGGTGATCTTCGTGAGAGCGGACTTGAAATCCTCATCGAGGTTCTCGAACGCCACGCCTGTGGTGTCGACGCCCTTCTCCAGGAATTGGAACATCTGCACCGCACCCTCGATCGCGCTCAGCGCGTCGGTGGCCTTGCCGGTGTAATTGGCCGCGAATCGCTGGCCGAATTCATCGTCGCCCCAGGCGTTTCCGATGCTGTCCAAGCCGGACTTCAACGCGGACAGACCCGTAGCGAGATCGCTTGCCAACTCGGCGAGCTTGGGCGCCTGCGCCTTGACCTGCTCGGGATCGATCTTGAAGTTGTCGCTACCAGCCATTGTTCGACCCCAGCCCCTTCCAGTGCGGACCCTCTTCCTCATCGAGCAACGGGACGGGTTCGCCCGAATTCGGTTCGTCTGCGACCACTGGCTCCGGCGGCGGCGGCAATATGTCCCCGATCGGTTGGCCGATGAACGGCAGATCCTCGAACACATGCTCCTGCGGCGCGAATTCCGCAGCCGCCGCGGTGACCGGGCCCAGTACGGCCTCGATCTCGGACTTCGCCGCACGCGCGGCGAACTGGGCCGCCTGCAGAAACGACTGTGCCAACTTCTCCGGCGCCGAACGCCGGAAAGCGCCCGAATCGACCCAGACGTCGACCGGCACGCCGGCAGAATTCGTGGTGACACGAACCAGGCCGTCATCCGACCAACCCTCGGATGTCGCTGTCGCCAGCGCATCCCGGGCCCTTCCGATGTCCCGCATCTGCTGTTCGTAGGTGGAAAGCATGGTGTCGACCTGGCCCTGCAGCGCTGCGGCGCGTGCTTGCAGCCGGTCCTGCTCGTATGAACTCACACTGAAATCCTCAGATCGCAAACTGTCCCGTCAATAGTTGGACGCTACGAGTGCGATCTCGGTTCCACGAATCGTGCAGAAGTCAGCCGCTGCTAGCGACGGCGGCGCAAGGCCGAGAGGAAGAAGGTGGTCAGGGCGCCGGCGCTGAAGAGGGCGAGGCCGGCGCCTTTGGGCAAGGCCGGGGTGATCACGCGGGGACGGATGATGGCGGGCGCGGGGGTCGCCGGGGCGGATTCGGCGGCGGGGGTGTTTTCGCTGGCTTCGGCGGCCCAGGCGGTGGCGAAGAGAATGATGCGGTAGGTGACGTAGCTGAAGACCATGAGGCCGATGATGGAGCCGAAGGCGGCGCCGGCCGGGGAGCGCAGGACGGTCTGTAAGTACAGGGACGCAACGTATTTGAAGAGTTCGAAGGCGACCGCGGCGATCAGGGCGGCCTTGGCGGCACTGGCCAGGGTGACGGGTTCGCGGGGCAGGCGGGCGATGATCCAGGCGAAGACGGCCCAGGTGGCCAGCAGCGCGAGCAGGGCCGAAACCAGGACCAGGACCAGGCGGGCGCCGGGCACATGGGACAGGCCGAGTCCGATCAGCAGGCGCGCGCCGAGGGTGCTGGATGACAGCGCGGACAGGCCGAGGGAGACGGCGAAGGCCAGGGCCAGGCCGAGCAGCGCGCCGAGATCGGAGAGTTTGGTGCGGAGCCAATCCGCCTGCTCGGTCTGCTGTTCCCACTGTTCGGTGAGCGCCGCGCGCAGATTCGCCATCCAGCCCAGGCCGGCGTAGACCGCGCCGAGCAGACCGAGGACGCCGACCGTGCCGCGGGATTCGATGGCCTGGTCGATCAGCGTATTGACCTGGTCGCCGAGTTCGCCCGGAATGTTCTCGATGATCTTGTGCTGGATTTCGGTGAGCGATTCCGGATGACTGTTCAGCACGAAACCCGCGATCGCGAACGCCACCATCAGCAGCGGGAACAGCGACAGCACAGTGAAATAGGTGATGCCCGCGGCGTAGTAGTCGCCGCGCTGCCGGTTGTAGCGCCCGCCCGCGCGGACCAGATGGTCCAGCCACGGGCGGGCCTGGATGCGCCGTTCGATCCCGGCTTTGATCGTGTCGATCTGCACCTGTCCGCCTCCGAGCCTGTCGCGCGCAGCAGGTGCCCGCGGGCTAGCGCGTCAGGAAGCCGACCCGCTCGTAGACCTGTGCGAGAGTGTTGCCGGCGATCTCGCGCGCCCGCTCGGCACCGGCGGCGAGGATGCGGTCGAGTTCGCCCTGATCCGACAAGTACTCTTCCACCTTCGTGCGCAACGGGGTGACAAATTCCACCAGCGCGTCGGCGACGTCGGATTTCAGGTCGCCGTAGCCCTTGCCCGCGTAGTCCTGCTCGAGCGTGACGATCGAGGTCCCGGTGATCGAACTCAGAATCACCAGCAGGTTGCTGACACCCGGCTTGTGCTCCGTGTCGTAGCGGATCTCGCGCTCGGTGTCGGTGACCGCCGACTTGATCTTCTTGGCCGTCACCTTCGGATCGTCGAGCAGATTGATCAGCCCGGCGTCGGTGGAGGCCGACTTGCTCATCTTCGCGGTCGGGTCCTGCAGGTCGTAGATCTTCGCGGTGCCCTTCACGATGTGCGCTTCCGGCACCACGAAGGTCTTCTTGAAGCGGGTGTTGAAGCGCTGCGCGAGATTGCGGGTCAGCTCCAGATGCTGGCGCTGGTCCTCGCCGACCGGCACCTGGTGCGGGCGGTAGAGCAGGATGTCGGCGGCCATCAGCACCGGGTAGGTGAACAGGCCGACGGTCGCGTTCTCCGCGCCCTGCTTGGCCGACTTGTCCTTGAACTGGGTCATCCGGCTGGCCTCACCGAAACCGGTGATGCAGGACAGCACCCAGCTCAGCTCGGCGTGCTCGGGCACCTGACTCTGCACGAACAGAGTCGACTTCTTCGGATCGATTCCGAGCGCGAGCAGCTGAGCGGCGGCCGCCTTGGTCCGCGCGCGCAGCGCCTTGGGATCCTGCGCCACGGTGATGGCGTGCAAGTCGGGGATGAAGTAGAGCGCGTCGTACTCGTCCTGCATGGTCACCCAGTACTGCAGCGCGCCAAGGTAGTTGCCGAGGTGGAAGGACTCGCTGGTGGGCTGGATCCCGGAGAGCACGCGCTGTTTGCGTTCAGCGGCCGGGGCCTGTGCAGGACTGGACATACTCCGATCTTTTCATGCCGCTCAAGCGGAATTTCTAGCCGCCCAGTTGTCGGCCTGTACACCGGGCATACTCGGCAGCCCCGCCCGCGCCAGCTGTTGTTCGCGCTTCGCGACGATTCGATACAGGGGCGCGCTCGGCCCGGCCAATCTGTCCCGGAGCACCGGCGGGACCAGCGGCAGTTCGACGTGAGCGCCCCGCACACCCTGCGCGAGCGCGCGATAGGCGAATTCCTCGACCGCGCCCCAGCGCATGCCGTACAGCTCCCGCACCGATCCCGGCAGACTGCCCTGCACCAGCAGGAAGAACGCGGAGGTGACCTGCTGCAGGGGCGGCCGCTGCGGATAGGCGACGCGCGAACCGGCGAGGTAGGAACCGACCAGGCGCGCTTCCTCAGTCAGGAACGGCTCGTCGGAGCCCAGGTAGTCGTCGAAGTACCGACGAAACGCCGGATAGTCGGCGGGCGCGGCGTCGGCGGGCATCCCGAACAGCTCGGCCCAGCGGACGTAGTCCTGATAGAGGCCTTCGCGTTCACCGGCGGTGAGTTTGCGGACCAGCAGGTCGTACATGACCTCGGCGGAATCGAAGGTGAAGGCCATCGTCATGAACATCAGATGCGGATCGCGCGCGGAGTAGGCCGTGCCCGCGGGGTGCGCGCCCGCGTCTTCGGGGAGCGCGCCGTGCACGGGCGCGTGCTTCTTCCCGGTGAACTCCAGCGCCCGATCGGCCTCGTCCTTACTGCCCAGGAAGACCGCTTCGAACAGCTTGCCGGTCAGCGCGAGCCGGGTGTACGGGGTCATCCGGTGGGCGGAATTCTCCGCCGTCCCGACGTAGAGCAGGGGGTGCACGGCCCCGATGACCAGCGCACGCTGGCCATAGGTGAGTCCGACCGCCCGCTTGCGCATGACCCGCCGGATCATCGAATTGTCGGCGAAATATCCCGGAGCGCTCACAGCTGCCTCACCTCATCGCAGGAGTCTCCGCATCGAGACCCGCTCACACCAGAATGGCTCCGAATCCAGATTCTGGCAAGAGCTCATGCCAGATTTGTGCTCGGCGCCCGCGCCCGCGGCCGGGCCGGCACTGCGACAATCGAGGAGTGGCAGCACAGAACTCACCCACCCCGGCGTCGCCGTCTGCCACGCCCAAACGGACCTACGGTGGCGTCTCCGCGGACGAACGGCGCGCGCAGCGGCGCACGGCGCTGCTGGATGCCGCGCTCGAGGTCATCGGCACCCAGGGGCTGGCCAAGCTCACCGTGTCCGGGCTGTGCGCACAGGCCGGGTTGAACGAGCGGTACTACTACGAGAGCTTCGACAGCCGCGACGCCGTGCTGACCGGACTGATCGACCGGATCACCGAGGAACTCGCGATGGCCATCGCCGCCGGTCTGCGCGAGGCGCCGGCCGACACCCGGGGTATGGCGCGCTCGGCGATCTCGGCCGGCATCCGGCTGCTCACCGATGACCCGCGCAAAGCCAAGGTGGCGTTGAGCGTCGGGCAGGCCACGCCCGAATTGCGGACCAGGACAACCGAATCGATCCGGCTGTTCACGCGCATTGTGGCCGCGCAGGGCATCGACTTCTACGGCATGAGCGATCCGCAGCCGGATCCGGTGATCGATTTCCGGGCGACCTATCTGGTCGGCGGACTGGTGCAGACGCTGACCGCGTGGTTGCAGGGGGAACTGCCGATATCCCGAGACGAGTTGATCGAGCACACGACCGACGTGTTCGTCCTGCTCGGCGAGGATTTGGCGCAGCGGCTACCGCTGGATCCCGGCCGCAAGCTCACGCGGTCAATCGAGGGCTAGCGGAATCACCTGCGCCGTCACCGACGCGGGGGTCGTGGGCACCGGACCTTGCAGAACCACGCGAAAGCTGATGCCGCGCCGGGCCCAATACCCGGCGCAGTCGGCGACGGCCTCGGCGAACCAGGCCCGCTCGCGCGGCTGATCGGCCAGCAGCTCGGACGAATCCCTTACCACCGCCACGTATCCCGCCGCGTCACCGAGGAATTCACCCAGATCGCGCAGGCATTCGTCGAAGGCGTCTTTGTTCTCGCCGAAGTAGTACGGGAACTGGAACGCGGCCGCGAACTCGTCGAAAACGCCCGCGGTGGTCCGCATCTTGGCCCCGCGCAATTCCCGCACCAGGTAACCGGGCGGCGCGTCGTAACGCAGCCCGCTCAGATCGGCGGCGTCGATGTCGAGCGCGCCCAGCGCGGCCGGTTGCGCCGCAGCCGCTTTCGGCGCCCGGGTGGCGGGACTCAGGAACTGCGACAGCGGGACCGACCGAGTCATCAGCGCATCCTCTGGAAAGTTTTGTAGTGGTCGCCGGTGTACCACGCCGAACCGTCACTGCCGGTGACGATGCGTTCGGCGTCGCGGGAACGATTGCGCTGCTTGGGATTCACATCCCACTCCTGATAGGTGACAGCCTTGCCCGCGGCGTCCTTCCGGGGCAGCGTGCCCTCCCGGTTCATCCACCGTTCGCCGCCCTGGGTGCCGGCCGCGTTCGCCGATCCGGGCCAGCGCCCCGCGTCGATCTCGCGCAAGGTCGCGTAGGCGCGTTCGGGTACGCCCGCCGCTGTGGTAGCCGAAACCGCACTCGACGACGCCGCGCCCGGCCCCGCGTTCGTGCCGCTGTCGGTGCCGCGCACCGCGAGCACCGCCAGCAGCACGACGACCACCACCGCGACGAACGCCGCGAAAGCCCGGACCGGGGAGAGTTTCACCGGTACTGCACCGTGACCGGCGCGTGGTCGGACCAGCGCTGGTCATAGGCGGCGGCACGTTCCACCACCGCCTGCTTGGCGCGTTCGGCCAGGTCGCTCAGCGCCAGGTGATAATCGATGCGCCAACCGGAATCGTTGTCGAACGCGCGGCCGCGGTAGGACCACCAGCTGTAGGGGCCGTCGACGCCGGGATGCAGTTGGCGCACCACGTCGGTGTATCCCGCCGCGAGCAGTTCCTTGATCCAGGCCCGCTCCTCGGGCAGGAACCCGGCCGACTTCAGGTTTCCCTTCCAGTTCTTCAGATCCAGCTCGGTGGGCGCGATGTTCCAGTCGCCGCTGACCACGTACGCGCCGGTGCGACCCTTCAGGTACTGGCCGAATTCGGCCATGAACCGGTACTTTTCGTCCTGTCGCGGGGTGTTCTCCTCCCCCGAGTGCACGTACACGCTGGCCACGGTCGCGTCGTCGAAGTCGGCTTCGATGTAGCGCCCGGAGGCTCCGAATTCGGTGCTGCCGAACCCGATCCGCACCCGCGTCGGCTCCCGCCGCGACAGGATGCCGACTCCGGCCCGGCCCTTGGACTCCGGCTCGGCGTGCGCGAGGTACCAGCCGTTCTCCAGCGCCGGCGCCAGCGCGGCGCGGGTCTGCTCGTCGGTGGCCCGCGTCTCCTGCACGCAGACGATGTCCGCCTCGGTGACCGCCAGCCATTCGAGCATTCCCTTGCCCGTGGCCGCGCGGACACCATTTACGTTCACGCTCGAGATGATGTACGGCACCTGACGACCGTACAATGCTGGTCAGACGAACTCCCGAAAGGGCGACGACGATGATGTCGGATTCCAGCAAGCCCACGTCGCGAAACGGCAGCGAAGTTTCGCGTATCGGACAATCCACGCGCCCCGAGCCCGACCGGCCCGCTCCGCCCGAGCGGAAATCCGCCCACCCGGCGCCGATCAAGGCGCTGCACCTGGGTTCCGGCGACCCGCTCCTGCTGCTGCACGGCTTCATGCTCTCGCCGCACTGCTGGGAGCAGACCGCCCACCGCCTGGCCACCCAGTGCGAGGTGTTCGCGCCGGCTTTCGCGGGCCACTGGGGCGGCGCCCCGGGCGACGGCTGGTCCACCGACATCTACACCCTGGCCGATCGCATCGAGGATCAGCTCGACGAAATGGGCTGGCGCACTTGTCATATCGCCGGCAATTCGCTGGGCGGCTGGGTCGGCATCGAATTGGCGCGCCGCGGCCGCGCCCGCACGCTCACCCTGATCGCGCCCGCCGGTGGCTGGAATGCCCCGTCCCTCACCCAATTCCGGGTCGGGCTGAAATTCCTCTCGCTGGTCCCGATCATCGAAATCGGCAAGCATGTCGGCGGATTCGTCAAACACAATCCGATTACGCACCGGCTCACCAAATTGCTGCTGGTCAAGAATTCCGCGGCCGTCGCCCGCGCCGATACCACCGCCGTCATCGAAGCGGCCCTGCACTGCCAGGCCATGCTGCCGCTGATCCTCGGCACCTTCCGCGCCCCGGCCCTGTCGGACCTGTCCGATCTGGCCACCCCGGTCCGACTGATCCTGGCCGAATACGACCGCGTCATCCCGAACCGCGTCTACGCCCGGCGCTACCTGAAGGAACTCCCCGACTCCGCCGACCGCATCCTGATGAACCGCGTCGGCCACGTCCCGATGCTCGAGGCGCCGGACCGCGTCGCCACCCTGATCGCCGAACACGTCTACGCCAGCCGCGGTCACCTGCGCGCCATCTGAACGACGAAGTTTCCACAGCTCAGAAAGTTATCCACAATCCGCATCAACGGGTAGATCTCACGATCGGCGCCGTCTAGCGTTGCCCGTCATGGGGAACTCAGAGACGAATCGAGCGGTCACACAGCTTCGCAACGACATCAACGACGTCTACAAAGAACTCGCCGAGTTGCGGACCATCGGCGAGAAGACCAACGCCATCGCCCGCCGCACACAGGTCCGAGTCCGCCATGGCCACCGCCAACTGGGCCGCCAGCTGGGCGCAGTAATCGCCACCCAGCGGCAGCACAGCGAGCTGTTGGGCACCCTCACCACCACCCAGCAGCAGCACAGCGAACAATTGGCCACCCTCACTGCCACGACGAATGAGATTCTCGAGCTGTTGAAGAATCCGCCGGTCAGGTAGTCCGGATCATCCTGCGGCGGGTCGCTCCGGTGCGGTGCGGGCCAGGAACGACAGGATGAGCCCGGCTATCTCCGCCGGGGTATCGAGCTGGGGGCAATGGCCGACTCCTGGGAGGATGGTGAGTTCGCTGGCGGGGAGCAGGGTGTGTAGGGCCCGTGCGGCGCTGACCGGGATGATGCGGTCTTTGGCGCCGTGCAGGATCAGGTGGGGGCAGGCGAGGGTCAATTCGCCGTGGCCGTCCGGGTTTTCCCGGGCGTAGCGGATTGCGTCGCCGCCACGGGCTGCCGCGGCGCGCATGGTGGGCACCGATCGGGTAGCGCTGGCGAGGAATTCGGCGTCGGCACGATAGCCGGGGCCGTAGACGAACAGCCGGACGGCGTGGTGCACACACCAGCGCACGAGCGGCTCGGGAACCGGGAGGGTGGCGAGCAGGCGGAAGAACCAGGTGTAGTCGCTGAGCCGGGCGGCGCGGGCCAGCCAGTGCCGGGCCATCACCGGTTCGTCCAGGGTGATCAGGGCGGTGACCAGGCCCGCGGTGTCCCGGGCCGCCGCGCGCAGCGCGGTGGCGGCGCCGAGTGAGTTCCCCACCAGCACAACGGGTCCCAGATCTGCGATGAGGGCATCGACGAAAGCTTCGAACTGGGGTGTGATCGGCCCCGGCAGGCGATCATCGGCCAGCCCGAAGCCGGGTAGATCGACCGCGCAGGCGCCACGGCCCGCCGCTTCGAGCTCGCGGAGTACGCCGCGCCAGGTGTCGGCGCTGTCGGCGTATCCGTGTAGCAACAGGATCGGTGTACCGGCGCCGGGCACGGACAGCACGCGAGTGCCGACGCCGTTGTACCTGCCGGTGGCTTCGGTGATCATCGTCCGGTCGCCCCTTTGCGACGGAGCGCACCGGAAACCGGTGCGCTGAAAGCCATCTGTGCGCGCCCCAGGGTGTGCACCGCACACCCCGGGGCCCGAAACTCACTGAGCCAGTAGACCCTTCGCGATATGCGTCACCTGGATCTCGTTACTACCCGCGTAGATCATCAGCGACTTGGCGTCCCGGGCGAGCTGCTCGACGTGATACTCGGTCATGTACCCGTTGCCGCCGAAGAGCTGGACCGCGTCCATCGCGACCTCGGTGGCCGCCTCGGAGGCATACAGCTTGATCGCCGAGGCTTCCGCGAGCGTCGGCGGCTTGCCGGCGCGGCCCCGCTCGAGCACGTTGAATACCATGTTCTGCACGTTGATCCGAGCCACCTCCATCTTCGCCAGCTTGAGCTGAACCAGCTGGAAGCGCCCGATCTCCTGGCCCCAGAGTTTGCGGTTCTTGGCGTAATCCAGGCAGAGCCGGTGACATTCGTTGATGATGCCCAGCGCCATGAACCCGACGCCGATGCGCTCGGCGGTGAAACTCGAACGGGCGCTTTCGCGGCCGTCGCCGCCCTTGTGCTCCTCGGTCTCCCCGAGCAGTCGGTCCTTGCCCAAACGCACGTTGTCGAAGAACAATTCGCCGGTCGGCGAGGAGTGCAGGCCCATCTTCTTGAACGGCTTGCCCTGGGTCAGACCCGCCATCCCCTGGTCCAGCACGAAGGTCAGCACCTTGCGTTCCCGCTTGTCGGCGCCGTCGCCCTCGTCGAGCTTGGCGTAGACCACCATCACGTCGGCGAACGGGCCGTTGGTGATGAAGGTCTTCTGCCCGTTGAGGATGTAGTCCTCCCCGTCCCGGCGGACGTAGGTCTTCATGCCGCCGAACGCGTCCGAGCCCGAGTCGGGTTCGGTGATCGCCCAGGCCGCCACCTTCTGCATGGTCACGATGTCCTTGATCCACCGCTCCTTCTGCGCGAGGGTGCCGCGCGAGAGGATGGTGGTGGCGCCGAGACCGATGGACACGCCCATGGCGGTGACCAAACCCATACAGACGCCGGACAATTCGCCGATCAGCACCGCCATCAGCGATTCCTGACCCGCGAACGGGCTGCCGCCGGAGGACTTCTCCTTCTTCTCCGGCTTGGGCTCACCCGCGGCGATGGCTTCCTCGATCTTGCGCTGCTTGCCCAGCAGTTTGTCGACCGCTTCGCCTCCCATGGCGTCGATCCCGAACTCGCTGAACAGTTTCCGGATGACCGGGTACGGCAGCATCTCGCCGCTGTCCAGGGCATCGAGATTCGGGCGGACTTCCTTGTCGATGAACGCGCGCACGGCATCGCGGATCATGACATCGGTCTCGGACCATTCGAACATCGTTGTTCTCCTACCAGTCGCGGATCAGGGGAGCCGGGCGGCGATGTCGTCGATCAGCCAGGGGCCTTCGGTTTCGATCGTCTTCACGTCGTGCCAGCCGGCCAGCTCGGAGATGGCGCCGCCCTGCACGGCGAACACCTTGCCGGTGATCGCGCACTTGTCCGAAGCCAAGTATGCGACCAGCGGGGAGATATTGGCGGGGCTGAACGCGTCGAAATCGCCCTCTTCGAGGTATTCGGCCTCCGCGGCCATGATCTCGCCCATGCCGGGGGTGGCCAGGGTGAGCCGGGTACGCGCGATCGGCGCGATGGCGTTGACCCGGACGCCGTAGCGCTGCAATTCGTCGGCCGCGACCAGGGTCAGCGCGGCGATGGCGGCCTTGGCGGCGCCGTAGTTGGCCTGGCCCGCGTTCGGCACGGTGACGCCGGACGCGGAGGCGGTGTTGACCACAGCGGCGTTGGGCTGGTTGCCCGCCTTGCTCTGCTCTTTCCAGTACGCCGAGGCGTGATGCAGCACCGCCGCGTGACCCTTGAGATGCACGGCGACGACGGCGTCCCACTGCGCCTCGTCCATGCCCGCGATGAACGCGTCGCGCAGGATACCCGCGTTGTTGATCACGATGTCGAGGCCGCCGAACTCCGAAATGGCCTGGTCGACAAGCTTCTTCGCGCCGTCCCAGCTGGCCACGTTCTCGGTGTTGGCCACCGCCCGGCCACCTGCGGCGATGATCTCGTTCGCGACTTCCTGCGCGGGGCCGACATCGGTGCCCTCACCGGCATTGCTGCCGCCGAGATCATTGACGACGATGGCCGCGCCCTCCCGGGCGAACAGCAGCGCGTGTTCTCGGCCGATGCCACGGCCCGCGCCGGTGACGACGGCGACTTTTCCTTCAAGAGCACCCATGGTGCGCGGCTCCTATTGCTGTGGATCCCGGCGTCCGCCGGGATGATGGGAAGTGGTGATCAGTCGGCGATTTCGGCGAGGCCGTCGCTGAGCACGACGTCTTCCCCGCGCACGGTCTCGAAGGCGTAGGTGGTGACGCCGTTTGCGGATCCCACCTTCCAGATTCGGGTCTCCAGGTCATCGCCGGGGAACACCATCTTGGCGAAGCGCACGGCAAATCGCTTGAGCCGGTTCACATCCGAACCCGCCACCTCGGTCAGCACCGCCCAGGACGCGAACGCCTGCGTACACAGACCGTGCGCGATGATCCCGGGCAGGCCCGCGTCCTTGGCGACCTGCTCGTCCAGGTGCAGCGGCACCGGATCACCGGAAGCCGGTGCGTAGCGGTAGGTCTGATCCAGATCGACGTGCTGCGGCACCACGGCTACCGGCTCTTGTTGCCGCAGCGCCTCGTCGAACTTGTGCGCGGGCGCGACCGCGCCGACCGTCTTGCCCGCGTCGATGCCGCGGAAGAACGCCGTCAGGTACTGCTCGTTGACGAGTTCGCCTGCCTCGGTGCGGCATTCGATGAGAATGGTGATCGTGCTGCCGTTGGACCGGCTGGTGTAGCCGACGGCCTTGGCCCGCGACACCAGCCGATCCCCCGGCTGGATCGCGCGGTGGAAGTGAAAGTCCTGCTCCCCGTGCACGACCCGGCCGAAAATATCCATCGGCGCGACGTCGATCACCGGCATCATCATCGCCTCGAACACCGGGACGATGGCGAAGACCGGCGAGGCGACCTTGCCCGCCAGGTGGGCTTCGATGGGATCGTTGGTGGCCGCGGCGTATTCGGCGATCCGTTCTCCACTGACGTCGAATCGCTCGTCGTCGCACCAGGTTTCCAGCCCGGAGTCGTCGAACTCCACCAGCCGGGTGGTCGTTTCCGTCATCGCGCGCTCTCCTCGGCTCGGGCGATCAGGCAGCCGTGGCGGCCAGGGCGTCCAGCTGCTCCAGCGACTTGTCGAGCTGCTTGAGCCCGTCCTTCTCGACCGCCTTGCCCAGCGCGCCCTTGATCAGCGCGCCTTCGAAATCGCCGGACACCTTCACCACGGAGCCGCCCTCGGCCTTGGGCTGGATATCGAAGGTGAATTCGGTCTTCACACCGGCCATGCCGACACCGCCGAGGGTCAGCGTGTTCGGCGAATCCACCGCCACCACAGTCCATTCCAGCTTGTTGGCCATGCCGAGCATGACGATCTTGGCGACCAGCTTGGCGCCCGCGGTCAGCGTGGCCGGCGGCTCCTCCATGAAGCGCTCGTGGATGGAGAACCACTTGTCCCAGGTCTGCGGGTCGGCGACGACCGCCCAGAGGGCTTCGGGGGTGGCGTTGACGTCCTTGGTGGCTTCGATGTGTCCCATGGGTTGGCTCCTTCGTCGTTGGTGGAAGATTCAGCGGTCGGCGCGCTGGTAGGCGGTGACGACCGCCGCGCCGCCGAGGCCGATGTTGTGTTGCAGTGCGGCCGTGACGTTCTCGACCTGCCGCTTGTCGGCGGTGCCGCGCAGCTGCCAGGTGAGCTCGGAGCACTGCGCCAAACCCGTCGCGCCCAGGGGGTGCCCCTTGGAGATGAGCCCGCCGGAGGGGTTCACGACCCACTTGCCGCCGTAGGTGGTCTGGTTCTCGTCGATGAGCTTCCCGGCCTCGCCCTCACCGCACAGTCCCAGCGCTTCGTAGAGCAGCAGTTCGTTGGCGGAGAAGCAGTCGTGCAGCTCGATGACCTGGAAGTCCTCGGCGCCCAGCCCGGCCTGGTCGTAGACCTTGCGCGCGGCCTGGACGTTCATGTCGTAGCCGATCAGGTTCTTGGCGGTGCCGTCGAAGGTGGAGCCGAAGTCGGTGGTCATGGTCTGACCGACGATCTCCACCGCTTGGGCCGCCAGATCGTGCTTGTTCACGAAGTCCTCGCTGGCCAGGATGACCGCGCCGGAGCCGTCGGAGGTCGGCGAGCACTGCAACTTGGTCAACGGCTCGTAGATCATCCGCGAGCCCAGGATGTCCTCGAGTGAATACGCGTCCTGGAACTGCGAGTACGGGTTGTTGACCGAATGCTTGTGGTTCTTGTACCCGATCTTGGCGAAATGCTCGAGCGTGGTGCCGTATTGCTTCATGTGCTCGCGGCCGGCCGCGCCGAACATCCACGGCGCCACCGGAAACAGCACCTCGGAGATCTCGGCGAGCGCCATGATGTGCTTGGCCATCGGCTGTTCCCGGTCGTCCCAGGTGGAGCCGAGCGAGCCGGGCTGCATCTTCTCGAAACCCAGCGCCAGCGTGCATTCCGCCAGCCCGCCCCGGATCGCCTGCGCCGCGAGGTAAAGCGCGGTGGAGCCGGTGGAGCAGTTGTTGTTGACGTTGACCACCGGAATGCCGGTCATGCCCAGTTCGTAGACCGCGCGCTGACCGGAGGTGGATTCGCCGTAGACGTAGCCGACGTAGGCCTGCTCGACCTCGCGGTAGTCGATGCCGGCGTCGGCGAGCGCCTTGGTGCCCGACTCCCGTGCCATATCCGGGTAATCCCAGTCGGTGCCGTCTTCGTTCTTGCGGCGGCCCGGCTTCTCGAACTTCGTCATGCCGACGCCGACGACGTAGACCTTGTTCGTCATCGAACTCCTCAGGTTCTGACCGGTCCGTGTGGACCGAGCTGTCACAAACATACAGAGATGCATGTAACTGCACAAGACTCCAGAGCCAGCGGTGCCCAGAAGTCGCGATTTAGCCAGGCTGTAGCCGCAAGAGACACATACAGCTGAACGTGTATGTACTGCGCGAACACGCCCGTCAACCAGTCGCAACACAACTGATCGCAGCCCGCAAACCGGGCGAATGTGACCTCACTCACAACTGGAATCGATTAACAGCGGCGTAATGGTTCGGAAATTCCCCGTCCACATCGGCACGCGAAGTTCACAGGGTTGCTTCGTGTTTGGTGAGGGGATGAGGAGAAGAACGTGGTCGATGTAGACACCCGCTCGACGAACGCCGAGGGAATAGCGGCGGCGAAAGAAACCCTGGAGGACTACACCCTCCGGTTCGCGCCCCGCAGTTACCGGAAGTGGAGCCCGGCGGTCGTCGGCATCTCGGCCCTGGGCGGTATCGCCTACCTGGCCGATTTCGCCATCGGCGCGAATATCGGAATCGCACACGGCACCGGAAACGCGCTGCTCGGCATCGCCATCTTCTCGATTGTCGTCATGCTGACCGGCTTTCCGCTCGCCTATTACGCCGCGCGCTACAACATCGATCTCGACTTGATCACGCGCGGTAGCGGATTCGGTTATTACGGGTCGGTGGTCACGAATATCGTGTTCGCGTCCTTCACCTTCATCTTTTTCGCGCTCGAGGGTTCGATCATGGCGCAGGGCCTGGAACTCGGGCTCGGAATTCCGTTGTGGCTCGGTTATCTCCTGTCCACGGTGCTGATCTTTCCGCTGGTCATCTACGGCATGAACACGCTGGCCAAACTGCAGGTATGGACCACGCCGCTGTGGCTGCTGCTGATGGTGCTGCCGTTCGGCTTCCTGGTCGTGCGCCATCCCGAGTCGGTGGACGCGTTCTGGTCCTACGGCGGCAAAGACGGTGCGGGCGTGAGCATCTCGGGCACCCTGCTGGCCGCCGGCGTCTGCCTGTCGCTGATCGCGCAGATCGCGGAGCAGATCGACTACCTGCGCTTCATGCCGCCGCGCACGCCGGAGAACGCACGCAAGTGGTGGACCTGGATGCTGCTGGCCGGACCGGGCTGGGTGCTCTTCGGCGCGATCAAGCAGGTCGTCGGCCTGTTCCTCGCGGTCTATCTGATCGCGAATCTACCTGCGGCCCAAGGCATCGCGAACCAGCCGGTGCACCAGTTCCTGGAGATCTACCAGGACATGGTGCCGGGCTGGCTGGCCATGACGCTGGCGGTGGTGCTGGTCGTGATCAGCCAGATCAAGATCAACGTGACCAATGCCTACTCCGGCTCGCTGGCCTGGACCAACTCCTACACCCGGGTCACCAAGACCTACCCGGGCCGACTGGTCTTCCTGGGCGTGAACCTGGCGATCGCGCTGATCCTGATGGAAGCCAACATGTTCGACTTCCTGAACAACATCCTCGGTTTCTACGCCAACTGCGGCATCGCCTGGATCGTCACCGTCGCCACCGATATCGCGATCAACAAGTACGTCTTGAAGATCTCGCCGAAGGTCCCGGAGTTCCGGCGCGGCATGCTCTACGACTTCAACCCGGTCGGCCTGGTCGGCTTCGGGCTCTCGGCGGTGCTGTCGATCATGACCTTCTTCGGCCTGTTCGGTGAGCTGCTGAAGCCGTACTCCCCCATTGTCGCCGTGCTGGTCGCGTTCGTCGCGACGCCGCTGACCGCGATCCTCACCAAGGGCAAGTACTACCTGCGCCGCACCGACGACGGCATCGAACTGCCGATGTTCGACGAGCACGGCAACCCGACCGGCGAGACGCTGACCTGTGTGGCGACCGGCATGGAGTTCGAGCGCCCGGACATGATCGCCTCGGCGGTGCCGGGTCCGGCCGGCGAGATCCAGTACATCAGCTCACTGGCGCTGTCGACGGACAAGAACGGCCTGCACCTGCTGCCCCGCCAGCACTAGGCACGCGCAGGCCGCGGCAGGCGAATGACGTTCGCCTGCCGCGGCCTGCGGCGTCTCAGTCGACGAGCCGGATGCCGGGCAGCGACACCTTCGCGGCTTCCCGCAGATGCACCGACGCGCGCTGCCAACGCCGGTGCGCGCGTTCGGGATCGGAGTCGATGAAGCTCGAGACCAGGATCCCGCGCAGCGCGTCCATCGCGGTGTAGACGAAATCGCGGGCGTCCCTGCGGGTTACCTCATCCGGCACGTACTGCGCCAGCGCCATCAGCACGGCATTGTTGACGAACGGCTCGACCTTGCCCGCCGCGGCCGCGAGCACCGGATCGGTGCGGCCCGCCACCCACAGCTCCATGGCCGCGATGAACAGCGGGCCCTGATGCAGCTCCCACAGGAAATCCAGCACAGTGGCGATGGGATCCGGCCCGGCCTTGATCCGGCCGATCTCCTGCATGGCCGCCTCGGTGCGCCGCTGGGCGAGATGGCTGATAGCGGCCACGACCAGATCGTTCTTCGACCCGAAGTGATGCACCTGGGCGCCGCGCGTGACACCCGCACGCTCAGCGACGCGCGGGGTCGTCGTCCCGGCATACCCGAATTCGACCAGACAGTCGATGGTGGCGTCGAGCAGCCGCGTGCGCATCTCACTGCTACGCTGCTCCTGCGTCCGGCGCGGCTTCTTCGCGCCACCTAAGATCCTGGTCATCCGCGCATTCTAACACTTACATACAGATCTGTATGTTCTCAGTGCTGAGCCGGCGCCGAGCGGCGCGCGGCCCACACCGTGCCGGTGAACAGCAGCACGCCCGCGACCGCCAGGCCCGCGCCGACCACGGCGGGCGCGGTGTAGCCGAGGCCCGCGGCGATGACCAGGCCACCCAGCCAGGCACCCGCCGCGTTGGCGATGTTGAGCGCGGCGTGGTTGAGGGCCGCCGCCAGGGTTTGCGCGTCGGCGGCGACATCCATGAGCCGGGTTTGCAGGCCGGGTGCCAAGGCCGCGCCGGAGGCGCCGACCAGGAACGCGCCGATGCCCGCGGTGATCGGATTGTGGGCGGCGGCGACGAAGCCCGCCAGGATCACCGCCATCGCGATCAGCGCCAGGAACACCGACCGGTCCACGCCTCGGTCGGCGAGCACACCGCCGACGATATTGCCCGCGATCATCCCCAGGCCGAACAGCATCAGCACGATCGGGACCAGGCCCGCGCGCAGGCCGGCCACATCGGTGAGCGTGGTGGTGATGTAGGTGTACACGGCGAACATGCCGCCGAAGCCGACCGCGCCGACCGCCAGGGTGAGCAGCACCTGCGGACGGCACAGGGCGCCGAGCTCGGTGAGCGGGCTGGTGGTCTTGAATCCGGTGAGTTCCGGGACGAAAGCGAGCAGGGCGGCGATCGTCGCCAAGCCGATGACCGCGACCACCAGGTACGCGTCGCGCCAGCCCAGATGCTGGCCGAGCCAGGTGGCGCCGGGAACGCCGACAACGTTGGCGGCGCTCAACCCGAGCATAACCGCGGCTACCGCCTTGGCCCGCTGCCCCGCAGGTGCGAGGCTGGCCGCGGCCAGCGACGCCACGCCGAAATAGGCGCCGTGCGGCAGCCCCGAGACGAACCGTGCGGCCAGCAGCGCCGGAAAGGTCGGCGCGAAGACGGTGGCGGCATTGCCGATGGTGAAGGCCACCATCAACAGCACCAGCAGCCGTTTGCGGGCCATCCGCGCGCACAGCGCGGCGATCAGCGGCGCGCCGACCACGACACCCAGCGCGTACGCCGAAACCGCGTGTCCGGCCGTCGGCTCGGACACGTCCATGGCCGCGGCGATGTTCGGCAGCAAACCCATCGACACGAACTCGGTGGTGCCGATCCCGAAGCCACCGAGCGCCAGCGCCAGCATGGCGGGGATATGCCAGCTGGTCCGCTCGGGCGCGGGCGGGGCTACGGTCGGCGAAGTCACACAGAGGTCAACTACTCGGCGGCCGGATTCGCTCCCCGGCTGCCGGTGAGCTTGCCCACGATGTGCTCAGACGCCGCCGGGAAAGCCGTGTTGCCGCCACGCCTCGTAGGTCACGACCGCCGCCGCGTTCGACAGATTCATCGAGCGCCGGCCCGGCAGCATCGGGATGCGCAGGTGCGCGGTGAGGTGCGGGTCGTCGAGGACCTCGGCGGGCAAGCCGGTGGGCTCGGTGCCGAACAGCAGGATGTCCCCCGCCTGGTAGTCGACTTCGGTGTAGTGCGTGGCGGCCTGGGTGGTGAACGCGAAGACCCGTTCCGGCCGCAGCGCCGCCCAGGCGGCGGCGAGATTCTCGTGCACCGTCACCGACGCCAGGTCGTGGTAGTCCAGCCCGGCGCGGCGCAGCTTCGCCTCGGACAGATCGAATCCGAGCGGTTCGACGAGATGCAGTTCGCACCCGGTCCCCGCGACCATGCGGATCGCGTTGCCGGTGTTACCCGGGATCGCGGGCTCATGAAACATCACTCGGAACACCCGATCAGTCAACCAGACGGCAGGACCGGTGCCGCCGGGTTACTGAGTGCGCGGTTCCGGCAAGGCGCAAACGCCGCCTTCGGCCATGCCGGTGGGGCGGACACCGAGGCCCTGGTTGATGCGGGCGCGCTGGTTCTCCCAGGCGATGGCGGCGGCCAGTTCGGCGAGCTGTGCCTTGGACAGGTGGGTGAGCAGCTCGGTGCGCACGTCGTCGAGGTCGATCGCGGGCGTGGCGGTCATGGCCTCGGCGAAGGAGATGACGAGTTTCTCCAGATCGTTGTAGGCGGCGCTGGTCCGGTAGCGGGGCAGATCGATGAGCTGTTTCTCGGACAGCCCCGACGATTTCGCCAGCGCGGAGCCGATGTCGAGGCAGAACTCGCAGTTGATCAGGCCCGCGGTCTTCAGTTCGGCGAGCTCCTTGAGCCTCGGGTCGAGCCGATTGCTGAAGAGCAGCATGGTCTCGTAGACCGCGACCGCGAAGCCGATCAGCGGGCGGCGCGCCAGCCAGCCGGGCAGGTCGGATCGGTTCCGCTTGGCCTGCCGAAAAGCGCTGGCGTAGTGGTGGATTCGCGTGAGTGCGCGCATGACCTGTACCCCCATGTACTCGGTGTCTTCTGCTCACCGTACGCCTTAACTACAACCCGTAGTAGCCCTTTCGGTGCGACGCCCGTCACCACGGCGCACCGGCTCCGGACCGATAGGCTGCTCCCATGCCGAGCACAGCACACAATCCGGCCGGATCCGAGCCGCCCGCACCAGGTTTCGCGCACGCGACCGTCGCCACCGGCAGCCGCATCGTGCATCTGTCGGGGCAGGTCGGCGTCGACGCCGCCGGTCAGGTGGTCCCGGGCGGGCTGGCCGCGCAGACCACGCAGGCCCTGATCAACCTCGGGCGCGCGCTCGAGGCGGCGGGTGGCAAGGCCGCGGATCTGGTGAGCGTCCGGTTCTACGTGGTGGATTGGGATCCGTCGAAGTTCGAGGCGCTCGGCGCGGCGGGTGCGGCGGCCCGGGAACACTACGAGTTCCCGGAAACCGCCGTCACCCTGGTGGGCGTGGCCGCGCTCTTCACGCCCGAGCATCTCATCGAGATCGAAGGCGTCGCGGTCCTGGACTGACGGCACCGTGAGGGGCGGTGGCCGGGTGCCGGACGGGCCTGCAAGAATCGGCGGCGTGAGCGACGACTCCATCGAACGGCACCCGAACACCGCGGGATGGCAGTTCCTGCGCGTGCATTTGCCGATGGTGCTGGTGGCCGCGGTCATCGTCGTGGCCGTGGTGTTCGTGGCCTGGGACCGCTGGCGTCGTGGCGCCTTCTTCTTCGGCGGCGCCACCCTGCTGGCCGCCGCCCTGCGCCTGGCCCTGCCCACCGAACGCGTCGGCTTGCTCGCGGTGCGCAGCAAGCCATTCGACGTCGCCGCGCTCACCTTGCTCGGCACGGCCATCCTCTTCATCGCCGCCACCATCAAAACCCTCGGCGTGCAGTGATCACCCCGGATACCGCTCGCTGAACACCAGTTCCGCGCGCGGCCGGCGACCCGGGTGCGGCGGGACGACGTCGGTGTAGCCGATCGTCACCAGTACCGCGATCGCCAGATCCGGCCGATCCTCGATGCCGATCGCCTTCCGCACCAGATCCGGATCCCACCCGTTCATCGGCGCCGAGGCCAGACCGAGGCTGGTGGCGGCGAGCATGACGTAGGTGGCGGCGATCATCGAATTCTTGATCGCGTTCTCCCGCAGCAGCTCCCGCTCGCGCAGCTCATGGAACTCGGCCCGCGATTCGAACAGCGCCGCGAACTCCGGATTCCACGCACCGTTGCGCACCGCCAGGTCGGCGATATCGGTATTGGGCCGCTCCCAGGCCCCGATCTCGGCCACGAAGACCAGCACCACCGGCGCCTCGGCGGGCTGCGGCTGACCGTGCGCGGCGGCCGACAGCTCCTGCCGCCCGGCCGCGCTGGTCACCGCGATGATCTTGCGGTCCTGCATGTTCCAGGCGGTAGGGGCCTCGACAGCGAGTTCGAACAGTTCGTCGAGTATCTCAGTCGGCACTGGATCAGGGCGGTAATGCCGGACGGTGCGGCGGGTGCGGATCTCGGCAAGGTGCCTACGTATCTGACCGACACCGGACTTCCCGCCGATGTCTACTCCGCTAAATGCCCGACTCGCCAGGTGCTCGACCGGGTAGCGGGCAAGTGGACGGTGCTCATCGTGGACGCACTCGCCGACGGCACCCTGCGCTACACCGACCTGCGGCACCGCATCGAAGGCGTCTCCCAGAAGATGCTGACGCAAACCCTGCGCCAACTCGAGGCCGACGGATTCGTCTCACGCACAGTGCATCCCACCGTGCCGCCCAGGGTGGAGTACACGCTCACCGAACTAGGCCACAGCCTGCGTACTCCCATCGCGGCGCTGCGGGAATGGATCGAAACCAATATCAACCGGATCGAGGCGGCGCGGCGCGAGGCAGCGAAATGACCATGAAAGGTCAGTTGAGAGGCATCGCCGTGGCGATTACCCGGCGTAAAGTCGAGCCATAGCCTATTAAGGTGCCGTCCCTGACCGGCGGCCGGTCCAGTGCACCGACCCAGCGTAGGGAGACGGCATGCCAGGCAACTTCGATGGCATCGACTGCGGCCTGTTCCCGCTGTGGACGGTCGCCGCCTACGTCCACGGCGACGGTGCCGCTCCGGTCGGCACGGCCAGCGCCCGCGACCTGTCCATGGCCGCCGGGTTGGTGTGCGCGTATCTGCCTGTTCCCCAGGCGGATTTCGCCGGCTACTACCTGATCGCCACCCGGACCAACTCCTACGACGGCTATTTCGGCAACGGTGCGCCCCACCCCACCTGGACGAGCACGCCGTCCCACGACGCCGACGGCTGGGCCGCCGGGCCGTGGAGCGCGCTCGAAACGTCGTGAGCCGACCCCGTCGAGCGACCTTGCGAGCAGTCGCTACCGGTTCTCCCGCGCCAGCCGCATGGTCTCGATCAGCAGCTTGGACACCGCGGCCGCCTCGGTGAGGAAGCCGTCGTGGCCGTCGCGTGAGTGCACGACCTCGAGCCGGGCGCAGCCGGGCAGGGCGTCGGCGAGTTCCTGCTGAGTGCGCAGCGGGTAGAGCCGGTCGGAGTCGACGCCGCCGACCACGCACGGCACCGGCGTCGCGGCCAGCGCGGCCTCGACGCCGCCCCGACCGCGACCCACATCGTGCCGGTTCATCGCCTCGGTGAGCAGCACGTAGGTGGCGGGATCGAAACGGCCGCACAGCTTCTGGGCCTGATGCTCCAGGTAGCTCTGTACCGCGTAGCGGCCGCCGCGCCACGGATCCTCGGCGCCCTGCGCGTGGTTCTCGAAGCGGTGGTCCAGCTCGCCCTCGGTGCGGTAGGTCAGGTGCGCGATACGCCGCGCCAGCCCCATGCCCGTCATCGGCGCGCGGCCGGTGTCGTGATAGTCGCCGCCCTGCCAATCCGGGTCGGCCTTGATGGCGGCGATCTGGGTGGTCTGAGTGCCGATCTGATCGGCGGTGGCGCGCGCGCCGACCGCGAGCACCAGCGCCGCCGCCACCCGATCCGGAGCTCCGACCATCCATTCCAGCACTCGCATGCCGCCCATCGAGCCGCCGACGACCGCGGCCAGGCGGTCGATGCCGAGCAGATCCATCAGGGCGACCTCCGCGGTCACCTGATCGCGGATGGAGATCTCGGGAAACCGCGCACCCCAGGGCTTTCCGTCCGGCGCCGAGGTAGCGGGGCCGGTGCTGCCCTTGCAGCCGCCGAGCACGTTGGTGGCGATGACGCACCATTCGTCGGTGTCGATCGGCGCGCCGGGGCCGACCATGCCGTCCCACCAGCCGGGTAGCTGATGCAGGTCGTCGGGGGCGCCGATGACGTGCGAGTCACCGGTCAGGGCGTGCTCGACCAGCACCACGTTGTCCAGGGCGGGCGAGAGCTCGCCCCAGCGCTGCACCGCGAGCTGGACGTCGGGAACCACGGCGCCGTTCTCCAGGCGCACGTCACCGATCGGGATCAGGCCGAGGCGGCCGTCCGGGGCGGGCAGCAGGCATCGGGTGTTCGGTTCGGTCCCCACAGTCACGCCGTCTGACCGATCATCGCGCGGGAACACGCCGCCAAGGGGGACGGCAGCCAGCGGGGTGGGCAAACACAGTGGTGGCGAAAAGTTGCACACATGTGGGGACCTCCTGAACAGCGCGCTTGCCCTCGTCTTTCGAGAGCCAGGTCATCACCCGGAGCACCCCACCGCTGCTGGAGGGTTGCCGACCAGCGAGCCGGGGCTTCGCGCTGGCACTCATGACCTGACAAACATGGTAGCTGGCGGTCCGTCGACGGTTGAAATCACCTCGACAAGATCACCCGGCGAGCCGGAGTACCCCTGGTAGGCGATTACTTCCAGGAATCACAACAGAGCCGGCGAAGCTCGGCGAAGGCGGCGCGCACCGTCGAGCCGGTGGCGGCCGCCGCCTGCTCCGGATCCCCGGTGAGGATCAGTTCCTGATCTTCGGCGAAGGCGATGTGGCACATCATCTGCCAGGTCGCGATCGCCAGCCGCACGGTCAGGGAGCCGGGTGCGGCATCCAGGCGTTCGGCGAGCGCCAGGGCGAGCGCTTCGGATTTGCGGTCACCGAATTCCATCGCCCGGGTGTTCACCGCCGGGCTGCTGCGCACGATCCGCTGCATCTTCTGGAATCGGCGCAGCGAGATGGGTGCGTCCGCCTCGGCGCGGGCGCCGCGCTCGACCGTGTCCAGGAACGCGTCGCTCAGCGCTTGCAGCGGGTTGCCGAACTCCGGCAGCGCCCGCAGCTTGGCGGCGACGGCCTGGCCGAAGTCCTCCACCGGGCCGAGGATGATGTCCTCTTTGATCTCGAAATACCGGTTGACCGTGCGCGGCGAGACATCCGCCGCGTCGGCGATCTGCTCCACGGTCGTCGCTTCGAAGCCATGTGCGTCGCACAGATCCAATGCGACCTCGATGATGCGCGCCCGAGTCTGCTGCTTCTTGCGTTCGCGCAGGCCGGCGGGTGCTGCGGCGCCGGTCGGTGAGTCGAGCATGCCCAACCATAACTCAGCCCAGGCGCAACCCTGTCCGAATGAGTCAAATGTCGCACTACGACATTTTTCTCTTGACGCCAAAAGTCGCACGATGCCAGGATCGTCTGCGTACTTCCGAAACAGCTCGTCCCAGATGCAGGGAGAAACCCGTGACCCACACTGCGCCAGCGGTTGATGTGCCCGAAAGACAAAGCAGCTCGGCCCGATGGTGGGCGCTCGGCGTGATCGCGCTGGCCCAGCTGATGGTGGTGCTGGACGCCACCATCGTCACCATCGCGCTGCCCTTCGCACAACGTGATCTGAACATCAGCGACGGCAACACCCAGTGGGTGCTGACCGCCTACACGCTGATCTTCGGCGGCCTGCTGTTGCTCGGCGGACGCCTCGCCGACTACCTGGGCCGCCGCAAGATCTTCATGATCGGCCTGATCGGCTTCGCCCTGGCCTCCGCGCTGGCCGGCCTGGCGCAGAACGGCGCGCAGCTGTTCGCGGGCCGCGGCCTGCAGGGCGCCTTCGCCGCGCTGCTCGCACCGGCCGCGCTGTCGCTGTTGTCGGTGACCTTCACCGAGACCAAGGAGCGCGCCCGCGCCTTCGCGGTGTTCGCCGGCATCTCGGCGGGCGGCGCGGCCATCGGCCTGATCGCCGGTGGCGCACTCACCGAATACGCCTCGTGGCGCTGGACGCTGCTGGTCAACACCCCGATCGCGATCCTGGCCCTGGTTGGCGCGTTCACCTTCGTGCTGAAGGACGTGCCGCTGCCCCGCACCGGCGGCTACGACATTCCCGGCGCGATCACCGTCACCCTGGGCCTGATCGGGATCGTCTACGGCTTCAGCCGCGCCGCCGAGCACGGCTGGACCGACGGCAGCACTCTCGGCCTGATCATCGCCGGCGTCGCTTTGCTCGCCGCGTTCGTCTTCATCGAATCGCGGACCGCGAACCCGCTGCTGCCGCTGCGCATCCCCGGTGAGGTCAACCGCGGCGGCGCGCTGCTGGCCGCGCTGCTGATCCCGATCGCGATGTTCGCGATGTTCCTGTTCCTGAGCTTCTACCTGCAGAACGTGCTCGGTTACACACCGCTGAAGGCGGGTGTCGCGTTCCTGGCGTTCCCGGCCGGTATCGCCATCTCCGCGGGCGCCACCAGCGCCCTGTTGCCGAAGTTCGGCCCGCGCCCGCTGATGATCGCCGGCGCCGCGCTGGGCGTGCTCGGGCTGGTGTTCCTGGCCCAGCTCAGCTACGGCGACAGCTTCGCCACCAGCGTGCTGCCCGCCCAGTTCCTGATCGCACTCGGCATGGGCCCGCTGTTCGTCGGCATGCAGGCCGTCGCGCTGCACCAGGTCGACGAGGAGGACTCGGGTGTGGCCAGCGCACTGCTGAACGCGGCCCAGCAGGTCGGCGGCGCGGTCGGCACGGCCCTGCTCACCACCATCTCGGTGCAGGCCGCCAAGGACTACGTACTGGAGAACCCCGGCATCGACAACTTGGTCGCCCGGGCGTCGATCCACTCCTACGACGTCGCCTTCTACGTCGGCGCGGGTTTCTTCGCGGTGGCCATCCCAATCATCGCGCTGATGATCCGGGACAAGCCGGAGAACCTCATCGAGGGCGCCGAAGACGGCGTAAAGATTCCGGTCCACGTCTGATTCCGGCAATACGGTCCGCGTATCGCGAGCAACTCGCGATACGCGGACCTTGCCATTCTCAAATAATGGACAAAAGTACTAATGAGTAACTTTCGTCACCATTCTCACTCAGGGGTACTGCCGCGCCGTGAGATCGTTAGCAGCAGTACGCTTGTCTTGTTTGACCACATGGCCCGCCGACAACGCGGGACATATACGTTGTCTGTTGGAACAGCTGGGGTCCGCTCACAAGCGTGTTCACCTGGCCGTGCAATGAGGGCACCATCCTAGGAGGACACGAAGATCCATGTCCAAGATCAAGGTTGAAGGCACCGTCGTAGAACTCGACGGCGACGAGATGACCCGGATCATCTGGCAGTTCATCAAGGACAAGCTGATCCATCCGTATCTCGACGTGAACCTCGAGTACTACGACCTCGGCATCGAGTACCGAGACAAGACAGACGACCAGGTCACCATCGACGCGGCCAATGCCATCAAGCAGCACGGCGTCGGCGTGAAATGCGCCACCATCACCCCCGATGAGGCGCGCGTCGAGGAATTCGGGCTGAAGAAGATGTGGCGGTCGCCCAACGGCACCATCCGCAACATCCTCGGCGGCACCATTTTCCGGGCCCCGATCATCATTTCCAACGTGCCCCGGCTGGTACCCGGCTGGACGAAGCCGATCATCATCGGCCGCCACGCTTTCGGTGACCAGTACCGTGCCACCGACTTCAAGGTGCACCAGGCCGGCACCGTGACGCTGACCTTCACCCCGGAGGACGGCAGCGAGCCGATCGTGCACGAAGTCGTGAAGATGCCCGAGGACGGCGGCGTCGTCATGGGCATGTACAACTTCCGGCAGTCGATCGTCGACTTCGCGCGGGCCTCGTTCAACTACGGCCTGCAGCAGAACTACCCGGTGTACCTCTCCACGAAGAACACCATCCTGAAGGCCTACGACGGCATGTTCAAGGACACCTTCCAGGAGATCTTCGACGCCGAGTTCAAGACCCAGTTCGACGCGGCCGGGCTCACCTACGAGCACCGCCTCATCGACGACATGGTCGCCTCCTCCATGAAGTGGGAGGGCGGCTACGTCTGGGCCTGCAAGAACTACGACGGCGACGTGCAGTCCGACACCGTGGCCCAGGGCTTCGGCTCGCTCGGCCTGATGACCTCGGTGCTGCTCACCCCGGACGGCAAGACCTGCGAGGCGGAGGCCGCCCACGGCACCGTCACCCGGCACTACCGCCAGCACCAGCAGGGCAAGCCGACCTCGACCAACCCGATCGCGTCGATCTTCGCCTGGACCCGTGGCCTCGAGCACCGGGGCAAGCTGGACAACACCCCCGAGGTGATCGGTTTCGCGCAGGCGCTCGAGGACGTCGTCATCAAGACCGTCGAAGGCGGCCAGATGACCAAGGACCTCGCGGCGCTCGTCGGCGGGGACCAGGGCTACCTGAGCACCGAGGAGTTCCTCGGCGCGCTGGACGTCAACCTGGCTCGCGCACTGCGTAGTTGAGATCTGCCGCCGGGCCGAGCTGAGACGCTCGCCTGGCACCCCGGCGCTGGGCCCGACCCCAGCGCCGGGTCGAACGGCTGTAACGGGCACCCGCCCACCACTTTCGGTGAACGGGTGCCCGGACTGTTTTCAGCGCTGGTACGAGGTCAGCCGGCGGTTCCTACGGCTGTTCGGTTTTATGGTCACTCGCACCGCTCTCGGGGGCGCTGGATTCTTCTGTCCCGGTACGAGATTCGGCGGGCACGGTCGGCACGGTCGGCACAGGTGCAGGCGGCACGGGCGCAGACGGCACGGGCGCGGGCCACGGCTGCGGCGGATAGGGCGGCCGGGTCGGACGCGGGGCGCGGGGCGCACGGGCCGGCAGCCGCCGCCGGATCGACCGGACGGCGAACCACACAGCCGCTCCGAGCAGGCCGAGGAAGACCAGCCACGGCAGCATCGCACCGACCACGACGACCGCGTCCTTCAGCCAGGCCCACAGCGAATTCCACCCCGAGACAATGCCTTCCCAGAAATTGTCCGGCTGATCCTTGGACTCCGCGTCGGTGGTGATGCTGATCGTCAGCGTCGACAGCGCGACCTGGTCGTCGAGCGAACGCTTGCGCGCGGTGAGGCTGTCGAGTTCGGCCTGACGGGAGGACAGCGCCCCCTCGGCGGTGATGAGGTCGGCGGTGTTGGTGGCTCCCGCCATGAGCGCGCGCAGCCGATCGACCGAGGCTTGCAGCGCCTTGATCCGGGCGTCCAGGTCCTGCCACTGCATGGTGACGTCGTCGCGGTTGGTGGTGATCTCGGTGACGCGGCCGAGCGAGCCGAGCCCGGTGATGAACGCGTCGGTCTTGTCGGCGGGCATCCGCACGGTCAGCGCCGCGCTGGGCTCGTCGTCGCTGCTGAAGGGCTGGTTGTCGTCCGCGCCGGGTTGTTCTGTGCGCGAATCGATGCGGCCGCCCGCCGCCCGGACCTGATCGACGATCTTGCCCGCCACCGCGACCGGGTCACCGGCGACGACATCGACGTTGCCGGTGATCACCTCTTTGCGCGTCTCCGTCGGCTCCGGCGTCTGAGTGCCGCCGCCATCGGGCGCCTGCTCCCGGAATCCGGGCGACACCGCCGGCGCGGCCTGGGTCCCCACCGATTTGTCCGAGGGGTTCGGACTCTGGGCGCCGCCGCCACAACCGCTCAGCAGCAGCGCCACTCCGAGCAGACCGGCGCACAGTACAGCAAGCTTCCGCATGCCCGCAGCGTAGCCGGTGCAGTGGCCTCGGTCACTCGATATTTCCGGGGCCGGCGGCGGTCCAGCGCGGATCCCGGCCGGTGATCGCCACGATGCGGTCGAGCAGCGGCGCGTCGTCCGCCGCCGGGACCGCGGGACCCCACAGCTCGGGGACGGGACTGTTCGGAATGAACTCGGCGACATGGTCGAGGCAGGCGCGCAGGGTGTCTTCGGGCAGCGCGAATGGCCGGTCGATCGCACGCGCCAGATCCCAGCCGTGCACCACGATTTCGGTGAACGCGATACGGCCCCAGAGTTCGTTGGCGAGTTCGGTTCCCGCGCCCGGGGTGCGGCCCTGCCAGGCCGCGGGCTCGTCCCAGGCCAGACCGAGCAGCCGGACGTGCTCGGCGAGCACGTCCCGCGGCACGGTGGTGGGCACGACCGGTTCCTCCGCTTTCCGGGCGAGGGCGGCGAACCCCAGCGCGACCTCTGCCACGTGCGCGAGGAGGTCCTCGACGCGGTACTTGTCGCACGGTGTCGGCAAGGTCAGCTGGGCGTCGGAGATCTCGGCCAGCAGGTCGATCATGGCCGCGCAGGCCGGCTTCAGGTCGATCATTCGCGTACTCCTCGATGACGGCATGGGCGGGCTGCCCGTCCCTCAGTACTGACCGCCCAGCGCGCCGAAACTCATCGGCCGGGGTCAGGCACCGAAATGCCGGTGTTCGTGGATGCGGGCCTCGACGGCCTCGATGCGGGCGTCGGCCAGCGGATGGGTGCTGAACCAGCGGAAGTAGACGGCCAGCTGATGGTCGTCGTGTTCGCGCAGCCATTCGTCGTGGACCTCGCGGGTTTCCCGGCCGTACCCGAGGTCGACGGCGACGCGGTCGGCGCGGAGTTCCTCACGCTGGGAAAGCTGGGCTCGGCCAAGAGGTTCCACGAGGACGCGCAGGCCGAGCAGGGATAACGCGGCAAGCGGGCCGATCAGCAGGACGAGGGCCGCGACCAGCGGCAGCAAGACCAGGGCGGCGGTGCCCAGGCTGCCGATCAGCAGGATCGCCAAGGCCAGCCCCGGCGCGTCGTCCTCGGCCGTCGACTCCGCGACCGCCAGCGCCCGCGACGTGCCGAAACGCAGCACCCGGCCGATCAGTTCGACCGGCAGCGAGTACCACCGGGCGAGGGTCGCGGTGTGTTTCCTGCCCTCCAGGTGATGACCGAGTTCGTGGGCGAGCACGCCTTCGAGCTGGCGGCTGTCCAGCGCGTCCAGGGCCCAGGTGGTGACGCAGACGATGCCGCCGGGCGCGGCGAAGGCGTTGAGTTCGTCGGAGTCCTGCACCCACAGGAAATACTTCGTGCCGTCGACTCCCGCTGTGCGCGTGACGTTTTCCCAGGCCGCGGCCAGGATGGCCTGCTCCTGCGGGCGCGGGCGGCGGAAACCGTAGGCGACCCGCGCGAGCACGGCGTCGTCGGCGGGCAGGAACGCGAGCACGCCCGAGGCCAGCCACAGCACCCCCGCGGTCAGCGCGCCCCACAGGCCGAACACGGCGAACGGCACGCACACCAGCACCGCGCTCAGCACGATGGAGGGCAGCGAAACCAGCAGCGCCGCGGCCGATTCGAGCCGCCGCCGCCAGGTTTCCACCGGCCACAGCCTCGGGTTGGGGGTGTACTCGAGGAACTCGTAGATCGGTTCCGGGCGTTGCGATCTCGGCTCGGGCCGGAGCACGGCGACGACCCGATCCCAGAGCGTGGACCCGAAGTTCTTTCCCCCGTGTGACATAGCGCCGCACTCCCCCAAGTCGCAGGTGCATGTGCTGCTCAGGGTACCCACGGAAAACCGCTGTGGAACCTGGTTTTCAGCGGAAGTCGCGCGACTTGGCGGTGATGCGGAGATCGAGTTGCTGGAGATGTTCGGCGACCACGCTGACCGCGCCCTCGGCGTTCTGGACCCGGCCGCGGATGAGCAGGGCGGGCGCGGATTGGGCCAGCCGCCGGTAGCGGGTCCACAGGCCGACCGAGCAGACCACATTGATCATGCCGGTCTCGTCTTCCAGGTTGAGGAAGGTGACGCCCGCGGCGGTGGCGGGCCGCTGCCGATGGGTGACGGCCCCGCCGACCAGGACCCGGGAACCGTCGGGCACCGCCAGCAGCCCGTCGGCCGGGATGACGCCGAGCGCGTCGAGTCGCGGGCGCAGGAACTCGGTCGGATAGCTGTCCGGGGAGACACCGGTGGCCCACACGTCGGCGGCGGCGAGTTCCAGGTCGCTCATGCCGGGCAACACGGGAGCCGCGGTAGCCGCACCGGTGCCGGGCAGCCGGTCCGGACGCTCGCCCGCGGCGGCCCCGGCCGCCCACAGTGCCTCGCGGCGAGTGCTTCCGAGGCTGCCGAGCGCACCGGCGGTGGCGAGGGATTCCGCCTGCGGGACAGTCAGTTCCACCCGCCCGGTCAGATCGAGGAAGGAGGTGTACGGGCCGGACGCGCGCGCCGCGACGATCTTCCCGGCGAGTTCGTCGCCGATGTGGCGGATCGCCGCCAGCCCGAGACGCACCGCTCGGCCGCGATCCGCCAGATCGGGTTCGGCGCGGCTGGCGTTGATGTCGGGGCCGTGCACCACCACACCGTGCCGGCGGGCGTCGGCGACCAGCGACTGGGGGGAGTAGAAACCCATCGGCTGCGCGCGCAGCAGACCGGCGCAGAACGCGGCCGGATGATGCAGCTTGAACCAGGCCGAATAGAACACGATCGACGCGAAACTCTGCGAATGGCTTTCCGGGAAACCGAAATTCGCGAAGGCGTAGAGCTTCTCGTAGATGCGGTCGGCGACCTCGCCGGTAATGCCGTGCCGGTCGCGCATGCCCCGATAGAAGCGATCCTTGAGGCGCTCCATGCGTTCCGGCGAACGCTTGGAGCCCATGGCCCGGCGCAGCTGATCGGCTTCGGCGGCGGAGAATCCGGCCACGTCGACGGCCATCTGCATGAGCTGTTCCTGGAACAGCGGCACGCCGAGCGTGCGCTTCAGCGAGTTCTCCAGGGCCGCATGGTCGTAGGTGATCTCTTCGCGCTCGTTGCGGCGCCGGATGTAGGGATGCACCGAGCCGCCCTGGATCGGCCCGGGCCGGATCAACGCGACCTCCACCACCAGGTCGTAGAAATTGCGCGGCTTGAGCCGGGGCAGGGTCGCCATCTGAGCGCGGGACTCCACCTGGAAGACGCCGATCGAGTCGGCGCGGCACAGCATGTCGTAGACGCCTTGCTCGGCCAGGTCGAGCTGGTGCAGCTCGACGGTCTTGCCCTCGTGCTCACGCACCATGTCGATCATGTAGTGCAGCGCCGAGAGCATGCCCAGGCCGAGCAGGTCGAACTTCACCAAACCCGCCGCGGCGCAATCGTCTTTGTCCCACTGCAACACGCTGCGGTTGGCCATGCGAGCCCATTCCACCGGGCAGACATCCGCGATCGGCCGATCGCAGATCACCATGCCGCCGGAGTGGATGCCGAGATGTCTTGGCAGGCCCTCGATCTCGCTCGCCAAGCGCAGCACCTCGGTGGGGATGCCGGTCTCGGTTTCCTTCGCGACGCCGGTCCAGCGGCTCACCTGCTTGCTCCACGCGTCCTGCTGACCCGGCGAAAAACCCAGCGCGCGTGCGGCATCGCGCACCGCGGACTTGCCGCGATAGGTGATCACGTTCGCCACCTGAGCGGCGTAGTCGCGGCCGTACTTGGCGTAGACGTGCTGGATCGCCTCCTCGCGGCGATCGGACTCGATGTCGACGTCGATATCGGGCGGGCCGTCACGTTCCGGGGACAGGAAGCGTTCGAACAGCAGCTCGTTGGCGACCGGATCGACATTGGTGATGCCGATGGCGTAGCAGACCGCGGAGTTGGCGGCCGAGCCGCGGCCCTGGCAGAGGATGCCATTCCGCTTACAGAAGTCGACGATGTCGTGCACCACCAGGAAGTAGCCCGGGAATCCGAGTTCGGTGATGATCGCGAGTTCGTGCTCGATCTGCCGATAGGCCTTCGGGTTTCGCTCCCGTGGGCCGTAGCGCTCGGCCGCCCCGCGCAGGGTGAGTTCGCGCAGCCAGGAGTTCTCGTCGTGGTCCGGCGGCACGTCGAACGGGGGCAGTTTCGGCGCGATCAATCGCAGATCGAAGGCGCATTCCCGGGCCAGCGCAACGGCATTCGACACCGCCTGCGGACAGGCCGCGAACAGCTGCGCCATCTCCGCGCCGGAGCGCAGGTGCGCGCCGCCGGTGGGCGCGAGCCAGCCGGCGATGTCGTCCAGGCTGGCGCGGGCGCGGATCGCGGCCAGCGCCATGGCGCGGCGACGCTGCGGCGGTGCGGCGAAATGCGCTCCGGTGGTGGCTGATACGGGCAGGCCACAGCGATCGGCGAGGGCGATCAGGTAGGCGTTGCGCTCGTCGTCGGTGGGGATGCCGTGGTGGGTCAACTCCACGCTCACCCGGTCGCCGCCGAAGCGTTCCATCAGCTCGCGCAGCGCGGCTTCGGCCTGCGGTAGCCGAGTGCTGCCCGCCCGCAGGTCTTGTTCCAGCGCCTGGCGCACATGGCCTTTCCGGCAGCCGGTCAGGATGTGCCAGTGCCCGCCCGCCGCGGCGGTGAGGGTGTCCAGGTCGTAGCGCAGGATGCCCTTCTCCCCCGCCGCCAGGTGCGCGGCGGCGATCTCCCGGGAGAGTCTGCGGTAGCCCTCCTGGCCGCGCGCGAGCACGAGCAGGTGCGGGCCGGCCGGGTCCGGTGCTCCGGTACGCGGCGCGGAATCCGGCGCATCGGCATGTCCGCCCGCGCCTTTCGCCGACCGCTGCTGCGCCGCCATCCCCTTGCGGCGCAGCACGGCCGACGTGGGGTCCGGGCCCGGCAACCCGGTCCCCAGCGACAGCTCCGACCCGAATACGGTCGGCATGTTCCATTCCTTGGCCGCCTCGAAGAAGCGGACCGTCCCGTAGAACCCGTCATGGTCGGTGAGGGCGATCGCCTCCAGCCCGAGCCGCACCGCCTCCTCGACCAGTTCCTCCGGCTGGCTCGCGCCGTCCAGGAAGCTGTACGCCGAATGCGCGTGCAACTCCGCGTACGGCACGATCGGACCGTCCGGGCGCACCACCGGCTCCGCTTGATACTCGCCGCGCTTGCGGGACCAGGCGGGGCTGTCGCCGCCATCCCCGGGAAGCAGCGCCTCCGGTTTGGGACGGCCGGACAGCACCCGCTCCATTTCCGCCCAGCTCGGCGGCCCGTTTCCCCAGCTGCTCACCTCCTCGACCCACTCATTTGCGCTCGCTCCCGCTCGGCAGGCGCGCCGTGGAGCCGGCGTCGAGGGCGGCCTCCACCCGGTCCAGACCGGAGCGAATCATCGCGCCGTAGGCGTCGTAGACCAGCACCGCGAGATGGCCGCGCGCGATGGTGAGCTGCATGCGAGCGGTTTCGAAATCGCCGACGCGCCGATGGCTGTCGGCCAGGTTGAGATAGAGCGAGGGCAGGAAGCAGCGCAGCCCCTCGTCCAGCGGGATGCCCGGGCCGAACACCGAGGCCAGAGCGCGCTGATCCCAGATCAGCGCGGCCGGATCGTCGTCTTGCAGAACAGCCAGATGATGCGCGATCACGCAGCGCTGCAACGGATCTCCAGCCGGTTTGAGCTCGTCCCACAACTGTTCGAGCGCGTGCCGCGCGGCCTTCCGGTTGTCGCTGCCGAGCCGCACCGCGGCAAAGATGTCCGCCATCCGATCGTCCGCCATGCGCAGAAGTATCGCACATATGTTCGATGTATTCGAGCGTGATTCGAACGGGGTTGCGAAGGTTTTGCGACCGGCCCGAAATGTGGGCGGGCTCACTTGGCGGGTAAACTTACTTCGGAGTAAGTTCGTGCCAATTCGATCTGCAAAGGAGCAGCGATGAGCCACGCTGACCAAGCCGACGGGAAACGGCGCAACCGCCGTGACCTGACCGGCAGGCACGTTCTGATCACCGGCGCGTCCTCCGGCATCGGCCGCGCCGCCGCCCTGGCCGTCGCCGCCAAGGGCGCCACTGTCTTCCTGCTCGCGCGCCGCGCCGACGAACTCGCCGGCGTGGTCGAGGAGATCCGCGCCGCGGGCGGCAAGGCCTATGGATACCAGTGCGACGTGACCGAGACCGACTCCGTCGACCAAGCCGTCGAAACCATTCTGGACGAGCACGGCCACGTCGACATGCTGGTGAACAACGCGGGCCGCTCGATCCGCCGCGCCATCCACCGCTCCACCGACCGGATGCACGACTTCGAGCGCACCATGGCGGTCAACTACTTCGGCGCGCTGCGCATGACCCTGGCGCTGCTGCCCCAGATGCGCGAACGCAAGTTCGGCCACATCGTCCAGATCAGCAGTGCCGGAGTGCAGGTCGCGACGCCGCGGTTCTCCGCTTACCTCGCCAGCAAGGCCGCGCTGGACAAGTTCACCGAGGTCGCCGCGGTCGAAACCCTGGCCGACGGCGTCACTTTCACCACCATCCACATGCCGCTGGTGCGCACCCCGATGATCACACCCAGTGGGACGCAAGGACCTTCGGAATCCCCCGAGTGGGCCGCCGCCACCATCGTGCGCGCGCTCACCGAGCGCCCCAAGCGGATCGACGTGCCGCTGGGCACCCTCGCCGAATACGGCGCGCTGGTCACCCCGAAGATCCGCGACCGTATCCTGCACCGCTACTACCGCGCACTCCCGGACTCCCCCGCGGCCAAGGGCGAACAGCTCGAACCCAGCAACGAGGACACCGAAGCCGAAGCGCCGCAGGAGGAATCGACGCCGCGCCCGCAGTCCGCGGCGCGCAAGGTCACCGGGACCGCGTTACGCCGCGCCGCGCGGTGGGTACCCGGCACACACTGGTGAAACTCCGGGCCCGTCGCGCAGGGGGCGACGGGCTTCGGATCGACTACGCCGCCGGCGCTCCGGCGCGAGCGCGTCGTCCGGTCAGCGCACCCGAGCCCCACAGCGCGACAACGATGTACCCGATCTGCTCGGGAATCCGGAACCACAGCGGCGTCGGAGGCTCGCCGTTCAGCGGAATATCGTTCAGCGCCGCATAGACATTGGCGGGCAGCATCAGCACGAACAGCAGCGCGAGCCCAGCTCCGGCGTACGGCCGCGTCACGGGTATCAAAAGCCCGATCGCGCCCGCTAATTCGAGTACGCCGGTGGCATAGACGGCGAAGCCGGGGAACGGCACGAACGAGGGCACCATCGCGACCAGGTCGGCATGGCTCGGCAGCACTGTCACGCTGTCGGGGACGAAGTGCGCGCTGCCTGTCATCAGCAGCAGCACCGCCAAGCCGTGGATCGCGCTGGAACGCCAAGTGCTGAAGCGGCTTACGCCGAACGCGCCCAGTGCGCGGAACAACAATGCCGGAACGACGAGCAAGAGCAAGGTGTCGAACATGAACTATCTCCTGAGGAACTAGCCGGTGCAGAACAGCCCGGCGCCACCCGCGTCCCGGGGCGAGACGAACCCGCCAGCGCTGGGATGTGTGGCCGTGCCGCCATTTTCGACGATCTCGCGCGCCCGCGCGGAGTCCTTCACCGAAATCGCCATCGCGGCCGGATGCGACGCCGCCGATCACCAAGCGGGCCGCGCCTACCCGCTAGCCGAGGACCTGACGGGGTTCCGGGAGGAAATCGCGCGCCTTCGAGCGGACGCTGCCCCAGATCGCCATGCCGATGAACGGCGTGTTCGCGGCCACGTGCAATTGCCGTTGCCCGAGGTCCACCACCGCGGGCACGATCACCGAACCCCAGCTCATCGGCTTGTTCTTGACCTCCTGCAGCACCGCTGGATGCACCCGCTCGGAGACCAGCGCGGCGACCGCGTGCGCCCCGCCCTTCACCACCATCGCGCTCTGCCGGCGCAGCGACTGGGCGAATTGGTCGGTCTGCCGGGCGAAGTCGGCGAGCGCGCCGGGAGTGAGCTCCGGTACCGCGCCGACGCAGATCGCGAGTTCGATCGGATTGAGCGAGGACTTGATGACCGCGCCGACACCGTTCAGGCTCCACACCTGACCGATCCAGTGCTGAGAGATCTGTAGCCGGCCCATGGTCATGCGCTGGGTGACCGCACCGAGGTAATGCTGCACCGCGGGGCTCTGCTGCCCAGGTGGGCCGGGCTGTTGCGGGGGCTGCGGCTGTCCGGGGAATTGGGGCTGAGCCGGATACTGCGGCTGACCCGGATACTGCGGCTGCGCCGGGTAGGGCTGTTGCGGCTGCGAAGGGTGCGGCTGCTGCGGCTGCGCCGGGTACGGCTGGGGCGCAGGCTGATACGGCTGCGGCGCGGGCGGATAGGGCTGCGGCTGGTACGGCTGCCCAGGCTGGTACGGATACCCACCTGGCTGCGGCCCCCACGGCGGTTTGGTCATCTACACCCCTCCCTCAGATCAGGTACTCGCCAGCACCTTACTCGGGGCCTGCCAGGCGACATCGCGCAGTGAAATCGCGGTCGACATACCGCCGGCGACAACTCGCAGCGGAGGGCGGCCGCTATCGCGAATTCACTGACCGCCCGCTCAGGCGAGCGGCTGAACCGGATCGGCGACGAGGGCGGCGGCGGGTTTGGCGGCGGCGCCACAGCTGGCTTGGCGGGGCGCGAAGGACACCGTGCGGACGGTGACGCGCCAGCGGCGGCCGTCGCGGTGGGTGACCAGCGCCGCGCCGGCGACGGTGGGATCGGTTGTGGTGAAGCCGGTTTCGAGGCGGACCGTGAGATCGGCGAGTGCGGCCGGGACCTGTTCGCGGACGGCGATTTCCGCGACCTGCTCGATCGGCTTGTGGCCGCTGCGGCCCCGGAAACCGGGCAGCGCGAGTGCACCGCGACGGATCGCCTCGACTGCCGCCGTAGCGGATTCGGTGTCGACGCGACCGTAGGTCAGACCCGAGGGCAGCAGCACCAGCGCGGGGGCGAAACGGTGACCGCCGGTGTGCGAGCACTCCCACACCTGGTCGGGGTATTCGGCAGCCAGGTTCGCGGCGATCGGGCGGCCGAGCAGCGCGCAGCACTGATCGCGTTTGCCGTGCGCGCACACCAGGATCACCGGATCCGTCACTCGCGCACCGATTCCCGGCGGCGGGCCGTTCAACAGGTGCAGGTCGATGTCGAGCAGCTGCTTCAGGTCGGTGATCTCGAAACGCTCGCACCAGTTGCCCTCGGGGCGCGAGTTGGCGATCAGAACCGTTCGGGCGCCGGTGAATTCGTTACGGCCGGGACGGCGGATCAGGGTCGGGCGGACCTGCGCGGCGGCGGTGCGGGCCGCCAGTTCGGGGGTGATCTCCGGGCCGAGGACCTCGTCGCCGATCACGTCGCGGCCCCAGGCGCCCGGTTGTTCCACGCACAGCCAGGCACCGACCTTGGTCGCGGAACCGGGCAGCGGAACGTCGATCGCGGCGGCCGCGGAGCAGGTCAGACCCTCGAAGTTCACCGATTCACTGTAGGACCCGGGCGCCCTCATGCCGGCAGGTCGGCCCGGCCGTCCAGCACCGGCTGGTTCAAGAACGGCAGCACCGTGTGCTTGAACTCCCGATATCGGTCGCGGTGGATGCTGTGACCGCAGGTGAAGTCGGCGACCGTGCAGTCCTGGATGGACTCGCGCAGGACCGCGAGCTTCACCGGGTCGACCATCCCGCCCGGGCCACCGCGCAGCACCAGGGTCGGCGCGGTGATGTCGGCCAGCCGATCCCACCATTCCGGATTCGGCTTGCGGAACTGCTCCAGCGCCGTGCGCGTCATCGTGCGGTCGAAGGCCAGCACGGCCCGCGGATGCCGGACCACGCTGCTGGTGGCATGCCACAGCTCCGGCACCGACGGAAAACGACGAGTCAGCGTCTGCTGCTCGTCCCCGGACCGCAGCGGCAGCGGGCATTCCTCCATCACCAGCCGTCGCACCAGCTCAGACCGCTCCTGGGCGATGCACGACACCGCGTAACCGCCCAGCGAATGCCCGACCAGGTCCGCGGAAGTCACCCCGAGGTGATCGACCAGCCGCAGCACATCGGCCCCGAACTCCTCGAACAGATACGACTCGGTATGCGCGCTCCGACCGTGCCCCCGCAGATCCGGAATGATCACCCGCCGACCAGCCCGCACCAATTTCCGCGCGAACCGATCCCAGGTATATCCGTCCCCACCCATCCCATGCACCAGCACCACCGGCACATCGCCCTCCTCGGGCAGCGCACAAGACGCACCCGAATCGCGATAAGCGATCCGCACACCCCCCAGCAGCACATCCCGAGTCATTTCCACGATGTCCGAGGATACTGACATTCACCCACCCCCAGCTGAGGATTTGTCAGGCGTCACAGCCCCACCACCCTCGCGCCCCACCGCGTAAACCCGTGGCGGGGGCTGTGGATTCGCGAAATACTGCCGGGCATGCCGACTTTCGCGGACTTCGATCGACGCAATTATCCGACTGTAGATGTGGCCACCGGGTATGACGGGTGGGCGCCGACCTATGAGCGGACAGTCATGGACTCGATGGATCTGGCGCTGCTCGATCGGTTGCGGCAGCCGCAATGGGGTGCGGTGCGTCGGGCGGCGGATCTGGGGTGCGGGACCGGGCGAACCGGGGACTGGCTGCGGCAGCAGGGGGTCGCGCATATCGACGGGGTCGATGTGAGTGCCGGGATGCTGGAGCGGGCGCGTGAGCGGGGCGTGCACACCTCGCTCAGGCAGGCGGATGTGCGGGAAACCGGGCTCGCGAGCGGGAATTACGACCTGGTGATCGCGTCGCTGATCGATGAACACCTGCCCGACCTGGGCCCGTTCTACGCCGAGGCCCGGCGGCTCGCCGCGCCCGGCGCCACCTGCGTCATGGTCAGCTACCACCCGCAATTCATCATGGTGACCGGCATGCCCACGCACTACACCCCCGCCTCGGGCGAGCCGGTCGCGATCAGCACGCACCTGCACCTGCTCAGCGAACACATGACCGCGGCCTTGAGCGCCGGCTGGATCCTCACCGAAATCACCGAGGCCCTGGTCGACGACACCTGGCTCGCCGCCAAACCCAAATGGTCCGCGCTGCGCGGCCAGCCCTTCTCCCTCGCCCTCGTCTGGTCCGCCCCCTGAACCACGACGGTCAGTCGTAGATGCCTTCGGCGTGCCAAGTTCCCGCGCGGTAGATGAGTAAGAGGACACGGGTGTCGGCGGGGGCACCGTCTAGTTGGACCTGGGCGCGGGCGGTGACAGCGGGGGCAGGAGTCGGCCAGTGGTCGACTCGGGCCTGGGCGGTGACGGTCGGGTCGGGCGTCCACCAGTGGTCGTCGATGGGCCAGGGGCCGGCCCAGGCCGCGAGGGACCAGTGGCGGCTGCCCCAGGTGAGACGGGCCGGGGGTGCGGTGAAGAGGCCGCGATCGGTGAGGTGGACGGGTGCGCCGTCGGCTGCTTGCAGCAGCACCGCGGGGCGGTTCAGCAGGAGCATGGCGGGTGCCGGTTGCGGGAGGCTGCCGGGCCAGGGTTGATCCGGGTCGGCGGCGGGCACCGGTTCGTCGCCGAGCACAACCATGGTGATGCGTTCGGCGGGGCCGCGGCCGCCGCTGAGCACGCCGAATCGCACCGCCTCGCCCCCGAGCAGACCTTGCACGCGGACCAGGGCACGGCGAGCCCGCTCGGTTTCCTCGCCCACGCCGCCCCACAGGCCGAGTTGCAGGGCGCCGGACCGTGCGATCTCGACCGGCTCCAGGCGCAGCAGGGTGATGGGGGCGGTCGGGCGAGCCCCGGAGCGCGAAGCCTGCCGGGTGGGTGCGTTCAGCCAGCCGTCGAGTTGCCAGCGCACCCGGTCGGCGGTGCCCTCCGGGGTCAGCGGTTCCGCGCAGCGCCAGATTCGGGAGAGCTGCTCACCCGCTTCGGTTTCGGCGAAGACCGACAACCGCGTGCAGGACACCGACGCGGCCGCGAGCACCGCATGCAGCCGGGCGGCGAGCATGCGGCCGGCGAAGGCGGCGGCGTCGACTCGATCGATCGGCGGATCGCAGCGATACTCCACATGTAATTCCGCCGGCGGGCGACGCGCGGCCGGCGGCCGTTCCGGAACCGCGCGGGCGCAGCGATGCGCGAGCACCGCGTCGTTGCCGAACCGCGAGGCGACCTCGGCCGAGGTCAGCGCCGCGAAGTCACCGATGCGGCGTAAGCCCAAGCGGTGCAACAGGTCCACCAGGTCGGCGCGTTCCGGCGCGGCCAGGCTCGGTTCGACGGCGAGTTCGCCGATGGGCAACGGCGCCAGGAAGGCCGCACCCGCCCCCGGCGCCACGATCGCGCCGCGTTTGGCGGCGAGCACCGCGGTGGACAGTTCGTCGGCGATCCCGATCTGCGCCTCCACCCCGACCGCCGCCACCGCGTCGACGAGCCGTTCCGCAGCCGCCTCCTCGGAGCCGAAAAATCTTGCGGCCCCGCGCGCCCCGAGCACCAGCAGACCCGGCCGCAGCACTTCGACGCCGGGCACCGTCTCGTCCACGGCCGCCACCACCGGCTCGAACAGCCGCGCGTCCCGATCCGAATCCGCCTGCACCAGAAACAGTTCCGGGCAGCGCGCCTGCGCATCCCGCCGCCGCAACCCACGCCGCACCCCCTCGGCCCGCGCCACCGCCGAACACGCCACCACCCGATTCCCGTGCAGCACCGCCACCGGCCGCGTCGCCGGCAACTCCGCCATCGCCGCAGCCGCCACCGCGGGCCAATCCAAGCACCACACCGCCACCACTCGCGCCGCACCCGCGTTGCTCACGCCGTGGATCGCACAACTGCCGCACCCGAAATGCCCTGCTGTACACAGAACTCGCGAGCAGAACCCGACCCAGCGAGCCGCAGCGGCACCGCGCAACGCCGACGTCGCGGGAGCCTGCCCGGCAGCGCAACTCGGCAGCCCGAGCCCCGGAAATCAGTCACCGGCATGACGAACGCGCCTGTCTTGCAGCGAATCCGCGATCGGCGAGCACCGACATCATGCGGCGGCGCCCCGAGCCCGGAGTGGAAGTTCGGTCAGGCGCGAATCAGTGTGTCGCGGGAACCACAGGCCGGCGAGCGACATCATGAGGCGGCACCCCGAGCCTGGAGTGGGAGCTCGGTCAGGCGCGCGTCGGTGTGCTGCGAGAACCATTGGACGCGACCGGCGCTCGGGCGCAGATCGAGGTGACCGCGACCGGGGGTGCCGGTCTTGCCGCGGACTTCGACCTCCAGGGTCAGGGAGTGCAGGCGGCCGTGGCCGGTGCCGAGGCCGACGTAACCGGCGATGCGCGCATCGATGCGCAGGGCGGGGTTGGGCCAGGCGCCGTCGGTGACGACGAGGGTGGCGCCCTTATTACGGGCACGGGCGGCGATGACGCGGGCGCGGGAGGGCACGACGGAGGCGCCGTCGAGGCCGAGGACGACCAGATCCAAGCCATCCAGCAACACGGAGGCAACTTCAATGGGATCGGGTCCGGGATCGGCGACCACGGCGAGACGCTCCAGATCCGCACCCATCTCCGCGGCGGCGAGCAGACCGAATCGGGGGACGCCCACCACGGCGGCGTGCCCGCCGTGCTCGGTGACCGCGGCGAGCAAACCGGCGAGCAGCGAGCGGGCGCCCGCATAGGACACCACCGACCCCTTGGCCAGGCCGCCATCCGGCAACAATTCCGCAAGCGCGGCGGGGACGGGCAGGGCCTCGCGGCGCAGTTCGGCGGCGTGCGGCGACCGCTCGACCGCGGCTTCGCCGCGACCGGGTATGGCGGCCATCTTCCTGCGGAGCTCGGCCAGCGTCTTTTGTTGTGCCTCCCCCACGCGCGCGTCCGAACCCATCACAACCACCTACTTCCCACGATGGACTGGGCGAAGCGAGCGGACCAGCCAGCACCGATCCAGCTATCGATTCGTATCGAATATACGTTCGATACCTCTCCAGTAGAAACCCACCCCCTCGATCCGTCAAGCGCGCCGCGCCAGCGACCGGCGAGCCATCGGCCACCCCCGAGATGCGTCGCGCATCACGAGACTGGACGGTTCGGTCCGAAATCACTTGGCACGTTTCGCCTTATCACGGTTCGCCGGGTGCGGATGTCGGTGCGTCGGATACCCTGCAACCCATGATCGAGCGCCCCCGACCTATTGTCGGCCCGGATTACCTGGTCGCCGGCCGCTACCGTCTGCAATCCAAAGTCGGTGGCGGCGGCATGGGCGCGGTCTGGCTGGCGCACGATCGGCTGCTCGACCGCGACGTCGCCATCAAGCAGGTGCTCTCCACGGCCGGGCTGGACGAACGCCAGGCCACCGAGATCCGCAACCAGATCATGCACGAGGGCCGGGTCGCGGCGAAGCTGTCGCACGAGCACGCCATCGCCGTCTACGACGTGGTGCTCGAGGCCGGCGAACCCTGGCTGGTGATGGAGCATCTGCCCTCCCGCAGCGTGGCCAAGGCGATGGCGGTGTTCGACACGCTGCCGGTGGTCGAGGTGGCGCAGATGGGCGCGCAGGTCGCCGACGCGCTGGCCGCCGCGCACGCCGTCGGCATCACGCACCGCGACATCAAACCCGGCAATATCCTTGTGGCCGACCGCGGTCCGGGCGTCGGCATGGCGAAACTCAGCGACTTCGGCATCTCCCGGGGCGCGGGTGATCTGTCCGACGAACCCGACGGCGTCATCACCGGCACCCCCGCCTACCTGCCGCCGGAGGTGGCGCGCGGCGCGCGGCCGACCGAGGCCAGCGATGTGTTCTCCCTCGGCGCGACGCTGTACACCGCGATCGAGGGGCAGCCGCCGTTCGGCCTGGACGAGGACGCCAACGTCCTGGTGGAGCGGGCCGCGATGGCGCAGATCATTCCCCCGCAGCGCTGCGGAGTGCTCACCAACGCGTTACTGCACATGATGGAACCCGCGCCGCAGCGCCGGCCCACCATGGCCGAGGCGCGCGACGAAATCCTCACCGCCGCTTTCGGTCCCGGCACCGGGCCCTACATTCTCGGCGCACCGGTGCGCACCGAGGACGGCACCATCCCGGCGTGGGCGACCCGCAATTCCGCGTCCGGCACGCGCAGCCCGCACTCGGCGCCGCTGCCGCGCCCGCACCGGCCGCAGCAGCAGGGGGCACAGCAAGCTTCGGCCGGTCAGCGTCCGGTCGGCCAGCGCAGCACCATCGGGCAGCGCCCGCCGCAGGTCAGCAACGCTCCGCTGGCCATCGCGATCGGTCTGCTCGTCGGCCTGGTGCTGATCATCGCCATCGTCATCGCGCTCATGTGAGCTAGTCGATACGGCGGCGATGTGCCCAGCGGGTCAAGGCATTCCGGTTGGACTGCTGGGTCTTGCGAAGCACGTTGGAGGCGTGGGTTTCCACGGTTTTCACCGAGATGAACAGGTTTTCGGCGATCTCGCGATAGGTGTAGCCGCGGGCCAGCAGGCGCAGCACCTCGAGTTCCCGAGGCGTCAGCGAATCCAGCTCGGGATCCAGCGGCGGTTCCGGCACCGGGGACTTCCCGGTGAACGAGTCGAGCACGAAGCCGGCCAGCCGCGGGCTGAACACCGCGTCCCCGCCGGCCACCCGGCGCACACCGGCGGCCAGTTCGGAACCCGAGATGGTCTTGGTGACGTAACCGCGGGCGCCCGCGCGGATCACCGCGATCACGTCTTCGGCGGCATCGGACACGCTGAGCGCCAAGCACACCGGACCCTCTTCGATGCCCTGGAGCACCGCGACCCCACCGCCGTCGGGCATGTGCACGTCGAGCAGCACCACGTCCGGCATGGTCGCCTTGATACCGGCGATCGCCTCGGCCACACCGCCGGCCTCGCCGACCACTTCCATGTCGACCTCGCGACTCAGTTCCGCCCGCACACCCGACCGGAACACGGCGTGATCATCGACGAGAAAAACCCGCACGGTCACCTGCTTCTCCTCTACCCGTGGATCAACCCACCGGACCACACCGGCCGAGCCCGGCCGGTGTTCCATCGGTATCACACTGAACTCTGTTGTGCCGTTACTCGCCGGGCACCGGACGCGCGATGCGTGCGGTCGGCGCGTCCGCGGAGATCGGAGAGAACTCCGGCACACCGTCCGAACTCGGCTCGCCGGCCTCCTCGGCCACCCCGGAGTCGGTGCGCGGCATGATGATTCGCACCTCGGTCCCGCGGCCCAGGTTGGACAGGATCTCCACCTGACCACCGCGCCGCTCGATCCGCCCGCGAATCGACTTCGCCACGCCCTGCCGGTCCTGCGCCACCGCGGTCACATCGAAACCGGTGCCGCGGTCACGCACGAAAATACTGACCTGGTGCGGTTCTACCTCGGCGAACAAATCGATCTCGGGGACACCCGCGTGCTTGGCGGCGTTCACCAGCGCCTCCCGGCTCGCACCGAGCAGCGCCGTGAAATGTTCCTTGGGCAGGCCGTTCCCGCTCTCGTCGGTGTCCATCGAGACGTCGCCGACGGTCACCGGCGTCACCTTCACCCCGTGCTGGTCCTCGACCTCACCGGCGATGGTGCGCAGCGCCGCCGCCAGACTCGACTCCGCCGGGCCGGCATCCTCGAACAGCCACTTCCGCAGTTCGCGTTCCTGGCTGCGGGCCAGCCTGGTGACCTCCTGCGGGTCGGCGGCCTGGCGCTGGATCAGCGCCAGCGTCTGGAGCACCGAATCGTGCAGATGCGAGGCGATCTCCTCGCGTTCCTCGTTGCGAATGCGCGCGGCGCGTTCGGTATTCAACGCCCGCATCATGCGCAGCCACAGCGGCACCGTCAGCAGACCCGCGCCGACCAGCGTCACCGCCACCGCGATCAGCGCCGAGCCGAGCGAGCTCAAATCGATCCGGGCCAGCACCACCACGCCGAGCCCGGCCACGATCATGGTGGCCCCGGCGACGATGCGCGCCCAGGTCACCACCGAGGAGCGCGCGGGCAGGCCGAGCAGCGAGCGCGGCCCGTCGGTGTCGTACTCGCGCCAGACCAGCGCCGCACCGACCGCGACCACGATGATCGGCACGATCACCTTCGCCGCCACGGTCCCGTTCATCAGCCAGGACACCGCGATCGTGAGCCCGAGCCCGAGCAGCGCCAGCCCGATCGACCGCCGCCGTTCCGTCCCGGACGGCTTCACCTCGTCGGAACCGCCCGGGGTGAATATCCACAGCAGTCCATAGGCCACGATGCCCGCACCGGCCAGCGCGGACAGCAGCACGAACCCCATCCGCACCTTGAACGCGTCGAGCCCGAGATGATCGGCGATACCGCCCGCCACCCCGCCGACGATCCGCCCGCCCGAACGCCGCTCCAGCTTGGGGCGTTCCGCCCCGGCGTGAAACACCAGCGTCGGCTTCCCGCGTGGGTCTCCACTTCGGGCAGCGTCGAACGCGGGCATGGACGGGTACATGCCTTCGATACTGGCACGCCGCACCGACAGCCAGCATCAGGAATCACCCTGATCTTCGGGCCCGCCGCCCGCGCGCGTCCGGTCCGGAAATCGGACCGGGTCTGACCTGCACGGCTGAGCATCCGCTCAGGAATCGGCCCCTTGGTTGCGGCAGGTTACCGGCGCACCGGGCCAGATGCCGGCGCCTCCGGTCCGGATTACTCGCAAATACCGCCCCGGCCTGCGATTTCGACCCACTCCGAGCAGGCGGTAGCGCGATCGATCCGGCGCCTGGCTCCTACGTTCTTCCTGGGCCACAAAGCAATCGGCCCCGCTCCACACCGGAGCTGCCGCAGGGGAGGAAATCATGACCATCAAGTCCGTCGCCGCCATCGCCGCCACGCTCACCGGGATCACCGTGGCCGCCGCCGCTTTCGGCGCCGCGCCCGCCGGTGCCTTCGTCTACGCGGCGCACGAGAACAGCTACGCCACACCGACCGGTTTCGGGTTCACCGTCGGTCACACCGACATGGCGGCGCACCCGGTGGCTCCGCAGAACGGCTTGCCGACCACCCGGGAGGTGTTCCTGAACAACACTTCCTACGGGCGCGTCGACAGCCCGGGGACGGGCACGCTGAAGACCGGCTACCTCGTCAGCTGCATGGTCGGCATCGACCTCACCTTCGGGGCGCACGTCGGCGCGGGCATCGACGCCGGCGTGACGTTGAGCGTCGGCGGCAGCCCCGACGCGCTGGAGCCGAGCCTGGACGCCGGTATCGGACCGGAGATCTCGGCCTCGGTGGACCTGGAGCTGGAGGTCACACCCGGTGTCATCAAGCGTGTCGAGACCGGCACCAAGGCGCTGTCCGGCAACCGGACCGGGTATGTGATGAGCCGCGATTTCCACCTGATCGCGGAAGGCTGCGGCGGGCCCTTGACCATCCGCCCCTTCACGACGATCGATGTGGAATCCCCCGAGGCGACGACCAACGGCGCGGTCTACGGGGACCCGATCGTCTTCTGATCAGGAGCGGTAAGCGCGGATCACTCCTTGGGGAATCCGATGGAGAACAGCCCGGCGATCGCGATGCAGCTGACGACGGACGAAACGGGGATGATCCACATAGCCATGATTGGAAGACTACAGAGTGTAGTAGGTCACACTACATCTAGTAGTACAAAACGGATGCTTCCAGCGCCGCAGGACGGTTCAGGATCGGATTCAGGGTTCACCCCGATGCGCCGAAGCTATGGTCACCGCCACCATGGAGAGCATGACGAAAACGAGCTTCGGCGATCAGCTCCGGCAGATGTGGCAGACCCGCCCCGTCCGGCTGCCGCGGCAGGGCCCGGTCGCCGGTGTCGCGGCCGGGTTCGGCCAGCGGTACAACATCGACCCGGTCCTGGTCCGGGTCGCGTTCGTGGTGTCGACGATGTTCGGCGGCGCCGGAATAGTGTTGTACCTGCTGGGCTGGCTGCTGCTCAGCACGCCGGGCGGTGAATCGTCGCGTGCGGAAGGGCTTTTCGGCAAAGGCCAGAGCTCACAGTCGCACACCAAGACCATCGTGCTGATCGTGGCGCTGTGCATCGCGGTCAGCTCGATGGGGCCGTTCAGCTCGGGCCTGGCCGGCTCCGGGGTGATCAGCCTGGCGCTGATGCTGGCGGGCTGGTGGATGCTGCACATGCGGGTGCCGAACCCGCCACCCGGCACCAGCGAGCTCGACAGCGACTTCGACTTCGGGACCGGCGGCGGGCTGACCGCGACCGGATACCCGGGTACCGCGTTCCCGGCCACCGGGAACTACTACTCCGACGTCATGCCGGTGTACTCGCCGTACACCAAGCTGCCGGACGCCTACGTCCCGGACGTGCCGGTCGAAAACGCCGCGCCCGCATCGGATGACGAGCCGGCCACGGCGGCCGACCGGCGCGATACGACGATGCTGCCCGCCGAATCCGCCACGCGCGTGGATGTCTCGAAGCCGGGCACCGACAGCGAATCGGCGCAGGACGCGCCGCCGAGCACTCCCCCGTCGCTGATCAAGCGGCCGGACTCGAGCGAATCCGGCGCCGGCGCCGCGCAATTCCCGCCCGCCCGGACCGCGAACCCGGAGCCCCCGGCCGTGTTCGGCGGCGTCACACCGCCGTCCTGGGACCCGCTCGGCGTGGCCCCGCTGGCCTGGGACCTGCCCGACCCCACCCCGGCTCGCACCGTGGTCGCCCCGCCACAGAAGCGGCCCCGTTCCCGGCTCACCCCCACGGTTCTCGGCCTGGCCATCCTCGCCGCCGCCGGCGCCGGCGCGGCCGCGGTCTCCGGCGTCGAATGGATGACACCCGGACGCATCGCCGCGATCGCCTTGGCCGTGGTCGGCGTCGGCCTGGTCATCGGCGCGTTCCTGCGCCGCGGCGCCGGTCTGCTGGTGGTGACCGCGCCGCTCGCCGGTTTCGTCGTCCTGGCCTCCCTGGTCGGTCCGATCGACGGCGGGGCCATCGGCGACCGCGTCTGGGATCCGAAGACGATGAGCGATCTGCAGCCCGAGTACACGCTGTCGATCGGATCGGCAACCTTGGACCTGCGCGGTCTGGACCTGACCGAGTCCCGGACCATCGACCTGAAGGTCGGCACGGGCGACGCCAAAGTCCTGCTCCCACCGAACATGACCGTCGACACCCGGTGCGACCTGAATATCGGTGACGTGATCAATTGCCCCACGGGCATCACCGGCCCGAACAACCCGGGCGCACCGGTGCTGCGGCTGAATGTGGATGTGCGCGTGGGCGAAGTGGAGGTGACCCGTGGCTGAGCAGACCGAACGCAAGCGCAAAGGCCCATCCGTCGCGATGCTGGTCATCGGCTTCCTGGCCTTGGCCATCAGCGCCTGGGCCATGGTCGGCCCCACCGAACTGCGCGATCAGAGCGGCGCGTTCAGCATCGGCTGGACCTTGGTGATCGGCGCGATCGTCGTCGGCGTTCTCTTGGTGCTCTCGCCCCGGAAACGCCGCTAGACCAACTGAATAGCGAAAGGCCCGCCCCGGGAGGCGGGCCTTTCGTATGGCTACGGGGAAGTCACTCCCACTCGATGGTGCCCGGCGGCTTGCTCGTCACATCGAGCACCACGCGGTTGACCTCGGCCACCTCGTTGGTGATCCGGGTCGAAATGCGTTCCAGCACGTCATAGGGCAGGCGCGTCCAGTCCGCGGTCATGGCGTCCTCACTGGACACCGGGCGCAGCACGATCGGATGACCGTAGGTGCGCCCGTCGCCCTGCACGCCTACGCTGCGCACGTCGGCGAGCAGCACCACCGGGCACTGCCAGATCGACTTGTCGAGTCCGGCGGCGGTGAGCTCTTCCCGCGCGATGGCATCGGCCTGCCGCAGCAGTTCCAGCCGGTCGAAGGTGACCTCGCCGATGATGCGGATGGCCAAGCCCGGCCCCGGGAACGGCTGGCGCGCAACGATTTCCTCGGGCAGACCGAGTTCCCGGCCGACCGCGCGGACCTCGTCCTTGAACAGCAGCCGCAGCGGCTCGACCAGATCGAATTCCAGATCGTCGGGCAGGCCGCCGACATTGTGGTGCGACTTGATGTTCGCGGTACCGGTGCCGCCGCCGGATTCCACGACGTCCGGATAGAGCGTGCCCTGCACCAGGAACTCGACCGAACCGTCGGCCACACCCTGTTCGGCGACGACCCCGGTCACGGCCTCTTCGAAGGACCGGATGAACTCCCGGCCGATGATCTTGCGCTTCTCTTCCGGGTCGGTGACGCCCTTCAGCTCGCCGAGGAACTTGTCGACCGCGTCCACGGTGACCAGCTTGGCGCCGGTGGAGGCGACGAAATCCTGCTGCACCTGCTCGCGCTCCCCCGCCCGCAGCAGGCCGTGGTCGACGAACACACAGGTCAACCTGTCACCGATGGCGCGCTGCACGAGCGCGGCGGCGACGGCGCTGTCCACGCCGCCGGACAGGCCACAGATGGCGTGCCCGGAACCGATCTGTTCACGCACCTGCGTGACCAGGGCGTCGGCGATATTGGCGGGCGTCCAGGCCGCCTTGATCCCGGCGATCTCGTGCAGGAAGCGGCTGAGCACCTGCTGCCCGTGCGGCGAATGCAGCACCTCCGGGTGGTACTGCACGCCGGCCAGGCGGCGGGCCCGGTCCTCGAACGCGGCGACCGGAGCGCCGGCGCTGGTGCCGGTCACCTCGAAACCGGCCGGAGCCGCGGTGACCGCGTCACCGTGGCTCATCCACACCGGCTGGGTGGCGGGCAGGCCACCGTGCAGCAAACCGCCCTCGACCTTGAGCTCGGTGCGGCCGTACTCGCGGGTGCCGGTGTGCGCGACGGTGCCGCCGAGGGCCTGCGCCATGGCCTGGAAGCCGTAGCAGATGCCGAACACGGGAATGTCGAGATCGAACAGCTTGGCGTCCAGCTGCGGCGCGCCGTCGGCGTACACGCTGGACGGGCCGCCGGACAAGATCACCGCGAGCGGCTGCTTCTCCGCGATCTCCGACACCGTCATGGTGTGCGGGATCACCTCGGAGTAGACGCTCGATTCGCGGACTCGACGAGCGATCAGCTGGGCGTACTGGGCACCGAAGTCGACGACGAGGACCGGTCTCTGGGAATCTGCCACGGCGTCAGTCTAGTTACGTGAGGCATGACACTGATCAACGGGCGGCAGGTGCTGGAGCAGCAGCCCAGCAAATCACTCCTCGCGCCGTCGTGGGGCTGGTTATCCTCTGCTCGTGCCATTCGCCCGTGCGATAGACGCTGACATCCACTACGAAGACAGCGGTGGAGACGGTCCGGTGGTGCTACTCGCCCATGAGATCTTTTTCGACCGCACCATGTTCGCCTCCCAAATGGCCGCGCTGGCACCGGAATTCCGCATCGTGTCCTGGGACGCGCGTGGCCACGGCCGCACCACCGATCAGGGCCTGCCCTTCACCTATTGGACCGCCGCACGCGACGCGCTGACCGTCCTGGACCATCTCGGCGCCGAACGCGCTGTCATCGGCGGTACCGCGCAAGGCGGCTTCACAGCTTTGCGCACGGCCCTCATTGCCCCCGAACGGGTTTCCGCGCTCATCCTGATCAGTACCGAGGCGCACGGATCGACCCCCGAGCAGTCCACGGCGACCCAGAAGTTCCTGGACGAGTGGTACGACGACGATTCCCGCCGGCAGGCCGTAAATCAGTTGGCACACTGGCTGATCGGCGACGACGACTGGTACCGCGAGATCTGGACCAACCGCTGGCTGACCCGGGACCGGCAGGGCATCGAGGTCGCCGCCGGCTGCCTGCTGGCCCGCGACTCCGTCCTGGACCGCCTGGCCGAAATCACCTGTCCCGCTTTGGTTATCCACGCCACCGACTCCGGTATCGCGCAGCACCGCGCCCGCCAGCTCACCCGCGGCCTGGCGCACTCCACCTATCTGGAGATCACCGGCGCGCGCCTGGCGGTCACGATGACGCACCCGGACACGGTCAACCACGCGATCCGGCAATTCCTCCGCGACCGCCTCACCCACGCCCGCTGAACCGGGCCTGGGTCAGGCGCGGACGGACAGACCGACCTTCTGGAATTCCTTGAGGTCGGAGTAGCCAGCCTTGGCCATGGAACGACGCAGACCGCCCACGAGATTCAGCGAGCCGAACGGGTCGTCGGACGGGCCGTAGAGGACGCGCTCCAGCGGCGGGCGCGCCGGTTCGGTGGCCTCGCCGCCGAGGTCCCACGGATCGTCCACGTGCAGCATGGAACCGCGCGGCACCGACGGGTGCGCGGCCGAGGACGGCCAGTACCAGCCGCGGCCCGGGGCCTCGGCGGCCACGGCCAGCGGCACGCCCAGCATGGCGGCGTCCGCGCCGCAGGCGATGGCCTTGGCCAGCTGGCCCGAGGTGGCGATGTCGCCGTCGGCGATGACGTGCACGTAGCGTCCGCCGGTCTCGTCGAGGTAATCGCGGCGCGCGGCGGCGGCGTCGGCGATCGCGGTGGCCATCGGCACGCCGATGCCCAGCACCTCGCCGGTGGTGGTGGCGCCCGGGTAGGAGCCGTAGCCGACGATGACGCCGGCCGCGCCGGTGCGCATCAGATGCAGCGCGGTCTTGTGATCGCTCACGCCACCCGCGACCACCGGCACATCCAGCTCGGCGATGAAGGTCTTCAGGTTCAGTGGCTCACCATCGCCGACGTGCTCGGCGGAGATGATGGTGCCGTGCACGACAAGCAGGTCGACGCCGGCCTGCACCAGCGCCGGGGTCAGCGCCCGCGCGTTCTGCGGGCTGACCCGCACCGCGACGGTGACACCGGCGGCCCGCACCTGCGCGACAGCGGCGGCGAGCAGGTCCGGCTGCATCGGCGCGGCGTGCAGTTCCTGCAGCAGCGCGATGGCCCGCTCGTAACCCCCCTTGCCAACTAATTCGACCAGCTGATCGATCTTGGATTCGACGTCGGCGTGCCGGGCCCACAGGCCCTCACCGTTGATCACGCCGAGCCCGCCGAGGCGTCCGAGTTCGATGGCGAACTGTGGCGACACCAGCGCGTCGGTCGGATGCGCCAGGCACGGAATCTCGAACCGATAGGCGTCGAGCTGCCAGGCCAGCGACACCTGCTTGGACGAGCGGGTCCGCCGCGAGGGCACGATGTCGACATCGTCCAGCTCGTAGGTACGCCGGGCGGTCCGGCCCATGCCGATCTCGACCATGTCGCGCACGTGTACTCCTTGATTGTGTGTGATTGCCGCGCCCAGGCGCGACTGCGTTGTGCCGCCGGCACGAAGCGTGTGGGCTCGCCCGCCATCGGGATGCGTCGGCTGTCGCGGGCGGGGTGAGCCGATCCGGGCCGCACCCGTGCGGGCCCGCCTGCACCGTGGTCAACGGTCCAGGCGCGCCCCGACTCCCGCGAACAGGGTAATCGCGCGCGGACGCGCGATCGTCAAGCCGTCTAACCGCGACCAGTGTAGTTGGGGGCTTCGACGGTCATGGTGATGTCGTGCGGGTGGCTTTCCTTCAGGCCCGCCGCGGTGATCTGCACGAACTGCGCTTGCTGCAGATGCTCGATGGAGCCGGAGCCGGTGTAGCCCATGGCCGCGCGTAAACCGCCGACGAGCTGGTGGATGACCTGGCTGACCGGACCGCGGAACGGCACCCGGCCCTCGATGCCCTCGGGCACCAGCTTGTCCTCGGCCAGCACGTCGTCCTGGAAGTAGCGGTCCTTGGAGTAGGACTTGGCCTGCCCACGGCCCTGCATGGCGCCCAGCGAGCCCATGCCGCGGTAGCTCTTGAACTGCTTGCCGCCCACCAGGATCAGCTCACCCGGCGACTCGGCGGTGCCCGCGAGCAGCGAACCGAGCATGACGGTGGAGGCGCCCGCGGCGATGGCCTTGGCGACGTCACCGGAGTATTGGATGCCGCCGTCGGCGATGACCGGCACGCCGTGCGGCTTGCACGCGGCGACGGCCTCGAGGATCGCGGTGATCTGCGGCGCGCCGACACCGGCGACCACGCGGGTGGTGCAGATGGAGCCGGGACCGACGCCCACCTTGACAGCGTCCGCGCCGGCCTCGACCAGCGCGAGCGCGCCGGCCCGGGTGGCCACGTTGCCGCCGACCACCTGAATGCGCTCGCCGACCTCGGCCTTGACCTTGGTGACCATCTTCAGCACGCCGGCCTGATGGCCGTGCGCGGTGTCCACGATCAGCACGTCCACACCGGCGTCGGCCAATGTCATTGCGCGCGACCAGGAGTCTTCGCCGACGCCGATGGCGGCGCCGACCAGCAGGCGGCCGTCGCGGTCCTTGGTAGCGTTCGGGTACTGATCGGTCTTGACGAAGTCCTTGACCGTGATGAGCCCGCGCAGCTTGCCGTTGCCGTCGACGATGGGCAGCTTCTCGATCTTGTGGCGGCGCAGCAGGCCCAGCGCGGCCTCGGCCGTGACGCCCTCCTGCGCGGTGATCAGCGGCGCCTTGGTCATCACGTCGGCGACCCGGCGGTTCTGGTCCACCTCGAAGCGCATGTCGCGGTTGGTGATGATGCCCACCAGCGCGCCGACCTCGTCCACCACCGGCAGACCGGAGATGCGGAAGCGGGCGCACATGGCGTCCACCTCGGCCAGGGTGTCGTTGGGGCGACAGGTGACCGGATCGGTCACCATGCCCGCCTCGGAGCGCTTCACCGTCTCCACCTGCGCGGCCTGATCGGCGGCGGCGAGGTTGCGGTGCAGCACGCCCATGCCGCCGGAGCGCGCCATGGCGATGGCCATCCGGGCCTCGGTGACGGTGTCCATGGCCGAGCTCACCAGCGGGGTGCGCAGGCGGATGTCACGGGTCAGCTGGCTGGCGGTCTCCACCGAGCTGGGGATGAGATCAGAGGCGGCGGGCAGCAGCAGTACGTCGTCGAACGTGAGGCCGAGCATGGCGATCTTGTTCGGGTCGTCGCCACCCGTAGGGGGGCGGACTGCGAGCCGTTCGCCCGGTACGGGATTACTCATTCGGATCGACCCCTCCTGGACGTCGAAAGCGAGAGACACCGGGAAGACCGGGGTCACGCACAACTGATGGGATGGACGGCAGCGGCGGCGGGCTTCAAGCCCCGAAGCCTGGGCACCATGGTATCTGCCGAGCAAACTCCGCCTTCGGTCAGGCAAGGATCTCGCTGTCAGCGAAACTTGCCCTCCACATAGCTGGCGCAGACCGCCCTGTTCTGCGTACCGTGGGTGTGTGCGTGACCATCTACCACCTGGCTTGCCGCCGGATCCCTTCGCCGGAGACCCCTCCGACCCGTCCGCCGCGCTCGATGCCATCGAGCCCGGCGAACCGCTGGATCCCCACGAGCGCCTTGCGGTCGAGGAGGATCTCGCTGATCTCGCGGTCTACGAGGCTCTCCTAGGGCACCGCGGTATCCGCGGGCTCGTGGTCAGCTGCGAAGACTGCAGACAGGACCACTACCACGACTGGGACATGCTGCGCGCCAACCTGCTACAGCTGCTGGTCGACGGCACGGTGCGCCCGCACGAGCCCGCCTATGATCCGACGCCGGAAGCGTATGTCACCTGGGATTACTGCCGGGGATACGCGGACGCCTCGATGAACGAGGCCTTCCACGGCGACGGCTTCGACGGTTTCGACAGCTGATTCCCCGAAACAACAAAATCGCCGACCAATTCGCTTGGTCGGCGATCGTTGTCCGTACGACTGACGTCTAGCTACTGGGTCCGGGCACGCTCGGCATGCTCGGGATCTGGAAGGTAGCGGTGGTGCCGGGAATCGAGGGCAACGAAGGCTGCGTGGGGATTGTCACATCCCCGCCGCCCGTGGGCGTCACGGCCGAGGGCGGCGGCGCCACAGTGGTCGGAACCACCGTCGACGGCACCGTCGGCACCGTCGAGGGGTCCACTGTCACCGGCGGCGGCGTCGTGATCGGCGGCACGGTCGTCACCGGAGGCTCCTGCGTCACCGGCGGCACGGTGACCGCGGCGGAGGAACCCGGATCCGACGGCTTCGTCGTGACTTCGCCCGGAAGCGGATTCACCGGCGGCGTAGTGACACTCGTCACCGGCGGCTTGCTGGGGTCCGATACCGGATCCAGCTGAGCCGCGAGCGCGCGGCCCTCCGGAGACGAGTCGCGCAGTCTCTCGACCAGTTGCTTCCACTCGGCTTCGAGCTGAGTCTTCTTGTCCGAATCGCTGACCTGTTCGAGGTTTTCCTTCGCACGGCCCAGCTGGACCGCGGCCTGTGTCGGATTCAATTGCTGCAGCGCCTGTTGCGCCTCACCCATCTGACCGTCGGCCCGGTTCACCACGGTGGTCAGGGCCTGTTCGCTGAACACGACCTCCTTGACCTTCCACAGCGGATTTCCCGGCTCGGCGTTGTAGGAGAAAGCGGTAACACCACCGAAGACCAGCGCGAGAGCGGCCGCGGTCCCGAGGATTGGACGCACCAGCCGCAAACGCCCGCCGGCCTGTGCGCCCACGCGCACTTTTCGCGCGCCTATTTCCTGGTTGACCGCCGCGACGACCGCGTCCAGATCCGGGCTGCTCGGCAGCGGCGGCGCGATGAGCTCCGCGCGCCAATCCGCCAGCAGCGTCGCGAGCGCGTATTCCTGCTCGCTGTCGGTCTGTACCGTGCCGTCACTGGAGATGGCGTCGATCAGCGCGTCATCGCGGCGTACCGCCGCGATGTCCACCGGTCCGGTGTCGCCGCCATTTCCCTCGGCGTAGGGACCGCTGTCTCGCGATCCACGTCGCGCCTTCCAGTCGCCCCGACCGCGCTCGCCATCCCTAGCCATACATTTCACCTGCCCTCGCCACTTGAGACTTGAGTTTCGCGAGCGCCCTGTGCTGGGCCACTCGTATCGCACCCGCCGTACTGCCCACGGCGACTGCGGTTTCTTCCGCTGACAAACCCATGACCAAGCGGAGGATCAGGATCTCCCGATGCTTTTCAGGCAACGTGGCGAGTAGGCGGTTCATCTGCCTGCTCGCTTCCGATTCGAGAGCTCGCTGTTCCGGACCGTGGTCGGTGGATATGACATCTGGTACTTCGGCCATAGCCTCCGCCTTGTTACGGGCGGAGTTGCGATGGGCGTCTGCAACCTTGTGTGACGCGATTCCGTATACGAAGGCCATGAAGGGCCTGCCCTGGTCTTGATACCGGGGCAAGGCAGTCATCACAGCCAGACATACCTCCTGCGCCACATCGTCGGCGGAGAGATTCCCACGCTCCGCAGCACCGATCCGCGCCCGGCAGTAGCGGACTACCAACGGTCGGACCAGTTCGAGTACCTGAGCTAAAGCGGTCCTGTCGCCCTGCGCAGCGGCAGCGACGGCGAGGTCCAACTCTTCGCCCGTGTTCGTCATCGTCAGCGAGATTCCTGGCGTTACAAGTGGCACCGGCCCGATGACCTGTGCTTCCGCCGGACCCGGCGGAACGGCTCTAACAATAGCGATAGACCGCCGGGAACCGGGCAACACGGTGGGTTGTGGCGTCAACCGGGCCGGGTCGCGCCGCGTCGGGTCCGGTTACCGAAAGTGCCCGCCACGCCGGGAAATAGCGTCCGAACAGGCCTTTGCCGCGGCCTCGGCGGTGCCGTCGGCGAGGCCGGCGCGCAGCATCGCGCAGGCCCAGCCGAGCGGTATCAGGCCGTGTTCCCGGCACTGCGCGGCAACGACGTTCGCGTGCGTGCGCGCGAGATCCAGATCACCCGAGGCCATGTTCGCGGCGGCGGCGAGCAGCCGGGATTTCACCCGGTGCCGCACCGAGGGGCCGGCTTCGGCCAGTTCCAGTCCGGTCTCGGCGTGTTGACGCGCGCGTCCGGCCGCACCGGTCGCCAGGGCGGTTTCCGCGCTGACCCAGTGCCAGCGGATCCGGGCTCGCCAGTGCGTGTCGTCGAGAGTTCGCTCGCCGCGCCGCAACAGCCGGTCCGCCAGTGCGAGCCGGCCGGTGCCGAGCGCGTCGGCGGCGAGACCGGTGAGCGCGTCGCAGACCGCTTCGGTGCGGCCCGGGGTCCCGGGGTCCAGCGGCAGCGCCAGCGCGGCGGCCCGGCCGTCGTACGCGGAAGCCTCGGCGTGCCAGCCGAGTTGGCGTAGCAGTGAACCTTCGGTGCTGGCGGCCAGCGACCGCAGCACGGGATCGGCGGTGCGGATTCGCAACCGGCGCAATTCGGCACGGGCCGCGGCGTAATACCCCTGACCGCCCAGAGCGACCGCGCGATGCCAGGAATCGCGCCCGTCTGAGGCAATCGGCAACTCGGCAGCGGCGCGTCCCGGCGTGGCGCCGAAAGCCGCCGAAGCGAGGACTTCAGATCGGGTATCCAGCGAGGAGTCGGGCGCGCGCATCGGCAAACCCTATCCTTGGCCGCGCGCGACGCCCGGAGACCGGCCCGGGATTCCACTCCGGCAACCATCCAGCATTTCTGGTTTCGCGCCGTGTTTCTATCAGGTAAATCTCCACCGACAATGCGCACGTACCGGCGACACATATTCACATGCGTTTCTCGCAATTAACCTGGCCGCCCCGTTTCGGCCATCTGCGCCATCCCCGTCCGGAACCCCCGAGGTGGCTCGGATCACCGGTTCGGGAGGGCAGCTACCAGTCGAGACGACACGCACAAGCCCCCAAAAGCCTTGGCTACCAGCGCGAATGATGCCGCCCACAGGCCATGCCGGGGCCGAACGCGAACTGGCCAACCGAACAGTATTACCGGCAACGATGTTAAAAGTAAACAGCTGGGAGGTTAAATCTCACCATTGAAGATTTCTCGAACCGGTGCGTCGAACTATTGACGGAATTTCGCGGCTGGACCTAACGTAGCTCATCGCCATGGTCGGCGCCGCGCGAAATTGTGGCGACCGGGAAGGCGAGTCTCGGGGCACCGCCGACCCGGCCGTGGACCGACTACTTTGCAGAACCAACTGCTCGACATAGCTGACGAGCTCGCATCTTGAGGAGTTCACCGTGCCCATGCCGACCCACCTCCCGGGGCCGAATGCCGATGTCTGGGACTGGCAGATGCGAGGATCCTGCCGCGGACAAGACTCCGCGGTGTTCTTCCATCCCGACGGCGAGCGCGGCCGCGCCCGTACCGCGCGCGAAATGCGCGCCAAGGAAATCTGCCGGGCCTGCCCGGTGCTCATGCAGTGCCGCAGCCACGCGCTGAAAGTCAGCGAGCCCTATGGCATCTGGGGTGGCATGTCGGAGACCGAGCGCGAGATGCACGCCCGCCGCAATCGGCGGCGACTCGCGGTCTAACACAGGGCGGCTCGGCCCGCCAAGTTTGCTCCCATCCATACGGCGCGGCGCGCCGAATGCCTAGCAAACAACCGGCCACTACAACACCTTCGGAACTCCCCGGCAGACCGGCAGCATGCGGTTACCACCGATACGCCTGTCGTCGGGTGCGCCGAGAGTCGCGTAGTCGTCGGCCCAGCGTTTCGCAGCTGCTATCGGTGTGTCACGGCGTGTTCCACAGGAACAGCCTGGCGTGTCGGAAGTTACCGCAAAGTCGCTGGGCCGCAGCCGGTTTCCTGGCCACCCCACCGGAAGGGAGTCGATAGCAGCCCGCTACGGTGGTGACCGATGACACAGAATGGAGCGTTGTGACAACGCGGCCGCCGGCCGCAGAAGGCGACTCGTACCGAAGAGAAGCCACTCCACCCAGCGTGGATTCTGCGGTATCGGCACGCGCAGCCGAAAGCATCGAGCTCGCCGCCCTCTTGCATCGTTGCGGCAAGTCCGACCAAGAGGCTTTCGCCGAACTGTACGACCGGACGTGTGCGCGCGTCTTCGGTCTGGTGCTCCGGGTGCTGCACGACCCGGGGTACGCGGAAGAGACCACCCAAGAGGTCTATCTCCAGATCTGGCGTACCGCCGCCAGTTTCGACCCCGCCAAGGGATCGGCGGTGACCTGGTTGATGACGCTCGCTCACCGGCGCGCGGTCGACCGGGTTCGGGCCGAGCAGGCCCATACCCAGCGCGAAGTCGCCTACGGGATAAGGGTTCTCGGTAACGAATTCGACGAAGTCACCGAAGAGGTAGAACGAAGGCTGGAACAGCAGGCTGTCCTCCAGGGGCTGAAGACTCTCACCGAGACCCAACGGGAGGCCATCTCGCTCGCCTACTACGGCGGGCGCACCTATGCAGAGGTGGCGACCTATCTTGGCGTAGGGTTACCGACCGTTAAGTCCCGTATTCGGGATGGACTCACTCGACTGAAGAAAAGTTTGGGGGTGACGTGAGATGACCGAAGGCCAGATCGATCTCGCGCACGCCGTCGCGCTCGGATCGATCGACGACGAAGACCACAATTCGGTTCAAGACCTGCTCGACACCGAAGACCCCGCGCTACGCACCGCGTTCATCGCCGACGTGCACGAAACCAGCGACGCCCTGGCGGCGCTCGCCGAGGTGACGGCAACGACGCCGCCCGCGGCCCTGCGCGACCGGATACTCGCGAGCGTCAGCGCCAGACCGCGCCTGTAGTAGTTCACAACACCGCACCGCCCCGGTATCGCTGCCGCGTGCGCACCTGCCGTGTCCGCCCCGGAATCACAAAGGCCCCCTGGACGACTCGTCCAAGGGGCCTTCGCTGCGTTCGGAGCCTCAGTGCGCGTGACCGTGGTGCCCGTGGTCCTGCGCCTCCTCGACCGGCTTGTCCACGATGGCGCTCTCGGTGGTGAGCACCATCCGCGCTACCGACGCCGCGTTCACGACGGCGGAGCGAGTCACCTTGACGGGGTCCACGACACCGTCGGTGAGCAGATCGCCGTAGGTCAGGGTGGCGGCGTTGAAGCCTTCCTTGCCCTCGGAGACCTTGCTGACCACGACGGCGCCGTCCAGGCCCGCGTTGGCCGCGATCCAGAACAGCGGCGCCTCCAGCGCCGCGCGGACGACCTCGACGCCGACGGCCTCGTCGCCGGACAGCGAGTCGCGCAGCTCGACGAGCTTGGTGGCCGCGTGCACCAGCGCGGTGCCGCCGCCGGGCACGATGCCCTCCTCGACCGCGGCCTTGGCCGCGCTGACCGCGTCCTCGACCCGGTACTTGCGCTCCTTGAGCGCGGTCTCGGTGGCCGCGCCGACCTTGATCACCGCGACGCCGCCGGCCAGCTTGGCCAGGCGCTCTTCCAGCTTCTCCCGATCCCAGTCGGAATCGGTGGCCTCGATCTCCCGGCGCAGCTGGGCGCCGCGGGCCGCGATGTCCTCGGCGGTGCCGGCGCCATCGATGATGGTGGTGTCGTCCTTGGTGACCACGACACGCCGGGCCTTGCCCAGCACCTCGACGCCCGCCTCGCGCAGCTGGATGCCCAGATCCGGGTTCACCACGGTGCCCGCGGTGACGACGGCCAGGTCGTCCAGGAACGCCTTGCGACGGTCACCGAAGAACGGTGCCTTCACCGCGACGGCCTTGATCGTCTTGCGGATCGAGTTGACGACCAGGGTGGACAGCGCCTCGCCCTCGACGTCCTCGGCGATGATCAGCACGGCCTTGCCGGACTCGGCGATCTTCTCCAGCAGCGGCAGCAGATCCGGCAGCGAGCTGATCTTCTCGCGGTTCAGCAGGATGAAAGCGTCCTCGAGGACGGCCTGCTGGGTGTCGGCGTCGGTGACGAAGTAAGGCGAGAGGTAGCCCTTGTCGAACTGAACGCCCTCGGTGACAACGAGTTCGGTCTGCAACGTCGAGGACTCCTCGACGGTGACCACGCCGTCCTTGCCGACGGTGGTGAGCGCCTTGCCGACCATCGCGCCGATTTCCTCGTCCCGCGAGGAGACGGTGGCGACCTGGGCGATGGCCTGCTCGCCGGAGACCGGGGTGGCCAGCTCCAGCAGCGCCGCGGCGACCGCGTCAGCGGCCAGGCCGATGCCCTTGCCGACCGAGATCGGGTTGGCGCCGGCGGCGATGTTCTTCAGGCCGCCGCGCACCAGCGCCTGGGCCAGCACGGTGGCGGTGGTGGTGCCGTCGCCCGCGACATCGTTGGTCTTGGTCGCGACGCTCTTGACGAGCTGCGCGCCCATGTTCTCGAACGGGTCCTCGAGCTCGATCTCGCGCGCGATGGTGACGCCGTCGTTGGTGACGGTCGGGCCGCCGAAGGCCTTCGCCAGCACGACGTGGCGGCCACGCGGGCCGAGGGTGACCTTCACGGCGTCGGCGAGCTTGTCGACACCGCGCTCCAGAGCGCGACGAGCCTTCTCGTCGAACTCGATCTGCTTTGGCATATGTCCTATTCCTCTGGGTTCAGGAAGCGCCACAAACGGCACTGCCCCGGCCCCGCTCAGCGGAACCGGGGCAGCACACGTTTACTGGGTCACTTGGTGACGACGGCCAGCACGTCGCGCGCCGACAGGATGAGGTATTCCTCGCCCTGGTACTTGATCTCGGTGCCGCCGTACTTGCTGTAGATAACGGTGTCACCCTCCTTGACGTCGACCGGGATGCGGTCACCCTTGTCGGTGACGCGGCCCTGGCCGACGGCGATGACGGTGCCCTCCTGCGGCTTTTCCTTCGCCGTGTCGGGGATGACCAGGCCGGAGGCCGTCGTCGTCTCGGCCTCGTTGGCCTGGACGAGGATCTTGTCCTCGAGCGGCTTGATGTTCACGCTCGCCACGTTGAGCCCTCCACTTTCAGGGGATTTATGGTCCGGGACCGTTGTCCCGGACCAACGTTCGGTCATGGTGCTGACCCTGCGCATAGCCCCGTCGTCGCGGGTGCCGGAACCCTGCTCAGATGTCAAACTTGGCACACGGCAATCGTGCCGACTAGCACTCTATACAGCAGAGTGCCAGCGCTCAAGGGCGGGGGAGTGCCAACACGCGCCGGGGGACGGAAGACGCCGCGATTAAGGTCTTTCCATTAGTTCGGGAAAACTGTAACGTTCGGATAACGGATTGTGACAGTATGGACGACGGTCGCTTGTCCGGCCGCCAGATTCATCTCGAACCGGCGTCGCCCCGAGCACCTTTCGCTTTACCAAGCATCCCAGTGTTACCCGCATCACCACTCAGTTTCACAGCGTCACCAGCTTCACCAGAGGGCAAGTCCACACGTGAGCCAAGGCCGTCACCCGCGTCCCCACCGGACCGAGGGCCGGCCGGTTCACGAGTCCGGAGCAGCGCCAACCCGCGACGGTCCGGCAGTCCATTCGAGATGGTCGGCGACCCAGTGTCAGATCAAGACCTGACCGACGACCATCCGCTCGAAGGGAGGTGAACACATGCGAACGTCTCTTGGCATCTCAGCCGGGAACGAGGTCGTTTGCTCGGCGCTGGTCGCCACCGCGCCCAACGGCGCCCAAAGTTTCGACTACCGCGTCGTTTCCGCCGACGCGGCCCACTCCGACCTCGGCGATCTGGTCGCTTCCTCGATCGAGCTGATGACCAACCAGCTGCCCTCGGCGCAGCACGTCTCCTTCGACATCGCCTGGCCCGCAACACCTGTCGCCGTCGGCTTCACCGGACAGCCGAACCCGGCCGCGGTGGGCCGGCCCAGCAATGTCGCCGTCGCCTACCGCAGCAAAGAACAAGCACAGGTGATCCGTTCGGCCACCGGCAAACAGCGCGACCTGCGCCTCGTTCCGGAAAGCACTGCGGCGCTGACCTTCCTGCGCCACACCGGCCTGCTGGATCGCTACGAGACGGTCGCCATCGTCGACCTCGGCGCCACCGGGCTCAGCGTCACCGTCGCCGATCAGGCCGACGGCACCGTGCTGCGATCGCAGCGCATCACCACGATCAGCGGCAACGCCATCGACGAGCTGATCTACCACCACCTGGTGGACCTGCACTACGCCCGGCGCGGCACCCGCCCCAACCGCGGCATGCTGACCAACCGCGGCCGCGCCGCCAAGGAGCACCTCTCGGTCTCCCCCGCCGTCACCATCGACCATGTCGCCGGCCGGCCGCTGAAGCTGACCAGAGCCGACTTCGAAGCCCTGATCGCCACCCTGCTCGACGATCTCACCGAATTCACCGGTGTGGTGTTCGCCAGCGCGCCCAGACAGCCCCAGGCAATCGCGGTGATCGGCGGCGGCGCGAACATTCCCGCGGTGCTGACCGCGCTGGCCGACGAGTTCGCGGTGCCGGTGCTCAGCGTCGACGACCCGGAGGCGGTCATCGCCAAAGGCGCCGCGCTGGTGGCGGATGCGGCCCAGCCGTCCATGTTCCCGGTCCCCGCGCTGGGCAGCGACGCCCCGGTCGGCACGTTCACCAAGGTGGTCGGCACCCTGGCCGGCGCGATCGTGGTGGTCGGCCTGGTCATCGGCTACGGCGTGAAGACCTTCGCCCCGACCTCCGACGACGAGGTCTCCCCCGCCGGCACCACCAACAGCTCGCAGCTGACCACTCCGCCCGCGCCCCCGGTCAACACCGGCGACGGCGCCTCCCGCACCGGCGGCAATATCCCGCCCATCACGCAGGATCGCAGCACGCCGCCGTCCCGCACCGGCTCGGTCACCACCCCCACACCGGCCCAGACCACCCCGCCGCCCGCCCTGCGACCCGATCCGAATCTCCCGCCGATCCCTTTCCCGGAACTGCTCGGCCCGCTGCTCGGCAATCAGCCCGCGCCGGGTTCGTCCTCGGAACCGTCGCACCAGCGCGCGGCAACGCCGGGGCCGACCACCGGACCGGCCCACACCCGCATCCCGCTCCCGCTGCCCCGCAACAACTCCGGATCCGCCAGCGGCAACGACCACTAGACGCTGGCGACGGCCCAGGTCCGCACGGGCGTGATGGTGATCAGAATCCGGTCGTCGTCGTTGGGGATCAGCTCGGCGCTGGAACGCAGATACTTCTCCCGGATGCGCGCGGTCCAGTGGCCGTGCTGATCGTCGGCGAGTTCGGCGTCGCCGATGATGCGGAGCTGGCGGTTGGGTCGTTGTCCGTCGGCGCGCAGACCGAGTTCTCGATCGACCACCACCCCGACCCGGGAGTTCCTGCGGATCCGCCGCACATGCGGGCGATCGGCAAGGCTGGTCAGGCGGAAAGCGTTGCCGTCCCACAGAAACCAGATCGGTGTGACGTGCGGATAACCCGCCTGATCGATGGTCGCCAGATACGCGACGGCGTCGTCGGCGAGCAGCCCGGCGATTTCGGCCTGGCGCAGCGGTCGCATGCGGTCCGCACCTCCCAGGACTCGAGTTGTTCGAACTTATGTTCGATTCTAGCTCGAGTCCGGGAGGGTTCAGCGCTCGGCGGTGACCTCCGTGACGAAAGCCGCCATCGCCGCGGCGCACTCGGCCGCGTGCGTTTCCAGTAGGAAGTGACCACCGTCGTAGACATGCATCTCCAGCCGGTCCATGACGCGGGCGTAGGCCATGATTTCGGCGATGTTGTAGAACGGGTCGTGCCGGCCCCACAGCACCAGGCACGGCGGCTGATGGGTGCGGTGGTAGTCGGCCAGCTCGCCGAACCGGGCGGCATGGGCGCCGTAGGAGGTGTACAGCTGGAACTGGGCTTCGATGCTGCCCGGCCGCGACAGCTGCTCCCAGTCCAGATGCCAGCCCTCCGGCGGCGGCAGGTCCCGGACGCGGTCGGGTAGCCCGCCCAGGTACTGGTACCGGGTGCTCTCGAAGTTCATCCAGTCCGGCAACGCGGCGCGGTTGGCTTCCGAGGGATCGGCCCAGTAGGCGCGGGAGCTGTCCCACTGACTGTCCATGCCGTCGTCGTGGGCGTTGCCGTTCTGGACGATCAGGCCCAGGATCCGTTCGGGGCTGCGGGTCGCGAGGTAGTAGCCCACCGGAGCGCCGAAATCGTGGAGGTAGACGAAGAATTCGCCGACACCGATCAGCTCGAGGAAGCGCTCGATGGTGTCGGCCTGGTTGGCGAAGGTGTACTCGTATTTATCGACCGGAGGCGCGCCGGAGAAACCGGATCCCGGTAGGTCGGGGGCGATGACCCGGCTCACCTCGGCCAGCGGCGAGAGCACGTCCCGGAAGCTGTACGAGGAACTCGGGAACCCGTGTAATAGCAGCACACACGGTTTGTCCGCGGTGCCGGCCTCCCGGTAGAAGATCTCCAGCCCGTCCACGTCGATGCTGCGGTGGCGCGGCTTGTGGGTCGCTCGGGTGTCGAGGCTCATGTTGGTCGCCATATCCACTCTCGTGGCGGCCAAACCGGGTGGATCGGCCTCGATCAGACGACGCGGCTGACCGACACCGGCAGGCCCGGGTCGGTGGCGACCGTGAGCGGGGACGGGCCCGCGCCACCCGCGATGACGTGCGCGCCCAGCGCCGCGATCATCACACCGTTGTCGGTGCACAGGCGCGGCTTGGGCACGCGCAGCGTCAGACCGGCCGCGGCGCAGCGTTCTTCGGCCAGCGAACGGATGCGGGAGTTGGCGGTCGCGCCGCCGCCGAGCACCAGGGTGTCGACGCCGATGTCCTGCGCGGCCCGCACCGCCTTCATGGTCAGCACGTCGGCGACCGATTCCTGGAACGAGGCCGCGATGTCGGGGATCGGCAGCTGGTCCGGCGTAATGCCTTGGCGCTGCGCCGCTTCGACGTGCCGGGCGACGGCGGTCTTGAGGCCGGAGAAGGAGAAGTCGTAGCGCGGGTCGCGCGGACCGGTCATGCCGCGCGGGAAAGCGATGGCTTTCGGGTCGCCGGTCTGGGCGGCCGCGTCCAGCGCGGGACCGCCGGGATAGCCGAGGCCGAGCAGGCGGGCGACCTTGTCGAAGGCCTCGCCCGCCGCGTCGTCGACGGTGCTGCCGAGTTCGAGGATGGGCGCGGCCAAGTCGTCGACGTGCAGCAGATGGGTGTGGCCGCCGGAGACCAGCAGTGCCACGCACGGCGGCATCGGACCGTGCTCCAGGGTGTCCACCGCGACGTGGCCACCGAGGTGGTTCAGCGCGTAGAACGGGATGTCCCAGGCCGCGGCATAGGCTTTCGCGGCCGCGACTCCGACCAGCAGCGCACCGGCCAGGCCGGGGCCGATGGTGACGGCGAGCGCGTCCGGCTTGGCGATACCCGCCACCGCCAGCGCCCGGCGCATGGCCGGGACGATGGCTTCCAGATGCGCGCGCGACGCGATCTCCGGGACCACGCCGCCGAACCGGGCGTGCTGGTCGACGCTGGAGGCGACCTCGTCGGCGAGCAGTTCACAGGTGCCGTCCTCGTGCCAGCGCACGATGCCGACTCCGGTTTCGTCGCACGAGCTTTCGACGCCCATCACGATCATGACAGCACCTCGTCCGGGAGCGGCAGCGCCGACAATTCGGGACGGCGCATGGTGTACGCGTCGGCGCCGCTGGGGTGGTAGTAGTTCTTCCGCAATCCGATGATGTGGAAGCCGTGCTTGGCGTACATCGCGATGGCGGGTTCGTTGTCGGTGCGCACCTCGAGGAACACCGGGCCGCCGCGCTTGCCCGCCGCCGCGAGCAACGCCTCCAGCAGCAGGGTGCCGACCCCGCCGCGGTGACAGACCGGATCGACGCCGATGGTGTGCACCTCGGCCTCGGGATGCTCGGCGTCACCCAGCAGCGCGACGCCGGCGTAGCCGACCATGCGGCCGTCCTCGTCCCGGGCGGTGAGGTAGAGGTTGTGTTCGGCGGCGAGCTCCGAGCGGAACGCGACCGCCGGCCACGGATCGTCCTCCGGGAACAGCAGTTGCTCGAGTTCGACGCAGCGCTCGATGTCCTGGTCGGTCATCGGCTCGATACGGATGTGCCCGGGACGGGTGCCCTGGTTCACCGGCCTATGCTCCCGTCCGCGATCCGCTGGGGGATGCCCCCACGCCCCCGGCGCTTTGGACCTCCGGTCGAGGGAGCGTCCGGAAGCTGTTCTCGACCGCGTCCGGGCGGCGCAGGTACAGCGGCACCAGCGGCTCGGGCACGGCGCGGGCGAGCACCGCCGCGGCCGCGGCGGCGACCAGGCCGGCGGGCGAGGGCGTCTCCACCGGCAGCACGGCCAGGTCGAAAAAGTCGACGTGCGAGGCCGATCCGGCGATGGCCGTGGCCTCGCCGGTCTCCAGCTCGCCGGGCTTGATCACGCCCGGGCCGGCCACCCGGGCGCCGTCACGGTAGCGAGCCCAGTACACCTCGCGGCGGCGCGCGTCGGTGACGACGAGCAGTTCCCGGCCGGGGTTGAGGTCGGGCGCGGCGTCGGCGGCGATCGCGTCCAGACTGCACACGCCGTACACCGGGACGCCGAGCGCGTCGCCGAAGGCGGCGGCGGTGGCCATGCCGACCCGAAGCCCGGTGAACGGCCCCGGGCCGATACCGGCGACGACCGCGGCGATATCGGCCCTGGAACGGCCTGCCTCGGTGAGGCATTCGAGGATCTGCGGGGTCAGCACCTCCGCGTGCGCCCGGGGGTCCACCCGGACACGCGAGGCGACCGTGCGCAGCTCCACCGCTCCGGTGGCGGCCCGCTCCAGTTCCACCAGTCCCGCCGTAACGGCAGGTGTCGCGGTGTCGACAGCTAGTACAAGCATGATTGGCCCAACGATACCGGGTGGTACCTCACCGCGGTGCGGTGCTACCTGCTCGGCGGATGACGCGTGTCCCGGTCCCGGCCCAATCACATTGACGCAGGTCACTACTGGTGGTCAGGGTGTGCTGGCACACGCTTTCCGACCTGGCCCGGCGATCAGGATCGGGCCGCGACCCAGGCCCAGACGGCCGTGCGGACATCGGATTCGGGCTCGCGGGAAAGCTGGACCCGCAGATGCCGGTCGGCCAGGTGCTCGACGACCCCGAGCCCCCACTCGACCACGACGACCGCGTGATGCAGATCGGTGTCGAGATCGAGGGCGTCGAGCTCGTCGAGATCGCCGCCGAGCCGGTAGGCGTCGACGTGCACCATCGGCACGCCGCGCTCCCCCGCTCGATGCTGCCGGGCGATGATGAAGGTCGGGGAACTGACCCGGCCCTGCACGCCGAGCCCCGCCGCGATCCCGCGCGTCAGCGCGGTCTTGCCCGCGCCGAGCGGCCCGTCGAGCACGACCAGATCACCGGCCTTGAGCTCCTCGGCCAATTCCCGCCCGAGCGCCTCGGTATCGGCAACCGCGGGAAGCACCCGCGTCTGCTGCACCACCGCCGACCTCCGATCTCCGAGTATTTCGTCGATCGGAGCCTACCGGGGCGGCGCCGCGCGTCAGCGCCTGCGGCGACGGGTGCGGGTCCGCCGCCAGCCGAAGGGACCCGGCAGATCCATCGAGGTGGTTTCGCGACCGGAGGTGCTGGTGGTGTGCCGCGGGCCGCCGCGGCCCCCGGTGGTGATCGACAGGGAGCGGCGATTGATGTTGAGGCGCACGCCGGGGAAGATCTTGAAGCTCTTGCGGAATGTGAAAGGCATTCGAGCCTCCTTTCGTAGGAGGCGAATACCCGCGAAAGGTCAAGTGAATCTTCAGCTTCCGATCGGCTGCGGCGCGGCCGCGCGATCCGGCGTCAGCGCGCCGGCCCGGATCATCAGGTGGTGCAGGGCCTCGTTGACGATGTCCGGGAATTGCAGGTGCGGCATGTGGGCGGCCTCGCGGAGCAGGATGAGTTCGCTGCCGGGCAGGTCGCGGTGCAGCGCGCGGGAGTTGCGGAACGGGATCACCAGGTCGTGCAGGCCGGTGACGATCAGGACCGGCAGATCGGCCAGGGCCGGGAGCGCGGCCGATTCGTCGTGCAGCTCGAAGACTTTCAGGAACTTGACGACGGTCTCGATCGGGGTGCGATCGATCATCAGCGTGGTGAAGCGGGACAGGGTGGGACTGACCGGGCCGCGGTAGGAGCTCACGTGCAGGATCGGCGTGATGACCTGGCGGACGATGCTGCGGCCCGCCTGCACCAGTGTGGGCGCGGTGTGCACGGCCAGGCGGAAGCCGTCGATGGCGGGGTTGCGCAACAACTGGGTGATCCCGGCGGAGGTGACCTCGGCCGCCGCGGTGGACAGCAGTCCGACGCCGATCACGCGACTGGCGAACAGCCGCGGGAACTGCGCGGCCGCAGCCAGGACGGCCATGCCGCCGAGCGAATGACCCACCAGCACAACGGGTCCGGTCGGAGTGGTGGCCTCGAGTACGGCGGCGACATCGCGGCCGAGCTGGGCGACCGTGCAGCTCTCGGTGCTCGGCGCGCCGGAGTGCCCGTGGCCGCGCAGGTCGAAGAACACCAGGCGGACACTTGCGCCCCAGCGCTTTTCGAGATCGCGGCGCTGAAAGTGGAAGGACTCCATGCTGTTACAGAAGCCGTGCACGAAAATCACGGTGACCGGGGCGTTGTCGGGGCCGCAGGTGCGAGTGGCCAGGCGGACCTCGTCGTCGGTCAGCACCGTGCCCGCGCGGTCCCGGTCGAACAGGGTGAAGTCCTCGTCGCGGTATTCGTCGCGCCGGGCGGGCCAGAGCACGCGAGCGCCGAGGCGCCGCAACGCGTGTGCGCCGGCCAGCGCGCCGACCACCCCCGCCGTCGCCATCCCACCCCGCATGACGGTGCTGCGATTGGTACGTCGCCTCATCGGGAACCTCTCAGACCATGCCTGACTATCTTCCGAGTCGAACACACGCGGTGGGCCGAGACAATGTCGGGGGTCACACCGCTCCGATGTGCCGGCGGAGCACCCGCCCCTTCGGCGCGCAGACGATTTCGTAGTGGATGGTGCCGAGCAGGTCGGCCCACTCCTGCGGGTGCGGGCCGTCCGGGCCGAAGAGGACAGCGGTGTCGCCCTCGGTGACGCCGGTTTCGTTGTCGCCGAGATCGACGACGAACTGGTCCATGCACACGCGACCGACGTTGCGGCGGCGGGCGCCGCCGAGGACGACCTCGAATCGATCGCTCAACGGCCGGAAGACGCCGTCGGCGTAACCGGCGGGAATGAGCGCGACGGTGGTGTCGTGCGGGGCAGTCCACTGGTGGCCGTAAGACACGCCCTCCCCCGCGGCGACCGGTTTCACCAGGGCCACCCGGGCTTGCAGCGTCATGGCGGGACGCAGGCCGAAATCGTCGGGAACGGGGCTGAGGCCATACATGGCGATGCCCGGCCGGACCAGGTCGAAGGCCAGGTCCGGGCGGGTGAGGGTGGCGGCGGAGTTGGCCAGGTGCACCAATTCCGGTTCCAGGCCGTGTGATTTCGCGGTGGCGATGGCTTCCAGGAAACGATCGCGCTGCACGTCGATGAAGGGGTGTTCGGGTTCGTCCGCGTGCGCGAGGTGGGAGAAGATCGCACGCAGGCGCACCACCTGATCCTGCACCAGGGTCCGCAGGGCCGTGAGGACCTGGGGATATTCGGCGGGGGCGATGCCGTTGCGGTTCAGCCCGGTGTCGACCTTGAGCGTGACGATCGCCTGCCGCCCCAGCGTGCGGGCGGCTTGCTCGACGGCGCGCAGATGCCGCAGCGAGGACACCCCGATCTCGATGTCAGCCGCGACGGCCGCGGCGAAATCGGCGTCGGAGTTGTTGAGCCAGCACAGGATCGGCGCGGTGATTCCGGCCTGCCGCAACGCCAGCGCCTCGCCGACCGTGGTCACCCCCAACTCGGCCGCCCCGGCCGCCAGCGCGGCCCGGCCGACCTCGACCGCGCCGTGGTTGTAACCGTCGGCCTTCACCACTGCCATCACCGCCGCGTCGCCCGCGTGTTGACGCAGGATCCGCACGTTGTGGGCAATGGCATCCAGATCGACGACCGTCTCCACTTGCGCATTCACAGTGACCGATCCTGCCATCCCCGCCTCCGCGCCCACGCCACCCTCCGTCGGATGGCGCAGGTCACATGGTGGGTGTCCGAATTGTCGGTAGCGTGGCTTTCAGGTCGGGGCCGACAAGAGGAGTCATCAGCACATGGGTCTGCGTCTCACATTCGCCCTCGGCGTCGCCGCACTCGGCATCACCGCGCTCGCGCCCACCGCGTCAGCCAAGGAACTGGCTCCTGGAGTCCGGTGCGAGGTCCACGCCTGCCGCAACGACACCGACGACGTGTACCGCGTCGACGCCGAAGTCACCTGCTGGAACGGGATTTCCACCCAGACTCGGTACATCGGCCGGCGCACCACCGAGCTGATGAACTTCACCTGCACGGCGAAGATGGACCATGGCAGCTGGGAACATCAGCCGCCCGAAATCCGTGATGGCAAGCACGTACACGTGCCGCCGAAATGGGTTCCGGGAAAGCTGATCCCGCAGGAACCCAAGTGGGTCGAGTACGTCAATGCGGTAGTCGACAACGATCCGCCGCCGGCTCGATCCGGCTCCGCCGGCTGATCCGCATTCCGACACCGCGCGGCGGACTGGAACGCACGGCGACGTCCCAGTCCGGCGAGCGCGACCGTCAGCTTTCGCAGCGTCTAAGGATTCGAGGCGCTCGAGGCGCGTAGCGTTCGGATTGCGGACCGAAGGTGGGCCAGGAGAGGGCTCGCGGAGATCGGAGCCGCGGTCGATTCCGCTTCGTAGGCAGCCAGATTGGCGGCGAGGGCGTGGGCGCGTGCCGCGGCGGCGGCCGCCCACTGCGGGTCCTGGCCTGCCGCGAGCAGCGCGCCGATGACGCCGGAGAGGACGTCGCCGGAGCCTGCGGTGGCGGCCCAGGATCCGCCCGCCTCGTTGACCAGAACCGGGCGGCCGGGGGTGGCGATCAGGGTGGATCGGCCCTTGAGAAGCACTGTCAGGTCCCAGGATTCGGCGAGTTCGCGGACGGCGGCGACGCGGTCGGGGCCCAGTTCTCGGCCGGTCAGGCGAGCGAACTCGCCGGCGTGCGGGGTCAGGACGGTGGGGGCCCGGCGGGCGCGGACCAGGTCGGGGTCGGCGGCCAGCATGGTGAGGCCGTCGGCGTCGACGACGACGGGGAGGTCGGTGGCGAGGATTTCGGTGAGGCGTTTGTGCGCGTCGGAATCGGTGCCCGCGCCAGGGCCGAACACCCAGGCCTGGACCCGGCCGGTCGATGAGATGGTCTGGCTGGCAATGACTTCCGGGGAGTGGGCGAGCACCTCGGCCGCGCCGGTCCCGGTGTAGCGCACCATGCCGGACGTGGCGGCCACCGCCGCGCCGGTGCACAGGACGGCCGCGCCGGGGTACGTCGCGCTGCCCGCGCAGACACCCGTGACGCCCTGTGTGTACTTATCATCGGTCGCGTGCGGCACCGGCCAGTTCGCGCCGATCGCCGCCGGTTCCAGAGCCGCCAATCCGGGCTCCGGAAGCCGTAATCCGATCGGCACCAACTCGATTCGCCCACACCACGACGCGGCGAGGGCGTGCACCGGTTTGCGCGCGCCGAACGCGACGGTGACGTCGGCCCGAACCGCCGCGCCCGCCACCGCACCGGTATCCGGATCGACACCGCTGGGCAGGTCCGCGGCGATGATCGGAACATCAATGCCCGCAACGAGTTCAGCGGCGGCGGGCCGCAGCGGGCCGCGGCCGGAGATACCCACGATGCCATCGATCACCAGGTGCGCCGCGCCGACGTCGTCCCGGAGACGACCGCCGGTTTTCCTCAGTGCGGCCAGCCCTTTCGCGTGCGCCCGCTCCGGATTCAACAGCACCGCCGACACGGCGACACCTCGCCGCCGCAGCATCGATCCGGCCCACAGCGCGTCGCCACCGTTGTCCCCGGATCCCACCAGCAAGGTCACCGAGCGCCCGGCGACACCACCGGTCCGGGCTTGCAATTCCCGCACCACGACAGTCGCGAGTCCGTGCGCCGCCCGCTGCATGGGCACCCCGTCGGGCACCCGGGTGAACAGTTCCGCCTCCGCCGCACGCACCTCGTCGGCGGTGAAATAGCCCCGCCGCTCAGCCGCGTTCGAATCCTCGGACATACGCGCTCGCCTCCACAACGTCGATCGGCTCCGTGGCCAGGCTCATCGCTCCGACCCTACCGCCGGTCACCCGAAGGTCCCGCGAGGTGGCGGCTGCTGCCGACCGTCAGCCGATCGGGCGCTCGAAAGTGATGAGCAGGCCTTCGACCCCGCCGGGACCGACGCGGCCCTTCACCTCCGCCGCGGTGATCGTCTTGAGTTGCCAGCCCTTCCCAGCATGGTCGTTCAGGATCTTCTCCAGCTTCGAACCAGAGAGTTTTCCCCCGATCAGGCCTTCTCGGATCTCGACGACCTGGTACTCGAATCGCGCAGTCATACCGTCCGATCATTCCGGGCTTCCCGCGGGTCCGCAGCGGTTCGGCGACGGCGGCCGCGAACCCGCCGACTAGGCTTCGGATTCATGCCGTTCGACAGTCGCGTGAAGTCCTTCCGGTTCGCCACCGGGTTCGCCGTAGTGGGGATGCTGCTGGCCGGCTGCGGGTCCGGCGACTCGGGGTCGGCCACGTCTACGACCGCGGCGCCGACGACTTCCGCCGCCACGCCCGCCGACACGAAACCGGCGACGGTCACCGTCGACGTGAGCGACATGAAATTCTCGCCCGATACCGTGGCCGTGAAGGCCGGCGACACCGTGAAGTGGAAGTTCGACGACAAGGTCCCGCACTCGGTCCAGGGCATCGGCGACAAGGCGATGGGAATCAACAGCCCGATCTTCAACCAGGGCGAGTGGAGCTACACCTTCACGATGCCGGGCACCTACCGCTACCTGTGCTCACTGCACCCGCAGATGCGCGGATCGGTCACCGTCAGCTGACCGGCCCGCGCCGTTCTCACTCGACGGTGACGGATTTCGCCAGGTTGCGCGGCTTGTCCACGTCGTAGCCGCGGGCCTGGGCGATCTCCGCGGCGAAGACCTGCAGCGGAATCGTGGACAGCAGCGGCTGGAACAGGGTTGGCGCCGACGGGATTTCGATCAGGTCGTCGGCGAAGGGCCGCACCGTGTCGTCGCCTTCCTCGGCGATGACGATGGTCCGGGCGCCGCGCGCCTGGATCTCGCGAATGTTGCTCAGCAGCTTGGAGTGGAGCACCGCGCGGCCCTTCGGCGAGGGCATCACGATGATGACCGGAAGGCCGTCCTCGATCAGGGCGATCGGGCCGTGCTTGAGCTCACCCGCCGCGAAACCCTCGGCGTGCATGTAGGCGAGTTCCTTGAGCTTCAGCGCGCCTTCGAGCGCGACCGGGTATCCGACGTGGCGACCGAGGAACAGCACTGTGGGCACGCGCGCGAGCTCGCGGGCGATGGCGCGGACCTGCGGCGCGGTCTCCAGGACCCGCTCGATCAGCGTCGGCATCGCCTCGAGTTCGGCGAATTCGCGCGCCACCTCGTCCGGGTATTTGGTGCCGCGGGCTTGCGCGAGGGCCAGGCCGACGAGGTAGTTGGCGGCGATCTGAGCGAGGAATGCCTTGGTCGACGCGACGCCGATCTCCGGGCCGGTGCGGGTGTAGATCACCGCGTCGGCCTCGCGCGGGATCTGCGCGCCGTTGGTGTTGCAGATGGCCAGAACGCGCGCCTTCTGCTCCTTGGCGTGGCGGACGGCTTCCAGCGTGTCAGCGGTTTCGCCGGACTGCGAGATCGCGACGACCAGGGTGGAGCGGTCCAGAACCGGGTCACGGTAACGGAATTCGCTGGCCAGCTCGACCTCGACGGGCAGGCGGGTCCAGTGCTCGATCGCGTACTTCGCCAGCAGGCCCGCGTGATACGAACTGCCGCAGGCGACGACGAAGACCTTGTCGAACTCGCGGAGTTCCTGGTCGGCGAGGCGCTGTTCGTCCAGGACGATGCGGCCGCCGTGCTCGTCGATGACGAAATGCCCGATCAAGGTGTCCGCGACGGCGGCGGGCTGCTCCTCGATCTCCTTGAGCATGAAGTAGTCGTGGCCGCCCTTCTCGGCGGCGGCGAGATCCCAGTCGATGGTGAAGGGACGGGTCTCCACATCGGTGTTGCCGGCGAAGTCGGTGACCTTGTAGCTGTCGGCGGTGATCACGACGGCCTGGTCCTGGCCGAGTTCGACGGCCTCCCGAGTGTGCTCGATGAACGCGACGACATCGGAGCCGATGAACATCTCGCCCTCGCCGACACCGACGACCAGCGGGGTGTTGCGGCGCGCCGCGATGATCTTGTCCGGGTGGTCGGCGTGGGTGAAGACCAGCGTGAACGCGCCCTCGAGCCGCTGCAGCACCGCCAGCGCGCTCGCCTCGAAGTCACCCTTGGTCGGGCCTTCGGCGTAGGCGCGAGCCACCAGATGCACGGTGACCTCGGTGTCGGTGTCGCTGGTGAGCTCGACACCCGCGTCTTCCAGTTCCTTACGCAACGGCACGAAGTTCTCGATGATGCCGTTGTGCACGACCGCGATCTTGCCGGTCACGTCCCGGTGCGGGTGCGCGTTGCGGTCGGTCGGCGCGCCGTGCGTAGCCCAGCGGGTATGCCCCATGCCGGTGCTGCCGGCGAACTCGGCGGCGCCGGCTTCGGCCAGCTCAGCCTCCAAATTCGCGAGCCGCCCCGCCTTCCGTTCCACTGCCAGCGCGCCCGCGCCGTTGAGGATCGCCACACCCGCGGAGTCGTAGCCGCGATATTCCATGCGGCGCAACGCGTCAACGACAACACCGAGCGCGTCCCGGTACCCGACGTAGCCAACGATTCCGCACATGGCTCACCAGACTACTTATCGGATAACGTTCATGCCGTGTCGGCGTCTGTGAAATCGCTACTGAGCACCCTGACCAGCCGGGGACCGCACCGAGTGTTGCGCGGAAACCTGGCCATCGCGGGTCAACCGGGGGTGGTGTTCACCCCTGAGTCCGGCAAGGACCTGCCCTGCGTCGCCTTCGGTCACGGCTGGCTGACCGGGGTATCGCACTACCGCGGGACCTTGGAACACCTGGCGTCCTGGGGTTTCGTGGTCGCCGCGCCCGACACCGAACGCGGGCCGATTCCGTCACACCTCGGCCTGGCGACCGACTTGCTCACCACCCTGGACATCTGCACCGGAGTGCGCCTGGGCGACGGCATGCTGAACGTGCATCCCGACCGGCTGGCCCTGGCCGGCCACGGCATGGGCGCCGGCGCCGCCGTGATCGCGGCCACCCAGCGCTCCGTCACCGCGCTGTGCGCGATCGCCCCCGCGCCCACCGCCCCCGCCGCGGAAACGCTCGCCCCCAACCTGTCCATCCCCGCCCTGATCCTGTCCAGCGCGTCCGACATCGACACCGTCAGCTGCAACGCGATCCCCCTGACCGCCGCCTGGGGCGGACCGGCCATCCTGCGCGCCCTCGACGGCGCCTCCAACAACGGCATCGTCGAAGGCCGCCGCGCCCTCGGCGCCCTCGGCGTCGGCAAATACGAACACAAGACCGCCCGCGCCGTCCGCGGCCTGCTCACCGGCTACCTGCTCTACAAGCTGCTCGGCGACAAGAAATACCAGCCGTTCGGCGACCCGGACGTACTGATCCCGCACACCCAGGTCATCGATCCGAACGCGCCCCGCGACGAAGAGAAGCCGAAGGTCGGCATCGGAACCATCGCGTCCCTGCTGCGCAAGTAGCCCCGCCGCCTCAGAACCCGCGCTGCCGCATCCACTTCGTCATGATCCACTTCTCCCCGGCATTCACCATCTCGCCGCAATGCCGGGTGAGCGGGTCCAACTGTCCCTCGCCGTTGCAGTACCGGAAGTACAGCGCCCCACCCTTTTTCGGTGTCACCGACAACCCGGCCTCCGGAAACGCGGTCGCACCACCGGATTCGACATCGTTGAGGTAGACGATCAACGTCGCAACCCGCTGCCCCGGTATCGAAACATGCTGCCAGCTACCAGGATCCTCCGGCGGGAAGTAATCGAAATGCGGCTTGTACTCACCCCCGGGGAGATACCGCAGAGTCTGTAGCCCTTCCCCATTCTCCAGCGGCCAGTTCATCAAAGCCGAAGTCCGCCGATCGATCCGATCGATCAGCGAATCCTCCCCCCGCTGAAACACCGCCCCTTCGCTGGTCCGATTACTGATGACCTCGTCGACACCGGTCGTGCCATTGACGGTCGTGGACCGCTTGAGCCGATCCCGCGACCGCTCGATCATCTGATCGCACTCTTCCTCCGACAACACATCGGCGAACAGAATGACCTGAGGCTGCTGCACCCGCATCACAACCCGGATGTCGCGATCGAACGCACGGATGACATTACTCTTCGGCACCGGACAATCGTCATACACATAAAACGGATTAGGTTCCCGCACAACAGGTTGCGCGGACTCACCCCCCATAAACCGCTTCACCGCCCTATTGGCAGCATCCTCGGTAAACCCGGCCCCGACCATCGACCCGACAATCGTCTCCACGGTACAACCGCGCTCGACATTCTCGGCCAGCCAGTCGCGCCAGTCACTGTCTAACTTCATAACCATTTTCTTTTGTGTTCCCCGTGCTTAAACAAGCCAGCTGTCGCGGCGGTAGTACTGCGAATCCGGATCATCCCACTCGTCATCGTCGCTGGGCGGGACGTAACCCTTGGCGTTACGCATAGCCACGGCCCGCTCGATCGCTGCACGCTGCTCACGGGCTTCGGCTTCCAACCGCTCCCGCTCCTGCGCCTCGCGTCGGGCCTGCTCTTCGCGCTCAGCTTCCACGCGGTCGATCGCCGCCACCAGTTCGACGCCGTTGTTCCAGCTCATCTGCTTTTTCATCTCGTCGTACTCGTCTTGCATCTGCACAACCCGGCGCAGATAGTCTTCGACGGTACGTTCGATTTCATACTCATAGTTCATCGTGATCACTCTCGCGACACTCGATCAGAGTGGTCCGGCCTCGGACAGCTCCGCCCCCGTTTGGACCGGTGCCTGTTGCTGTTGCTCGCCGGTGCCCGGGACGGTCTTCGGGGTGTGCTCGCCGTCCTGCCCACCCTTCTTGGTGCCCGTTGGCGGTACCGCGGCGGTCGGATTGCCCGAAGGCGGAGTACCTGCGGCGGGCGTGCCGGCGGCCGGTTTCGACTCTTCCTTCTTCTCCTCGCTGGAGATGATCGGATTGCCGTTCGAGTCCAGCTTCACACTGAGCTCGCGCGTCTTGCCCTCCGAGTCGGTCTCGACCAGCTTCGGCTGTCCATCCGCACCGACCTCGAGCTTGTAATGCTTGCCGGCGAGATCGAATTCGGTCGATTTGGTCTTCTCGCCGTCCTTCTTCTCGCCGTCATCCTTCTTCTCGCCGTCGTCCTTACCGTCGTCGTCTTTGTCGTCGTCATCGGTGAAGTCTTCGATGGCCTCGGAGATGGCGGTCCCGAGCGCGGTCAGGCCCGCTGTCGCGAATGTGGCAAGTGAACTCACCGCGGTGGTGAGCGCTGTCGCGAGTGTGGATGCCAGACCGCTCAGTGCGGTGGTGTCGATGGACGCCGGTGTCGTAGTGCTCGGCGTCGGCGTCGTGCTGGGTACGAGGCTCGAGGTGGGCGTGTCCCCCGCAGAGGGAGTCGTGCTCGGACCCGGGCCCGGATTGGTGCTGGTCGGGGACGGCGTCTGGACCGTCGACGGCGCCTGGACCGTCGACGGCGCGTTTGCCGGGGAGGTGGTGTCCCCGGGCATCGGATATGCCGCGTCGCTCAACGCATTCAACCCGGCAGCGAGGTCTTCATAGACCTTGCGAACGGCGGTCTCCGTTTCCTTGCAGAGGGTTTCGAAGTCAGCGAGCGTCTTCTCTACATGCTTCTGAAATGGATCTTGCAGCCAAGCCTTGGCTTTCTTGCCCTCGTCGCTATCAGCGTCGTCCCTCGCCGTTCGCCAGAGCTTTTCTATCCCCTCGCGGCCCTGACCACTCTCGTCGGGAATGTCCGGCTTGTCCGGATGCCAATAGTTCTTTACCGTCTGAGCTTTTTCCGTGACAATCTTGCGCAGACTAGTGGCGGCCGTCGACAACAGAGACGAAATCTTGGAAGCGTCTTCCTGATCCTCCGTAGCCCTGGCGATCTGGGAGTTGAGCATCTGCAACGCAGCGTCGGCAGCCGTGCCCTGCCAAACCGACGACAATGCGTTTCGCTGCGTCTCCTGCTTGGTCAGCTCTTCTTTCGTGGACGTCACGACTCTGGCCATGGTAGTGCCCATTTGCTCCAACGCCGCGATATCCATCTCCCGCTCGACATCGTATTTAGCATAGATGTCGCGGTTGGTGTTGAATGTGGGTTGCAGATTTTTACCGATACCCAGGTCGCGATAGCAGGTCATGTACCAGGCAATGTAATGCTCAAAGTACTGCAGCCCTGTCGCTCCATCGTTCAATATTTCATCCGCCGATGCGCCACTGCGAACATTGATTTCACATCCAGAGCGTGGAACGACAGCCATTCGGTACCTCCCCTATCGTGAGTAGTCGAAATCTTCTCACCCATCAGCAGTAACAGTGGGTCACCCCAGGTTGACGCCCGCAGCGGTGATCTTCTTGACGTTGGCGTCGTCAACGGACGCATACGAACTAGCACTGGTAGTGATGTTCGAACCGGTTTTGTCGATTGCGGTCTGCCAGTTCTTCAACCAGGTGCCGACTCGGCTCAGCCCCGCGCCGACCTTGTCGCCCTCGCTTCCGTAGGCCCGGCCCGCCTGCGCGGCCCCGAACTTCCAGTCCTTGACATCGTTCGTCTTGCCCCCGATGTTGGCCGCCGATGTCTTGAGATTGCTGCCGAGCTTCTGCAGGTTGGTCGTGTCTACCGTGACCTTGTCGTTAGTCGCCATGAAGCCCCTCCATCCCGTTGCCCTGACTCAGACCCCGACGGGGTCGGCCTGACGGCCGAGGACCGCCCTACTTTCTTCGACGCACCGGACCGAGTTCTGGTTCCCTCGAGTCCGGACCAGTTCACCCGACTCGTACGCCGAAATCTAGTGGGTGTGGGAGGAAGGTTCAATCGTGGCCACGGTCGCCGTGGCCCGGCCCACGCACCCGTGATCAAAGATGTGACGGACGGCACGCGTTCGAGATTTCTCGAGGATCTCGAAAGCAGCTCTGATAGAACTACCCACAGTGCCGAATGATGATGTAGGCCAATGGAAGTAGCCACTCCATGATCGGCGACGCGCAGGGCCGGCACATCGAGACCCCCGACGGGGACTGGAACATCCGCGGCCCGCGTGGCGCGTGGGAGTATGCGGGCGAGAAGCGCGGCGGGTTCTATTGCAGCTGCAACGGCACCTGGCGCTTCACCGTGGGGTGATACGAGCAGACGAAAAGGGGGCGGACCGATGGAGTCGACCAGCGGCGTGCACGATCTGGTTATCGCGCGCTACAACGAGTCCCTCGACTGGGTGTTGCGGGTGCCCGACACCTATCGGGTGCACATCTACAACAAGGGAGATGCGACCATCTCGGCGGAGGTGCGTGAGCGCGCGGAAACCTTTACCACACTGCGCAATGCCGGTCGCGAATCAGACACCTACCTGACCCATATGCTCGAATATGGTCCGGGCACAGGTGAATTCACCGTGTTCAGCCAGGGCGACCCGCACGAGCACAGTCCCGACTTCCTCGAGCTGCTGGCCACTCCGGAGCGCTGGTCCGACGTGCAGCCGTTGACGTGGTGGTGGAAAGAGGAAAGCCACATTCCACCACCGATCCTGCTCACCCCGGAACGGTCGATCGTCCAGGGATTGCGGGCGCGTGCGGAACTGTTCGCGCTCAATACCTTTCAAGCACTGGAATGGGTCGATATCGCCGCCGAAAGTATCGGGCGGGAGTACCGGCTGTTGCACCGTTTACCCGAGGGCGTCAACATCTCCGCCCACTTCTTGGAGATGTGCGAACTCCCGGACATCGCCGACCAAGCCGCGCAGCACTTGGTGGGACGCTACGGCATCGGTGCGATTTTCGGAGTGCGCACGCACCTGATCGAGAAGCTCCCCACACGCGCCATGGTGCGCCTGCGGCAGGCGGCGATGGGCCCGGCCCCGCACGGATACTTCTGCGAGAAACTCTGGCTGCACATCTTCGGCGAACCCTTCATGATGCCCCTCCCGCCCTCCTCGTGATGCGAGCTCTGATGACCGGAGAGACCGTGCCTGGCTACCATCTGCCCGTGTCCGACAACCCCGCGCCAGCGGCGCGCGATCGCTTGCTCATCTGTGCGACCATGCTGAATCCCGTTCCCGGCTACAGTTTTTGGCTGGATTTTCATCTGCGGCAAGCCGCGCTGATCATGATCTTCTTGGATGACCCGGCGCAGCGGCCGCTGTTCGAAGCGCATGCGCAGGCCGGCCGGGTTCTCGTGCTGGACGGCGCAGGCGACCGCAGCGACAACACGCCGTCTGCCGTGATGCAGCGGCAAATGGCCAACACCCAAACTGCGGTGTCGTATGCCCTCGACCACGGATTCACCTGGGTCGCCGCTCTGGATGCCGACGAACTGCTCTACGACGAAAGCGATGGCGCCTGGCGGGACCGGGAAAATGTGGGGCAGGTCACGTTCGCGAATCATGAAGCGGTGCCGCTGACACATGAGCCGGAGAACTGCTTCGCCGAATGCACTCTGTTCCGGGTCAACGGACGTACCGATTTCATGGCGTACGGCAATGGGAAGAGCGCTGTACGAGTCGCACCCGGGGTGCGGGCGGGAATTCACGAGTTTCACGACTATGTGGGCGAACACCATTATGCGATCGGGCCGGTCATCCTGCACTACCCGAATCCGTCGTTCGAGAGCTGGGTGGCCAAGTTCCGAAACCACGGTGGGTTCTCGAATTTCTGGTGGGACAACCCCGAGTTGCCGATCGAGTTGAAGTTCATGCTGCGGTCACGGGATCTGGTGCGTGCGGCGATCGAGAGCGGGGATTGGAGTGCGGCCCGGCAGTACTTCCAGTCGTGGATTCCGGATGAGCGAGGTCGAGAGCGGATGTTGGCGGCCGACGAGTTGCGGGTGTACAGCCCGGTGACGGAGTTGCTGCGATCGGACCCGGATCGGCTGAAGGAAGCGTTGCTCGCCGCGCTGGCCCAGCGCTCGGGGTAACGCTCCGTCCCAGCGAGTTCAGCGCTGCTGGAGTCGAATCCGCAGTGTGTACACCCTAAGATCAACCTGCCGCTGGTTGGGGAGGAGACGGAATTGTCGAATGGTGGACGGGTGCTCGGCGACCGGAGGGTCGCGCTGATCACCGGTGCGGGTGGGCTGCTCGGCAATGCGTTCTGCCAGGCTCTTTACACGGAGTACGACATCGTGGCGGTGCATCGGGAGCGGATACCGGGGGTGCCCACCCAGTACGAGTGGTTCGTCGACCCGTTCGATCCGGAAGCCGAACTGCCGGAGAATCGTTCGCAGGTTTATCTGCTGCGCGCCGACCTGGCCGAGAAGGGTGAGGTGGAGCGGGTCGTCGATCTGGCGCTGGCGCGGTTCGGGACGGTGGACCTGCTGATCAACAATGCCGCGCACATGGTGTGGCATCCACAGGGCGTGGTCGACGGGGATGCCGCGCTGGACGACTTCGACAACCACTTCCGGACGAATGTCGAAGTGCCGCTGCGGTTGGCGACCCGGTTGGCCCAGCGGAGCTGGCTGCATGATCGGGACCGGAACCGAGCTCGCAATCGCAATATCGTCAACGTTTCCAGCCTCGCGGGCACCGGCGTCTATCCGGGCGGGCAGGCGCTGTACGGGTCGTCCAAGGCCGCGCTGAATCATCTGACGCGCCACCTGGCGGTGGAGTTCAAGGAGTTCGGGGTGCGGGCGAACGCGATCGCGCCCGATAGTTTCCCCGCGCGGGTGCCCACCGAGAAGGTGCTGTTGTCGATCCTGGAACTGGACCGCGGCGGTATGACCGGCGGCGTCTACGCGATCGAGGGTCAGCTCGAGATGGAAACGACCGCGGGCAGGCACGCGCTCACCACCACGCCCGCGCCACTGACCACCACGCCCACGCCGAACTGACGCACGCGAACCTGGCCGGTACTACCGGCCAGGTTGCGGGTGGGATTACTTGCCGAGGGTGCCTTCGTCGGTGCGCACCCATTCCTGGGTGCCGTCCGGATGCTGGTGGAATTCCCAGGCGGCGTAGTCGCCGTCTTTTTCCACCACTTTGACGTGGTCGGCGATGCCGTCGTTGTCGAAATCCGACCAGACCTGCATGGCTTCTTCGCCGGTCGTGGTGACGCTGTCGAAGTAGCCGTCGCCGTTGATGTCCTGGGTGGGGTTGTTGAGTTCGACGGCGCCTAGGCCGTCGAGGGAGGTGTGGGCGTCGATGGTGGGTAGATCCAAGCCGGAGAATTCTCCAGGAATGACCATGACTCCTCCTCAACAGGCTTCGGGCGGCGCCCGCGAGATGCGGGCTACCCCATCCTGTCATCCGCGAGCGCGCGGCGCAGCCCCCTTATTGATTGGCGAGCGTCACTTTTTCGGGATGACCAGCCACAGCACCAGGTAGACGACGAACTGCGGGCCGGGGAGCAGGCAGGACAGGACGAACAGCAGCCGGACTACGTTGGGGCTCCAGCCGAAGTATTCGGCGAGGCCGCCGCAGACTCCGGCGACCCACTTGTCGTGGGTGGAGCGGGTGAGACGGCGGGGAGGGGCGGTCATTGTGGTTCCTTTCGTCTTCGTTCAGCGACTGTGCGGGCATCGGCGCTGATGCCCTTCGGTGCGGCATCTCCGTTGATGTCGGTCGCTCTGTCATCCACTCTGCTCCGGAAATAGCAGCCTGACATCGGTCGTCCGCCCTATCCGGACCCTGATTTCCGCGACCCCCGCCCTCAGGGTCTCCCCCGACGCTCGGCACAATTGCCCTGGTGAGTAGCACTCTGCATGCGCGTGGACTGGCCGCCGGGCACGGGGAACGGACGTTGTTCGAGGATCTCGATCTGACGCTCGCGCCGGGCGACGTGATCGGGCTGGTGGGTGTGAACGGGGCGGGGAAGTCGACGTTGCTGCGGATGCTGGCGGAGCGGAACGCGCCGACCGGGACCATTACGCTGAGTCCGCCCGACGCGACGGTGGGGTATCTGGCACAGGAGCCGGAGCGAGTCGCCGGGGAGACGGTGCTCGAATTCCTGGGCCGGCGGACCGGGGTGACCGAGGCGCAGCGGCAGATGGACGCGGCGGCGGAGCGGCTGGCCGACGGCGGCGAGGACGATTACACGCCGGCGCTGGAGCGATGGCTCGCGCTGGGCGGCGCCGATCTGGATCAGCGCGCCGAGGAGGTGGCGGCGGATCTCGGGCTCATCGATTCCCTTGCCGGCGGGCTGGACACGCCGATGACCGGGTTGTCCGGCGGGCAGGCGGCGCGGGCCGGGCTGGCGTCGGTGTTGTTGTCGCGCTTCGACATTCTGCTGCTGGACGAGCCGACGAACGATCTCGATCTGGACGGGCTGGCGCGGCTGGAGCAGTTCGTGACCGGGGTGCGGGTGCCGCTGATGGTGATCAGCCATGATCGGGAGTTCTTGGCGCGCACCGTGAACCGGATCGTGGAACTGGATCTCGCACAGCAGCAGGTGGGGGTTTACGACGGAAGTTACGAGTCGTATCTGGCGGAGCGGGAGATCGCCCGGCAGCACGCGCGCGAGGCGTACGACGAGTATGCCGACACCAAGGCGGGTTTGGAGTCGCGGGCGCAGATGCAGCGCAATTGGCTCGAGCACGGCGTGCGCAATGTGCGGCGCAAGGCCAAGAACGGGGACTCGGACAAGATGGGCCGCAAAGCGCGCGCCGAGTCGACCGAGAAGCAGGCGGCGAAGGCGCGGCAGACGCAGCGGCGGATCGAGCGGCTGGACGTGGTGGAGGAGCCGCGTAAGGAGTGGGAGCTGCGGATGGAGATCGCCGCGGCGCCGCGCAGCGGGGCGGTGGTGGCGACGCTGTCGCAGGCGGCCGTCACACGCGGAGATTTCACGCTGGGACCTATTACTACGCAGGTGGATTGGGCCGATCGGATCGTGCTGACTGGGGCCAACGGGTCCGGGAAGTCGACACTGCTGGCACTGCTGCTCGGAAAGATTCAGCCGGACAGTGGAACTGCCGCGCTGGGATCCGGTGTCCAGATCGGCGAAGTCGATCAGGCGCGTGGGCTGTTCAGCGGAAGCCCCTCGCTGGCTGAGACTTTCGGCGCGGAGATGCCGGATTGGCCGGACGCCGACGTGCGCACCTTGCTGGCGAAGTTCGGGCTGCGCGGACCTCACGTGATGCGCGCCTGCGAAACCCTCTCCCCCGGTGAGCGGACTCGCGCGGCGCTGGCGCTGTTGCAGGCCCGCGGGGTGAATCTGCTGATCCTCGACGAACCCACCAACCATCTTGATCTGCCCGCCATCGAACAGTTGGAGCAGGCGGTCGAATCCTTCACCGGGACAATGATTCTGGTAACCCACGACCGGCGCATGCTGGACTCGGTCAGCGCCACCCGCCGGTGGCACATGAACGACGGGCAACTCACCGAAGCCTGATGGGCGGCCGCAAGGATCCGCTCCGGCGGCCGTCGATCCCGGCAAGAAGAAGCGACTGCCTGGTCGGCATCGACAACTAGAACGGGTTACAGTTCCGTCGATAGCGTGATCGAGGGAGTGCACTGTGAACAAGGTCGAATTGGCTGCGATAGCGATCGAATTGGGGATCGATACCCGAATCACACTGGCGGCAGCCGGATTGCTGTTCATTCTGGCATTGGTGCTCGGCGTGTGGAAGTACCAGCAGATCAGCGTCTCCCCCGACGCCACCGCACACATCTACGTGGACATCGCGCATCGCGCCACCCTGCTGTATTCGTTCGCCACACTGCTGCTCGCGGTCTTCTCCGAACTCAGTGCCTGGCCGACCGCGGTGAATCTCGCCGCCGTCCTCGTGATCCTGATCTTCTTCCTCGCCGCCATTGCGTCCTATATCGTGCACGGCTGGCTGCGGGACACCACCAACCAGTTCCATGGGCAGACCAGCACGGCCGGCACCCACATTTCGATGATCGCCCTGATCATCGGTGAGATCGGCGGATTTCTGGTGTTGTTCACCGGTTTCGTAGCAGGCCAGTTCTGAAAAAGAAAGCCGGATCATCCAGGGATGACCCGGCTTTCACCTGGTTGCGGGGACAGGATTCGAACCTGCATAACCCGACTTATGAGACCGGTGGGCGTCCTAGTTGCCTCCACCCCGCGTCGGTAATTCCATGTTAAGAGCCCGGGATCCTGCCTGCAATTGATTATTCGGCGCGACCGCCACCGGGTATAGCGGCCGACCGCGGAAGGACCTCGGGTCGACCCGGCCGACGCATTCCCGCGCCCGCGGGGCGCGTCCGACCACCTCGAGCAGCTCGACGGCTTGCCCCCACCCCATTCTGCGCTCATGACGTGCCGCTTCGGCTATCAGCGCCTCCCGTGAAACCCCCTGCTTCAAAGCCATTTCCAACGCCGCCCGCGCTTCCGGCCATTCCAGCGTGCGCGCCACATCGATCGCGGTACGCACCGCACTCGTAGCCATCACACCCTGAACGACCTCGAGCTCCGCTTGATCCACCCGATCGTTGTGCACGACCAGCCTCTTGCTCCGAGACGCACGCTCGCCGAGCACATGCGTTGCCTCGTCCTCCCGCACCGAAAACCCGTGCAGCTCAGCAGCAGTGCCATACGCCGCCGGCACCGACGGCAACCCCAGCAACAACCGCGCTCCCTCCACCCGTAAACGCGCACTTGTCGGCGTGCACGCCTCCCGATAGACCCCACGAAAAACCCGCACCCACTCCCCGCGATCGATCCGCGCCCGCATCTCCGCCCGGGTGTACTCGCACAACACCTGCCACGAGGTGAACACCCCGAACTGCCTGTCCCGCACCTCATCGAGTCCTGGTCGCATGGATCCACCATCGCTCGAGCCCACCCCAGCCCCCGCCCCGCCACCTGCGGGAACACAAAGTCTGTGGATAACCGGAATCCTGTGGATAACAGGCTTTCAGCGACCGGTCAGAGCCTCCAGGTGAGACACCCTCGGCCCCAGCGGCTGCCGAGCTTCATTTGCCCAACGGTGCTTCGGCCCACCAGTATTTGAGGACCTCGTCCTGACTGTGGCCACGCCATTTGACGCTGATGATGTATCGCTCCCGGCCCGGGTCGTTGGGGAACGAGAAGTAGACATCGCCGGTAATGCGAGCTGACGCTCCCTCCTCCGGCAAGGTCGCCAGCGCCTCGGCGGGCAACATCGGGTGGGGTGCGGGTTTGGCCGGCGCCGGAATCTTGCCCCGCGAACCGGCGTAGTCGTACAGATAGGCCTCATCTAGTTGGCGTTGCACCGCTTCGATCGTCAGGTAGTCCATGACGCTGAAGGACATATCCGTGCCATCGTGGTGATAGCAAGTCGCGGTTGCAGCGGCGCTGCTGCTGCCTTGGGAACAGACGGACTCTTTCCACCCACGTGGGCCACGGCGCTCGGTCAGCAGCTGAGGAAAAGCCGCGACCATGCCTTGATGGGAAGCCGGCCACTTTTCTCCCTTGAACTCCACAGTGCCGCCCCCTTGTGCCGAGACTCCGATGAGTACCCCGCCAACCACCAGGCCGACGACCAGAACAAGACCGATGATGAGTGGGACCCGGGAGGCTCGGCGCGGCGCACCCTGCGCACCGGGATAGGGCGAGGGTCCTTGGGCGGGCCAAGGCTGCCCAGGCCGGTTGTGCGGCCCGCCGAGCCCCGGCGCGTACCCTCCGGGAGCACCCTGGGCGGGCACGGGCGGCGGTCCGGCAGGTTGGGGGGCGGCGGAATACCCCGGTGCCGAGTAACCCGCAGGCGCGTAACCCCCTGGGCTGCCGTAACTTCCGCCAGCTGCCGGAGCAACCTGAGTGGGGTCCGCAGGCCGACCGCCCCGCTCGTCGGGCGGAATGTAGCGCGTGGCACCGTGCGCTGCGGAACCCGCGACCTGGGTGGGGTCGTGCGGCCCAGCACCCGGCGAGTACTTCTGATGGCCACTGCCGTCGTTGAATGCCCCGGCCATATATTCCCCTCCGAAAAGTACTGCGTCGCAATCCGACCGAGACAGCGGGAGCATCGAGCAACCACCGGTCAAGGCGCCCGCCGATCCTAACCGGCGCGGGATCAGGCCGCTCCCACTCGGGTGTCGCGGACTCGGCTGGCCTGGCTGGCGCGATCTGTGGCGGGCGCGCAGGGGTGGGCGCGACGGCCGGACGACCCTCGAGACCGTGCGCCGGTGCGACGTCGGGAATTAGGCGTCACACCGGCTGAGAACTAGACCGCCGCAACCCGTTTAGCGAGGTCGTCGGCGAGTTGCTGGGCGCGTTCGGGGTCGGTGGCTTCGACCATGACGCGGACGAGTTGTTCGGTGCCGCTGGGGCGCAGCAGGATTCGGCCGGTGTCACCGAGGATGGCTTCGGCTTCGGCTACCGCGTCCTGGACTTCGGGCGCGGCGGCGACGAGGGCTTTGTCGGTGACCGGGACGTTGATGAGGACCTGGGGGACGGTGCTCAGGACGGAGGCGAGGTCGGCGAGGGGGCGGCGGGTTTGGGCCATGCGAGCCATCAGTTTGAGGCCGGTGAGGATGCCGTCGCCGGTGGTGCCGAAGTCGGGCAGCACGGTGTGGCCGGACTGTTCACCGCCGAGGGTGTAGTTGCCGCGGCGGAGTTCTTCCAGGACGTAGCGGTCGCCGACGGCGGTGGTGCGCACCGTGATTCCGGCTTCGCGCATCGCGATGTGCAGGCCGAGGTTGCTCATGACGGTGGCGATGAGGGTGTTGTCGCGCAGGGTGCCGGCTTCCTTCATGGCGATCGCGAGGATGGCCATGATGGTGTCGCCGTCGACGACCGCGCCGGTGCTGTCGATGGCGAGGCAGCGGTCGGCGTCGCCGTCGAAGGCCAAGCCGAGGTCGGCGCCGTTCTCGACGACGGCCTGCTGCAGCTTGCCCAGATGCGTCGAGCCGCACCCGTCGTTGATGTTGAGACCGTCGGGTTCGGCGTGGATCGCGATGACGGTGGCGCCCGCTTCGCGCAGCGCGGCCGGACCGACCTCGGAGGCGGCGCCCTCGGCGCAGTCGATCACCACGGTCAGCCCGGACAGGTCGGCGCCGGTCGCCTCGACGAGGTGTTCGACGTAGCGCTCGTGCGTGCCTTCGAGGCTGTACTGGTCGGGGACCGCCTGGCCGTGGTCGCGCGCGCCGGCGGCGTTGAGCACCCGGCCGATGCCCGCGCCGGTCGGCCGGATCGGGTTGTTCTCGGCGATCAATGCTTCGATGCGGTCCTCGATGGCGTCGTCGAGCTTGTGCCCGCCCGCGGCGAAGATCTTGATTCCGTTGTCCGGCATGGGATTGTGCGAGGCGGAGATCATCACGCCGAGGCACGCGTCGTAGAGGCCGGTGAGGTAGGCGACGGCCGGCGTCGGAAGCACGCCCACGGGAAGAACATTCACACCGGCGGCGGTCAGCCCGGCGACCACGGCCGCTTCCAGCATCTCGCCCGAGGCCCGCGGATCCCGGCCGACGACGGCCAGCGCACGCTGCTTGCCTCTGCCCAGAATCTGCGCTGCCGCACCCGAAACCTTCAGCGCCAGTTCCGGACTCAGTGATTCATTGGCGAGCCCGCGTACACCGTCGGTGCCGAACAAACGTCCCATAACCTCGTCGCCCCTGTAAGTAGTTCCTTGCCGGGATATAGCACGAGAGCAGGCGACCAGCGTGAAGCTGGAAGCCTGCTCTCATACAGCTGCCACGCCGACCGGGCCACCCCCGACACCACCAGGGTGACGGAAGCGGACCGGCAGCGAAGCCAAAATCAGCGCTTCGAGTACTGAGGCGCCTTACGGGCCTTCTTGAGGCCGTACTTCTTACGCTCGGTGGCACGCGGGTCACGAGTCAGGAAGCCGGCGCGCTTGAGCGCGGGGCGATCCTCGGGGGTGACCTCGATCAGCGCACGGGCGATGGCCAGACGCAGCGCGCCGGCCTGACCCGAGGGGCCGCCGCCGTGCAGCAGGGCGACGATGTCGAAGGACTCGGTCCGCTCGACGGTCACCAGCGGGGACTTGACCAGCTGCTGGTGCACCTTGTTCGGGAAGTAATCCTCGATGGTGCGGCCGTTGAGGGTGAAGTTGCCGGAGCCCGGAACCAGTCGCACGCGGACGACGGCTTCCTTACGACGGCCGACGGTCTGCACCGGGCGGTCGATCACGACGGGGGCGTAGGTGGCGGGCTCGGCGTCGTAGCCGTATTCCTCTTCCACGACCTCGACGGCGGCGTCGCCGTCGGCGACCTCCGCGGTGAACTCTTCGGTGTATTCCTCAGGAGCGGTCACTGGGCCACCTGCTTGATCTCGAAGGGAATGGGCTGCTGAGCGGCATGCGGGTGGCTCGGGCCTGCGTAGACCTTGAGCTTGCCGGCGATGGCGTTGCCCAGCTTGTTCTTCGGGATCATGCCCTTGACGGCCTTCTCCACGAGACGGTCCGGACGCGACTCCAACACCTGACCGACAGTGCGGCTCTTGAGACCGCCCGGGTGGCCACTGTGGTGGTGGATCAGCTTGTCCTGCTTCTTGTTGCCGGAGATGGCAACCTTGTCAGCATTGATGATGATGACGAAGTCGCCACCATCGAAGTTCGGCGCGTAGGTCGGCTTGTTCTTGCCACGCAGCAGGCCAGCGGCCTGCACGGCAAGACGGCCGAGCACTACGTCAGTGGCGTCGATGACGTACCACTTGCGGGTCACGTCACCAGCCTTGGGGCTGTACGTAGGCACAGTGCTTCCCTGTCTGTAGTCGGTGTTGCCGGCCAGCGTGTAGTCGAGCAATCTCGTGCGAGATCGCCAGCCCCGGCGGCCGGTGGAGACCCGGGGCTAGGTGTTCGACCCAAGCCGAAGCCTGAGACGTCCACACGCCAACGAGCCACGATACCGGACCGGCATCAATTCACCGAATCGGGTCAGATCTCCACCGGAGGACCTGGGTCGATGCCGTCTTTCGGCCCCGGAATGACATAGCGCAGGTGGTCGATGCCGGATTGCTCACACACCTGCTCGCCGATCGGCCGCTCGTTCGCGGTGGCGATACCGGGCGGCTGCTCATTGAGGATGTACGGCGTGCGCGGGCAGTCGGCGAGCGTCGTGTCGCCGGCCGCGGGCACGCCGGCCGCCGCGAGCATCAGCCCGCCGAGCGCGGCGCCCGCCCCGAACAGCTTGCCTTTGGTCTTGCCCCACAGCTTGCTCTTGCGCTGCGGATGCTCGGTCTCGTCGTCCTCGTCGCTGTGCACCGGATCGCCCCAGGGCTCCCGGGCACCGCGGCTCGGCGGCGGCGGATAGGGCGAGCGCGGGCCCGCCGGGCTGGGCGTGACCGGCGGCCGGGTGAACCGGCTGCCCACCTCGCTCGCGTCCGGCGGCTGCTGCGCCATCTCCTCCCGGGTGACCCGGGTGGTGGGCGCGTCGACCGGCGGCGTCGTCGGATAGCCCGCACCGTAGGTCACCACCGGCGCACCGGACTGTGTCGTCGCGGGCGGCGCCGGGATATCGCGGCGGACCGGAGGCGGCGCCGCGGGCTCGGCGTGCCGCCCCGAGGACACCGGTTCCCCGGATTCGTTATCGGTGACCAGCAGGTGCGTGGCCCCGAGCACCAGCGCGTGCATCGGATGATCGGCGACCTGTAACCGATGCCCCAGATGATTCTGGAACGCCAGCCGCAGCGCGTCGTTGAAGCAGACGTTGCCGCACAGCAGCACCGTCGAGGTGTCCGCGCCGATGGAGCGGGCCGCGGCCATCACCTCGATCACCACGTTGTCGGCCGAACGGGCGTCCCGCATGGCTTCGGCGTCGACCGGCACGTCGACCGACTCGGTCGGCATCTCGTCGTCGCCGTGCACCGCGACCACCAGCATGGTGCGGCCGTCGGAGTAGACGCCGGTGGCGCCGATCCCGCGCGGATCGCGCTCGTCGGGGCGGCGCACCAAGCCCAGGGCGCGCACATAGCCGGACAGCGCGACGCTCTCCGGCAGCGGCTCCACCGTCACGTCGAGCTGTTCGACCAGCTCGGCGTAGATGTCGACCTTCTCGTCGGGCCACGGGTCCGGATACGGCAGCGCCACCACGTCGGGCTTGCCGCGCAGGTGCTTGCCGATCGCGGCGAGCGGGTTGTAGAGCCGGGCCCGGAAGACCAGCTCGGCGGGCCAGGTGGCCCCGGCGACCACGATCTGCGGATGTCCGAGGATGTCGCGGACGTCGGCGATGGCGCGCCCCAGATCCGGGCGCGCCTGCTCCACCCCCGCGGTGTGCAACCGGCCCTGAGCATCGGCCAGCAGATATGCCGGCGGGGTATAGGTACCTTCGACCTGCACGGGACGGATGGGAACTCCCCCGCCGCCCGCGGCCACGGACACCACATCCCAGCCGAGATGTACTGCCCCTACACGCACTGTCACAGGCATAAGTGTGCCTGCTGTCCGAACCGAACGCTCGCGATGCTCGACGTGCCCAGGTCAGCCACGGGTTTCACGAGACGGCCTTCTTCTTCAGCCGCAGCCGCTGCCAGATGATCAGCGACAGCAGCGCGGCGATGAGCGCGAGCGCGCCCACGTCGAGCGCCCACGAGAAGATGTCGTGATCGAAGAACGTGTCGTCGTCCTTCTGCAATCCGACGACCAGCCGCTTCAGATCCACCGTCGACGCGCTCGCGGCGTACCCCCAGCGCGAGGGGAACAGCCAGGACATCTGCTCCAGGCCGAGGCGCTTGGTGACCGGGATGAAGCTGCCCATCGCCACCAGCTGCACCACCAGCGCGAGCACCAGACCCGCCATGACCTGCTCGTTCGACTTCACGAACGAGGAGATCAACAGGCCGAGCACCACGCTGCAGATGGCCAGCAGGGTCAGATCGAAGAACAGCTCGGCCGCGCCCAGCCCGTTGTACAGCGTGAAAGCGTCGGACGCGGTGACCTCGGCATCGTCGGGTTTCGGGAAGAGCACGCCCTCCTCGGGCGGGTTCTTGAGCAACAGCACCATGCCGACCATGGCCGCGATCTGATAGATGGCGGCGATCGCGAAAACGCTGATCTTCGACCACAGATAGGCGAACGAGGACAGCCCCACCGCGCGTTCGCGCTGGTAGATGGTGCGCTCCCCAACCAGATCGCGCACGCTCAGCGCCATGCCCATGAAGAACGCGCCGATCACCAGGAACGACAGCAGCGTCGCCGCCTCGCCGCTGGAGGGAATCTTGAAATCGCCGGTGATCGGATCCTGCGCCATGGCGGGCTGCTTGAACCCGTTGGACCCGGGCGCGGCCAGTGTCAGCAAACCGATGACGAGCGGCATGAGCAACAGCTGCAGCATGTACACCCGGTCGGCGAACATGAGCCGGATCTGCCGGCGCGCCAGCGTCGAGAACTGTTTGCGGGTATTGGTTTTCGGCGGTTTGCCGGCCTGACCGTTGCGCACCGCGGGTGGCGGCGGCGGCGCGGGCGCACCCGCTTGCCGGGACCGATAGGCGGCGAACGCCTGATCCGGATTGGCCGCGACATCGCCGAAGATCTTCGCCCAGTCGCTGGTGCCCATCGCGCTGCCGACGCCGCCCGGGTGCCCGCGGAACGCGGTCTTGCCGCCGGGCGCCAGCAGCAGCACCTGGTCGCACATGTCCAGGCAGGCCACCGAGTGAGTGACCACGATGACGACGCGACCGGCGTCGGCCAGCTCCCGCAGCATCACCATGACCTGACGGTCCAGCGCCGGGTCCAGACCCGAGGTGGGTTCGTCGAGGATGAGCAGCGACGGGCCGGTGAGCAGCTCCATCGCCACCGACGCGCGTTTGCGCTGACCGCCGGAGAGCCGGTCGACGCGGGTGTCGGCGTGTTCGGTGAGCGAGAGTTCTTTCAGCACACCGTCGATCACCTTCTGGCGATCGGCCTTGGTCATGTCGGGGGGCAGGCGCAGTTCGGCGGCATAGCCGAGGGCCTGGCGGACCGTGAGTTTGGTGTGCAGGACGTCGTCCTGCGGGACCATGCCGATACGGGAACGCAGCGCCTCGTATTCGCCGTGCAGGCTGCGGCCCTCGAAGGTGACCACGCCGACGGACGGATTGTTGGCGCCGGCAATCAGTTTCGCGAGCGTCGACTTGCCCGCGCCGGACGGCCCGATCAGCGCGGTCAGTGATCCCGGACCGGCCTGCATGCTCACATCGACGAGCAGATGTTTGTTGCCTTCGACGGTGAATCCGACTCCGTGCACGCCCAGGCCCTGTTCGGCGGCCGGCTTCTTGCGGTGGACGAGCGTGCCGTCCTGTACCTCGAAGTCGACGTTGCCGATGGTGACCACGTCGAGCTCGCGCAGCACCGTGCTCTGCTGCCGGTGACCGTTGACGAAGGTGCCGTTGGCCGAGTTGAGGTCTTCGATGACCAGCTCGCCCTTGCGCGCGACGAGGCGCGCGTGCTTCCGCGAAGCCAGCGGGTCGTTGACGACGATCTGGTTGTCGGTGGTGCGGCCGATGCCCAGTCCGCTCGGCGGGATCCGGTCCGCTTTGGCGATGGGTTCGGTGGAAGCCTTGGGGCGCTTGGGCGGAACGATCGGGCGGCTCTTGAAATCCGCCTTCATCGTCATGTTGAAGTTCGGCTGTTCCGGCTCGGCGGCCGTGGGCGGCTGCTGCGTCGTGGGCGGAGGCGTGGGCTGTTGCGGCGGCTGATAGGACACCGGCGGCGGCGCCGGCTGATGGTGCGGCGGAATCGGTTGCTGCGGTTGCTGATACGCCGGCCGCGGGGGCTGGTACTGCTGGTAGGGCTGTTGTGGACGCGGCGGCTGTGGCGGCTGCGGCCGGTGTTGCATCTGGGACGGCTGGTAATTCTGCGGCTGCGCCGGCGGCGGTTGCGGCGGGCGGTGCTGCTGTTGCGGCGGCTGATAAGCCTGCGGCTGTGGCCCTCTGGCCTGCGGGCGCGGCCCCGGCGTCAGACTAAGCAGCGGACCTGTGATGGCATCCCCCAGCCGCACCTGCGTGGGGCGGTCGATCGTCACCGGCTGACTCAACCGGCGCGCGTCCACGAAAACGCCATTGGTGCTGCCGTTGTCGGCGAGCACCCAGCCGTGCCCCTGCCAGGTGAGCGTTGCGTGCACCCGCGAGACCAGCGGACTGTTGACGTACAAAGTCACCTCGGGCGCACGGCCCATGGTGATGTTCTGCGCGGAATCGAAGACCCGTTCGGTTCCATCATGGCGCACGGTGATGGTCTGCGCCCCCGGTGAAGACATGCAGCGGATACTATGCCATCACCCGGACATCGGCGGTGCCCCCGACGCGCCTGCAGCCGGTTGTTAAGCGAATGACAAGTGAGTGTTGTGTTAGTGAGACCGGCCGACTTAGGGGGAGCCTTGCCGAAACTTCCAGTGACCGCAGTCGTTACGGTTCTGCTCTGCGCGGTGGCGTTGCTGGCCGGCTGCACCCGTTCGGTGGACGGGCGCGCGGTGTCGGTCTACGACGACCCGTTCAAGGTCGCCGGATTGCCCACTACCCAGGGTCCGAGCGGTCCGCGGCAGGGCGTCGCGGACAGCGATCTGAAGGCGACCAACGGCGACGGCGGCGAAATCGACACGCTTGCCCTGAACGCCGTCGACGACATCCAGTCCTACTGGTCCGGGGAATACAAGAAGTACTTCGACGGCGATTTCGATCCGGTCGACAAGCTGCTGTCCTGGAGTGCGAAAGCCCCCCGCGCGCAAGCTCCGGAGTTCTGCAAGGACACCACCTACCGGCTGGTGAACGCCGCCTACTGCCGCCTGGACAACTCCATCGGCTGGGACCGCTCGGTGCTGCTGCCGACCATGGTGGAGACCTTCGACAAGATGTCGGTGGTGATGGTGCTGGCCCACGAATACGGGCACGCCATCCAGACCATGTCCAAGATCGTCGGCACCAAGGATCCGGTGATCGTCAAGGAGCAGCAGGCAGACTGCTTCGCGGGCGCGTTCATCCGCCATGTGGCCGAGGGCAAAGCCAAGCACTTCACCATCAACACCTCAGACGGGTTGAACAAGGTGCTGGCCGCGACGGTCGCGATTCGCGATTCCAACCCGGACGATCCGGAGAGCGTGCACGGTTCGGCGTTCGAGCGGGTGACCGCCGTGCAGATCGGATTCACCGACGGCCCGGCCTCCTGCAAGCGCATCGACGCCGACGAAATCACCTCCCGCCGCGGCAATCTGCCGCAGACCTTCGGCGGCCAGTCCGGTGAGTACCCGGTCAACAAGGAGACGCTGGTCGAGCTCAGCAAGGCGCTCGCCTCGATCCTGCCGGTGGACAAGGCGCCCACCTACGACTATTCGACCGCCAAGATCGACTGCAAGGACGGCACCACCACCAACCCCGTGTCCTACTGCCCCGCAAAGAATCTCATCGCCACCGATATCCCGGAGCTGTCCAAACGCGGCACCCGCAGTGACGACGAAGAAGAGAATCCGCTGCCGCTCAAGGTGACCGGCGATTACAACGGCTATGTGGTGTTCATCGCGCGCTACACCCTCGCGGTGCAGAAAGCGCACGGCCAATCGCTGACCGGCGCGAAGACCGGGCTGCGAGCGGCCTGCCTGGCCGGGGTGGTGACCGGCAAGCTGGCGGACCCGGCCCGTTCCCGCGAGCACGGCGATATCGCCTTGGCCGCAGGCGATTTGGATGAAGCGGTGTCCGGCTTGCTGACCGACGGCCTGGCCGCCAGCGACTCCCGCGGCCAGACCGTGCCGAGCGGGTTCTCCCGGGTGGACGCGTTCCGCGCGGGCGTGCTCTACGGCGAGAACACCTGCATGTCGCGGTATTCCTAGCCGAACGGCGGCGGGGCCGCTGGTTCGTAACGCAGCACCCGGTTTCCGATCATCACCTCGGTGCCCGGGACCAGGATCATCGGCTGGTTCGGGCTGAGCCGCACCCAGTCGCGGTAGCCGGGCATGCGGGTGCGGGTGCCGTTGGTGGAGCCCCGATCCACCAATGCCACATCCCAATTCATCAGGTGGATCTCGGCGTGCGCGCGGGACATGCCGCCGGAGGAGTCCTCCACCTTCAACGGCACCAGGCCGCGTTTCTGCGCTGCCTCCGAATGCTCCGGGTCCCGGCCGAGCACGGCGTCGGTGGCGAGCATGTAGGTCATGCCGTCGTCCAGGATCAGCATGCCCAGCGGCGGGCGGACCACCTCGCTGATCGCCTGGGTCTGATCCACCGGCATCCCGCAGACGGTGCAGAAGGCCGCGCGCGGATCGCTGGGATGGGCTCTGGCGCACTTGAATCCCATCACCTTGACGACCAGCGAGGTGGCTTTCGCGGTGGCTTCCAGACGGGCCTGCAGGTCGGGATCCGGGCGCGGCGCCGGGTTGGTGCCGCTGTCCTCCAGGTCGCCCTGCTGAGTCAGCGCGTGGTGCCGATCCGGTTCGTGCACCGAGGTTTCCGAGTGCTCCTCCGGGTCCGGTTGCGGCTCCCGAGGTTCGGGATCGATGCGCGCGGTGGGCAGCGGATAGGGCTGGGCGACCGGGGTTTCGGTGGCCGGTCGGCCGGCTCGGGGTCCCGCCGACCAAATGACCGCGCCGGCGCCCTGCGCGATACCTTCGACCAGGCGGCCGATGCCGCGGTCGGCGGGCAGTTCCGGAATCCGGCCCTGCGCGCCGTCGGCGAACAGCGCGAGGGCGCGCGCCGGGAACGCGGCGACCCGGTCGACGGTGAACGCGGCATCACTGCCCCGGAACTGCTCGATTCCCACCGCCCCGGCCAGCACCGCGGTGACATTGCCGTGCAGGAAGATCGCCACCCCGCCGTTCTCGGCCGCGGACAGGATGCCGAAATCGATGGGCACCCCGGGGCTGATCTGCTCGGCGTGCTTCATCAGCCAGCGCGTCGACTGCCGGGCCACCAGGGCGCCGGGTCCGCGCGGCGATTGCCGGGCCGCCTCGCGAACCAGGCCGGCCAGTGCTTCCAAGGCCCGCACGGCGGTGGATTCCGGGTGCAGCCGTTCGCTTTCGCGATGCGCGACGACTATCAGCGCGCCGGCCACCCGGGCCACGGCATGCGCGCCCGCGACCACCTCGACCTGCTGATCCTTCACCGGAATCGGCCTTCGCCGAGCACGGGGTTCTGGATCGTGGTCATGTCACACAGGGTAGTGGTCCGCGTCGACGCCAGGGGAGGCAGCGGACATTTCGGTCGCTTATGGAGGCCGTTTTCCGGTAACTTCGAGGGGCACGTACGGGAGGAACGAGGGGCCTGTCATGGTTCGGATGTCGCGGGTCGCGATTGGTGCAGCGAGCCTGCTGGTGGCCGGAATGCTGACCGCGTGCAGCGGAGTAGCCGGCACTCCCACCGCGGGGGAACTGGATGTTCGCACACTGGAAGTCGGACCCTACCCGGTCGACCGGCACAAATACGACCAGAACGCGGGCGGTAAAGGCGCGCTGCTGGAAGGCATGCGGATGGCCGATACCGTCCCGCCGACGGTGAAGGTCGATTCCTCGCTCATCCACGGCCGCGGCAACACGGTCTTCACCGATACCGAAACCGCGATCGACTTCCTCGCGAACGTGTCGAAACCGATTCTGGAGAACCGGAAGATGATCGCGGGTTACGCCGCGAGCGGCGCCGACAAGGCGGATCCGGAGGGCACCACCCGGCCCGCGGCGGGCACCACCGCCCTCACCACGGTGGTGCTGCGTTTTCCCGACGAATCCGCCGCCAAGAACGCCGCCAAGGAACTCGAGGACGCCGATATCGGCGTCTCCCCCGACAATCGCAAGCTGCTGTCCACGAAATATCCGGACGCGTTCGTGCATTGGCGGCCCGGCATCGCCAACGCCGGCGCCTTCTACGCCCACAAGAGCTTCGTGATCTCGCTGTTCGTGGCGCGGCCCCGGGCCGACAGCACCGACCTCGTCAGCTGGGTGGACAAGACCCTGGCCGTGCAGATCCCGATCCTGGACGGTTTCCAGGCCACCCCGGCCGACAAACTCGATTCGCTGAAGGTCGATCCAGACGGCCTGCTGGCGCGCGTCGCCGTGCAGGACCGCAAGGAGCACACCCCCGACCCGCAGAAGTTCTCCATCTACGGCCCGAACCATTTCATCCACGACTCCGATGACGAGGCCCGGGCCGCGAAACTGCTGGAGGAGACGGGCGTCGACAAGTCCGCGAACGTCTCGGCCAGCACGGTGTTCCGGGCCCGCGACGACGCCGCCGCTCAGCAGTTGGTCCCCGGCCTGATCACCGAGGCGGGCGACAAGTTCGACTCGATCAACGCACCCGAGGACGTACCCGGCGCGAAGTGCTTGCGGCTCAACAGCAAAGGCGACAGCCAGCGTGAGTACAAGTACCGCTGCTACGTGCCGTACAAGCGGTATGTGGGCTTGGTGACCAGTGACAAGGAGTCGGACGTGCGGCAGAAGGTCGCCGCGCAGTACGCGCTGCTGGCCAACAGCTTGTGAGTAAACCCTCCCACTGGCACAGACCGTTCAGTCGCCTGTAGCATCCCCCGGGAGTTCGACCGGTGGAGGGGAATCATGCGATTCGGCATGGGGTGGAACGCGGTTCGTATCGCGAGCGCGATGGTCGCGGTGGCATTGGGCGCCAGTGCGTGCGGGTCGGAACAACCGGTGGCAGCGGCGGCGTTGCCGCCCGAGCCGGTGATCGATCTGAGCACGCTCGACGTGGGCAACCACCCGACCGCGCCGCGCGAATACGGCACGGTCAAGAACATGCAGCAGGCGAAGATCATCGAGGCCGAGCGGATGGCGAATTTCATTCCGCTCACCTCCGAGATCGATCCGCGGTTCAAGTTCGGTCACAAGGTCAGCCTGAATTCGCGCGTCTTCTTCGACCCGAAGCACTCGAATCTGGGCGACGCCATCAAACTGGACAAATTCGCCGAGGTCGCACCGGATTTCGTCACCGGCTTCGCCAGCGGCGGCACCACCGACCAAGAGATCCAAGGCATCGACCTGATGAATGTGGTCATGGTGTTCCCGGATGAGCAGAAGGCCGCGGAGATGGCGGTCGCGCTGGAGTTGTCCGACCGGAGCTACAACGACCAGAACGTGCCGGTGGAGATCCCGAAATACCCGGCGGCCAAGGCGCACTGGGTCCCCACCACGCAGTCCATCGGATCCTGGTTCGCGACCGGGAAGCTGGTCATCTACAGCTGGGTCTACGACTATCTGCGGATCGCGGCCGAGGTGGTGGACCAGAACGAATTGCTGACCCTGGTGCAGAAGAGCCTCGACGTCGTCGTGCCCGCCATGGCGAAATTCACGCCCACGCCGGTCGACCAGCTGATGAACCTGCAAATGGATATCGACGGGGTGCTCGGGCGCACCCTGCCGCGGATCGACGAGGAGTTGAATACCAACCCGCCCGGGGTCTACACCGGCCTGGCCGGGCTGCATTTCAGCGCTTCCCCGGGTACCTCCCGGCCGGAGTGGGAAGCGGCCGGGGTGGATCGATACGCCCAGGATCAGGCCCGCGTCTACCGAGCCCGGGATCGAGCGGCGGCATTGCGATTGTTCGAGCAGCAAGCCCAGCTGAACAAGACGGTGCGCAGCGCGGCCGCACCGAAGAATCTGCCGCAGGCCAAATGCTGGGAGTACGTCGGCAAGGACAAGTGGGTGATCCGCTTCTACTGCGCGGTGTCCTACGACCGCTATACCGCGCTCGTCTCCTCCCAACAGCTACTCGATGCCCAGCAACGGATCTCGGCGCAGTACGCACTGCTGACGACGGCGAAATGAGGAACCTGATGCGACGCGGCGCGACGGCGATCGCCGTCTTCGTGGTGGCGGCGGCACTCACCGCCTGCGGGTCGACGGTGTCCGGTACTTCGGCGCCCGGCGAAATCGATGTCCGCACACTGAATGTGGGCAAATACCAGACTGTGCCCTATCACGCGCACAACGACGAGATCGTGCCGATGTTCCACGTCAAGCGAGAACTCGCGACGATGCGGCTGGCCGAGCATGTGGCGACCGCCTACGACATCGATCCACGCCTGAAGACCGGGTACTGGCCGTACGCCATCAGCACCGGGGTACTGCCTGACGCCCTGGGACGCCGAGCGGATCTGGAGCCGATCGCGGTCCGTCACAAACTGACCTTCGGGTTGGTGACGAATGGTTCGGACAAGAGCTTCAGCCTCTCGGTCGGCACCGACGATTGGGCCACCAAGTCCGATGCCACGGAAACGATCGTCTCCTCGATGATCATGCAATTCCCGGATGCCGACCGCGCGAAGCTGGCCGCGCAGGAGTTCTACGACGCGAACTTCGCCGCGAGCCCGGACAACCAGCCGGTCACGTTGTCGAAATACCCTGCCGCGCATTCCTATTGGCGGCCCGGCACGCCGTTCCTGCGCACGATGCAGGCGCAGGGTTCCTTCGTTGTCGCGTTCCTGGTCTCCACTCCGGATGCCAGTCTGGACCCGTTGCGCGCGCTGGCCGAGAAGTCCTACGACACCCAGCTGCCGATGCTGGAGCGATTCCAGCCGATCCCGCTCATCGACGTGTTTCAGCTGCGCTGGGATCCCGACAATCTGGCCAGCCGTACGCTGGCCGACGATGACCTGACGCCGCGCCCGAGTTACACCAATCGCCTCGTCACCGCCGGCCGCCAGGGCATGCTGCACTTCGCCAGGAACCGGGAAGCAGCCAAAGCCAGTCTGGCCGCGCTGAATACAGACGCCTTCGGCATGAACGAGGAGAACCTGGTAGCGCGCACCCCGGATGCCGCGACCGCCCGGAAGGCGGTTACCGATCTGAGTGTCCCGTACGAGAAGGTGCGGGTGGCCGCGGCTCCGGCGAACGTCCCCGGCGCGGCGTGCGCGGAGACCAAGAACCCGAGGTTCAGGAACGGCCACTTCACCTGTGTGGTGGCCTATCACGAGTACGTCGGGATCGTCAGCTCCGCCAAGATCGACGACGTGCACCAGCGGGCCGCGGCGCAGTACGCGCTGCTCGCGAACAGCTGAGGAGAAACCCATGCGCCCAGGCACCATCGTCGGCGGCTACCGGATCGAGCGGGTGCTCGGCGCCGGCGGCATGGGCACGGTCTACCTGGCCCAGCACCCCAGCCTGCCGCGCACCGACGCCATCAAGGTGCTCAGCGCCGAGCACACCGCCGACGACGAATTCCGGGCGCGGTTCGAGCGCGAAGCGAATCTCGCCGCGGGACTGGATCATCCGAATATCGTCTCGGTGTACAACCGGGGCGAGGAGCACGGGCAGCTGTGGATCGCCATGCAGTACGTGCAGGGCACCGATGTCGCGGCCGTGCTCGAGCGCGATCCGCGGTCGATGAATCCCGTTCGCGCCCTGCGGATCATCACCGAGGTCGGCAAGGGCCTGGACTACGCGCACCGGAAAGGGCTGCTGCACCGCGACATCAAGCCCGCGAACTTCCTGCTCTCGCAGGAAGACGACGATGAAGAGCGGGTGCTGCTCACCGATTTCGGGGTGGCGAAGTCCTCCGACGACGCCAACGAGCTGACCCAGACCGGCACCTTCCTGGCCACCATCGCCTACGCCTCGCCGGAGCAGTTGTCCGGTGCGCGGCTGGATCCGCGCTCCGACATCTACAGTCTGGCCTGCTCGCTGTACAAGCTGCTCACCGGCCAGAACCCTTACCCCGGTGCGCAACCGGCGATGGTGATGATGGGTCACCTGCAACTGCCGCCGCCGCGGGCCAGCGCCGTGCATCCGGGTCTGCCCGCCGCACTGGACCAGGTGTTCGCCCGGGCGATGGCGAAGAATCCGGCCGAAAGATATGCCACCTGCCGGGAATTCACCGATGCCGCCGCGCGGGCGCTCGGCGGCGAGGCGCCGCCGCACACCTCCCCCACCTACCCGATCCAGACCGCCGCACCCAGCTACCCCGGGCCTTCGATGGCCCCGCCCACGGACCGCTGGACCTCGGAGCCGTTGCCGCCCAGCGACCTTCCGACGCCGGGGTCCAAGCGCTGGATCGCGATCGCCGCGGCGGCCGTGGTGGTCGTCCTCGCGATCGGGGGCAGCATCTGGTTCGCCGGGCGCGACACCTCCGGCGCCGCCACCGCGGCCACGCCGTCGGCCAAACCCAGCAGTTCGCTGCCCCCGAAAGAGCAAGCGCGCAGCGACAACCCGAAGTTCGCGGGCAAACCGATCCTGATGGTGAACATCACCGGCACCGGCCGCGACGACGAACCCGACATGGAGATCTTCCTCCCGCCCAGCCGCCCCACCGACTTCCTCGCCGAACTCGGCTTCGTCTACAACCAGTACTACGTCCCGAAGAAGGACGAGAAGTCCCTCCGTCCGGTCGCCAAGGACTCGTCCAGCACGGCTTTCAACGCCGTCACCTCCGGCTACATCATCGCGGTCCGCAGCGACGCCCGCGCGGGTGGCGGCGGGCTGCTGGGACTGCCGCACGGCCTGCTCACCGCCCGCGCCACCGTGCTGGTCGTGGACGACGCGCAAGCGGTCAACGCCCTGCGCTACTGGTCCTCGGATTCCGAGCAGGTGCTGCTCAACAAGCTCCTCCCGGTACTGAAGGCGGGGGTCCAGTAGGATCGCGGCAGCTGAACGAGTACCGGGGAGGAGCGCCGTGCCGAGGGGATTGCGTGCGGGCGTGCGGGTTTGGGGAACCGCGCTCGCCCTGCTGATTTCCGGCTGCGCCACGGTGCCGGGGCAAGCCCTGCCGGGGATGACGCCCGTGGATCTGGCGCGGTTGAATATCGGTGCGTTCGAGGCGAAGCCGGTCGATCAGGCGCCCGCGGCCGAGGACAAGCTCTCGGTCTTCCAGATCGAAGCCCGGCGCATGCTCGGCTCGCTCGTCGCACCGTTCGAGGTAGACGGCGAACTCGGCGAACTGATGGGCACCCATGTACTCGCCACCGGCACGGCAAGCATGTACAGCGAACTCGGGGCCAACCTGCCGCCGCAGTTCCAGCCGGTACTCGAGCGCAACTTCCTCATCGCCGGAGTGCTCACGACGCGGTCGAACGGCAACGCGCGCACGCTGAAAGGCCTTGCGGCAGGGATACTCCGGTTCCCGTCGGAGGCCATGGCGCAGACCGCCGCCAACGAACTGGACGCGGCCACCGGCGAATTCAAGCCGGACCGCCACGGCCTCGCCGTGCCGAGCTACCCGCAGGCGCGCGCGTCGGCGGCGGAGGCGGACCGCAAAGGCTACGTGTACGCCGCACGCGGACCGTACGTGGTGCTGGCCATGGCCACCCTCCCGGTCTCCGACCCGAATACCCTCGCGGCCCAGTTCAAGAAGACTCTCGACCTACAGCTCCCGAAGCTCGACAAGCTCACGCCGACCCCGGTGGACGACATCCTCGACCTGCCCACCAATCCCGACGCCATCATGCGGCGGGTGCTTCCCACGGTCACCGCCGCCACCGACCTGGACGTGCCACGCGAGTCGGTCGGCGTCTTCGAGCCGGCGGCGCATCTGCACTACGAACGCGACGGTTTCGCGCTGAAGCAGGTTTTCGCCGACACCGGCGTCGATCTCGTCGCGCGCAACGCCGGAATCGTCTACCGGACAGCCGATCTCGCGGCCGCCTTCAAACTCCAGAACGCACTGACCACCCTCGGTCCGGGCGATGAGCCGATCGCGAATCCCCCCGGCATCGCCGACGGCGAATGCGTGAAACTGGACCAGAGCGCACCGCCTTCGAACGTCCGATACCTGTGCGCGGTGGTCTACGGCAGATACGTCGGCGTCGTCGGCTCCCGCGGCAAGACCGGCGGCGGGCTGGACACCACCCTGTATCAGCGTGCCGCCGCGCAGTACTCGATCTTGGCAAAGAGCGAACGATGAACCTCTCGCGACACGGAATTCGAGCCGCACTCGCCGGGCTGACCGCTATCGCCCTGCTCGCCACCGCCTGCGGCAGCGGCAATGACGGAGCCCCCAATTCCGCCGACCCGGCGAAACTCGACGCCGGAAACTACCCGACCAGCCCCCGCGACCTGGAGAAAGAACGCACCGCGGAAACCGGCGCGTGGCAAGAAGCCATCAAACTGGGCAGCTTCGTGCCCCTGATGTCCGATCTCGACAGCCGTTTGGTGCATGGGCACAGCGGGGTCTCCGGACGAATCACCGCCCAGCATCCGCCCGTCACCTGGGTTACGCCCGCCGACAAGTTCTCCGAATTCGTCCCCGGCCTGGTCGCCGGCTGGCGCACAGCGGGCTCACGCCGCGAGAACAGCCAGCTGGGCTTGAACGCCGAACTCGCCCTGCTGCGCTTCGCGAACGCGGAACTGGCGGCCAACGCGGCCCGCGTACTCGCCGAGGAGACCCACAAGAAGTACCCGCCGAAGGGCCCCTTGGAGATCGCCGGATACCCCGGCCACACCTTCCTGTCCCAATACGACGGTGTCGAAACCTGGTTCCCCCGAGGCGATTTCGTCGTCAAACTCTACGTCGGCAACCCCCTCGCCACCCCACCCGACCCGGCCCCACTGCTCGATTTCGCCAAGCGAGCTCTCGACAAACAATTCGAGCTGCTCCAGGGCTACACCCCGACCGCAGCCGACAAACTGCCGGAAATCCCGCTCGACCCCGCTGGCATCCTCGCCCGCACCCTCCCGTCCACCCGCCCCGGCACCTACGAGGACCTGACCGGCGTCTACCCGATCGCCGCCGACCTGCACCTGCGCAACCGCCCCGACCTGATGAAACGGGCCTACGACGACGCCCGCGTCGACCTCATCGCCACCGCCGGTTCCCAGGTCTACCGCGCAGGCGACCCAGCCGCCGCCGAACGCCTCCTCGCCGCGCTCACCAACGGAATCACCACCACCCACTACCCCTACGACAGCCCGCCCGGCCTCCCGGAGGCCAAGTGCTACAAGGCCAAGAGCGGATCCGGCTTCGTCTGCTATCTGACCTATACGCATCTGCTGGCGGAAGTAGAAGCCGGACAGCCGGAGGACATGAATCAGAAGATGGCCGCGCAGTACAAACTGCTGGCACATGGCCGGTAGGGGCGGTCACGTAGGATCGCGCCGAGATCAGGCGTAAGGAGGGGCGGGAGTGAAGTTCGGGGGAACGACGCGAGCCCGAGGACGGGCGCTGGCGTTGCTTGCCATGGCGACAGTGGCGGGCGTGGGGTGTTCGTCTGCCACCATCGCGGGCAATCCGCAGCCGGGGATGACACCGGTTGATCTAACTGTGCTCAAGACCGGGGCACACCCACGGGAGCCCACCGAGTACGAACCCGATCTCGGCACATTTGCGGACGTACGGGATATCGAGGCGCATCGCACCCTCAACTACCTCGTGGTGCCGACCGACATCGACAATGACATCACGGAGGTCGGCAAGATCGAGTTGTTCTCTTCGCCGGAGTCGCCGTTCATCAGCAAAGTTCTCCCGGACAAGTACCGGCCCGCGCTGGTCGAGAACAACCTTCTTCTCGGTGTCTATGTCTCCCGGACCAACGCCGACCTCCGGAAACGGAAGAAGCTGATCGTCTCACTGCTGCGCTTTCCGACCGCCGCGATCAGTCAGAAAGCGGTGGCGGATTTGGCCCGCATCACCGATGCCGAGGGGGATCGCCATCCGATCGCGATCGACGGGCACCCCACTGCGAGCACCTCATCGGCCGACGACATCACCGCCATCTCGTTCATTGCCCGCGACCAGTTCGTCTTCCTGGTGAACGCCGGTGTCCCCCAAGCCGACCAAACCGGGCTGGCAGGAGTCGTCAAAAAGACCATCGATGAACAGTTCGCCCGGCTGACCCAGTTCAAACCCACGGCATTCGATGACGTACTCGACTCTCCAGTCGATCCGGACAGCATCATGCGCCGGGCGCTCCCCAAGGCGACTGATGCCACCGATCCGTTCTTCAGCGACGAGGACTTCGGAGCTCTGCAGCCTTCGGGCGCACTGCACTACGAACGCAATCCACTGCAAGTGCGGAAAGCGTTCGAGGAGAGTGGCGTGGATCTGGTCGGACGTCGAGGCGCGATCGTCTACCGGTCCCGGGACCTCGCAGCCGCGTTCCGTCTGCAAACCGTCCTCACGAAGGCTGGAAGGAACGACGAGGAGTTACCATCTCCGCCCGGGCTGCCCGATACTCGCTGCATCCGCCGGGACCAGATCGACGTGGTGCGCAACTTCGACGAGCTGTGTGCGGTGCTCCATGGGCGTTTCATTGCGATCGTGATGACCAAGTCGAAACTCGCCGGTGGGATCAATCCAGACCTGTACCCGCGAGCTGCGGCCCAGTATTCCGTGCTGGCGAACAGTGAGTGAGCGATCCATGCGCCGCCGAAATTTCGTTTGTGCCGCGATATCCCTTGCACTGGTCGCGATTCCCGGGTGTGGCGACGGCAATCGCGACCCCGGCCCAGTCGCGATTGACGTATCGATACTCGACTCCGGCAATTATCCGACGATTCCTCGCGATCTCGACAAGCTGCGGTTGACTCGCACTGGCGCATTCCTGGAGTCGATTCGGATCGGAAACGCCGCTCTTCTGCCCTTCGAGATCGATGGCAGGTACGCCTTTCAACGTCTCGTGACACCTGCACGCCCAGTCACCTCCGACCTTCCTCCCAGTATCGCCTCGCTGACTCGCGATGAATACCGCGAACTTGCGCAGGGGGTAGTGGCGGGCTGGGGAGCCAGCGCGGAACGCCGGCCACATTCCACCCTGACCAGCTCCGTCGAGACGGTGATCATACGGTTCTCCGACGCCGCACAGGCGGAAAAAACGGTCCGGCTGCTCGCCGATAGGCAACAGGCCAACGCACCCGGCGAACCGGCCACAATCCCCGGATTCCCCAATGCGCGCGCCAAAATAACGGCAGGCAAGGACTACCTCGATGCTTGGTTGACCGACGACACGACGGCGCTGTACGTGCACGCCAACGACCCTATGAACGAGCCCTTCGATCCAGCACCCTTCATCGAATTCACGCAAAAATTCTTCAAGCAGCAGCTCGAAGCCTTGCGGCAATACGTACCGACTCCAGCCGACCAACTCGCATCGCTGCCGATTGATGTGGACGGGATGCTCAGCCGCACGCTGCCATTGGAAGACACGCAGATGCGGAATGGCGTGGACACCTCGGCGCTGCAACCCAGCCGAGCGGCACTACATTTCACCCACTTCCCGGCCCGCACGAGCGCGGCATTCACGGATGCCGGTGTCGATCTGGTCGCGGACTCCGCGTCGCTCGTGTATCGAGCCCGCGACAACGACAGCGCTACACGTCTGATGGCCGCGTTGATCGACCAGCGGCTCGACGGATGGACTCCGGCAGACAGCCCACCGAATCTCCCCGGAGCGAAGTGTTTCGAAACCAAGAACAAGAAGCTCAACTTGTCACGGTTCGCACCGACCTGTTTTCTGGTCTACGACAGGATGGTCGCGACGATGACTGCGCCGAACGTGCAACAACTGCATCAGAAAACCGCCGCACAGTACAAACTGCTGGCCCACAAATAGGACAGATCACTCGTTGTCACGGGGAGACACATGACGCAAAGCAACAGACCGATTCCAGCACGGGCGATCACGGCGATACTCCTCGCGGCGATGCTGACCGTCGGTGTCGGCGCATGTGGCTCGGTCGTATCCGGCACTGCCCTTCGGGCACAACCCGACATCTCGAAGCTCGATGTCGGCAACTATCAGTCGAAGCCACGACAGATCGGGAATGCCAAGAACGACAGGCAAGCTCGCGCGCGGGAAGCCCAACGGCTGGCCGACTTCGTCATCCTGCCCTACGAGGCCGATCCCACTTACGTACAGGATGTGTGGATTCGAACCCACATCGTGCTCAATCGGAAGACCCTCGGCAACCTGGTCATCAACGACACTTTCGATGATGTAGCAAAGGATTTGGTGGCCGGCTGGGTGAACGCGTGGTCCACGGCTCCAGTGGACGAGAAGCAACGTACGGCGAATATCGCGGTGCTGATGTTCCCCGATGCGAAGACTGCCCAGGAGGTCGGCCCAGCACTGGAGCACGACGACTTCACCTACAACCCCGACAACCAACCGGTTTCGATCACCAAGCACGGGAGTACCTACGCGCACTGGCGCCCGGGCATATCGTCCATCGGTTCCTGGACAGTGCACGACCGCTACGTCATTTTCATCAAGGTCACGGACGACACAGCGGCGCCCGACCTGCCTGCCCTGAGCGGGCAGGTCGAGAGACTGCTCGACGCGCAGATACCCCTGCTGAGCAAGTTCGTCCCGACACCGGCGGCCGAGCTCTCCCGAATCCCGCTGGACCCGTTCGGCGTCATGGGGCGAACTTTGCCCGGCAACCCGGAGTCACAGTTCCGGCCCGAGCCGGATAGCTTCTACACCGGACGTGGCGCCTTGACCGTGTTCTCTCGCCCTAGCCCCGACACCCTGTCCGAGCTCGAGCGCGCGGAGCTCGAAACCGTATCCTTCGGCAGCGCAGTGGTGTTTCGCAGCCGCACAGCCAGGGGCGCCGACGCACTCTGGGACAGCTGGAAACTGTCCAAGGACATCGGCGAGAACCAGAAGCTCGTTGCCCCACCGTCAGGTCTCGAAGACACGGCCGAATGCCTGGCCGAATACGCTGGTTCTGGTGAGAGCCAGACCTTGATAGGGCATCTCTGCATTCTTCGAGTCGATCGCCACGTAGTGCAGGCCCGTAGTAAGCAGCTCCCTGATCTGCATCAGCGAATCGCCGCCCAATACGCGCTACTCACCAGCAACTGAGGACAGTCCGACGATGAAGCGTTTGTGGGCATGCGCCGCAATAACTCTCGCGCTGACGACCGGCTGCTCGGCTGTCATCGACGGGCACCCTGAGCCGGGGATGTCACCGGTCGATGTCGCAGTTCTCCGGACCGGCGGATTCACCAAGGAACCCGCGCCCTACCAGCCCCGGTTCACCGACGCCTCCGATGTGCGGCTGATCGAATCGCGCCGGATGCTGGACTTCCTGGTGCACCCCTTCGATGTGGACAGTGAAATCACCAGCCCAGGCACGGTCAGGTTGTTCAACGATCCAGCCAGTTTGGTGGACGAGGCCTTTCCCGAGCAGTACAAACCGGTAGCCGAGAAGTTCGATCTGCTCGCGGGGGTCTATGTTTCGCGCACCAATGGCAATCTGCGTAGCCGGAAGCGCCTGATCATCTCGGTGATGCGGTTTGCCACCGAAGCCGACAGCAAGAATGCCAGGGACGAGTTCGTCCGGATCGCCGATACCGACGGCACGGCGCACGCGATTCCCATCGACGGTTATCCCGAGGCACGCGCCACGTCGGTCGCTGATATCAACGCGACGGTCTATCAGGCCCACGGTCCCTATGTCATCGCGGTCAATGCCGGACTACCGCACCCGGATCCCGCCGCGCACGCCGCCGTCTTCAAGAAGGCGCTCGACCTGCAGATCCCGCTGCTCGACAAGCAGAAACCGGTGCCGCTCGACGATCTGCTGGACCTGCCGGTGAACCCCGACGGAATCTTGCGGCGTGCGGCTCCGCCCGCGAAGGACTACAGCGATCCGTTCTTCGACAAGGACGACTTCGGCCACTATCAGCCCGCCGGGATGCTGCACTTCGAGCGCAATCCATTGCAAGTGCGCAAGGCATTCGAGGAAGGCGGCGTCGACTTGATCGGCCGCCAGGCGGGAACGGTCTATCGAACTCGGGATCTCGCCGCGGCTTTCCGCTTACAACTCGCGTTGACCATCGCCGAGCGAACCGATGAACCCATCGACCCGCCTGCCAATCTGCGCGACGCACGCTGCCTGCGTTTGGATACTCGCGACTTCAACCGCCACCACGACGTCCTCTGCGCGGTCGTATTCGGCCGGTATGTCGCGGTGGTCGTGGGCATCGCACGGAGCAGTGTGGGTTCGGATCCCAGAATGTTCGAGCGGGTCGCCGCGCAATACTCGATTCTGGCGAAGAGTGAGTGAGGACATGGCGCGACGGTTAGCCGCAATGCTCGCGGCAGCGGTTTTCGCGGTGAGCGGGTGCGGCGGCGACGCCGAGCCGACATCGGCTGCACCGCAGGTTGATACATCGAAATTGGATCCGGGCAACTACCCGACCACTCCCCTCGACCTCGAGCAATCGAGAACCGATGCGACCGGATTGAAGCTGGAAGCGATCCGCATCGCCAGCGTGACTCCACTGCTGATGGAAATCGATAATCGGCTCGTCTTCGAACCGGCAACGTATGTCAGCCGCCTGGTCGTCCCGCCGAACGTGGAGAGCTTCCTGGGCACCCCGGTGACACCCGAGGGATTCGACGCCGTCGCACCGGGTCTGTTGTCCGGCTGGTATACCAGGGGTTTACGCCGCGCCGATATGTCGCTCGGCCTGCGCGCGACGCTGTACACGCTGCGCTTCTCGACCGCCGATCAGGCCGCGTCCGCGGTGCGGCAGCTGGGCGACAGGATGACCGGGGACCCGGTCACGATCCCGAATCACCCTGCGGCGCGGGCCACCGCACTGGCCGAGCACGCGATACTCGACCCCTGGCTGAGCGCCTGGCTGGCGCACGGCGATCTGGTACTTCATGTGGAAATCAACGATCCACTGACCCGCCCCTTCGACCCGGGCAACTTGGCCACGCTCGCGCAGCGGATCTTCGACGCGCAGATCGCGGCGCTGCAGAACTTCGCACCGACGCCGGCGGACCAGGTGCGGTCCCTGCCGCTGGATGTCGACGGGCTGCTCAGTCGCACGCTGCCGATGGAGGAAGGCCAGCGATCCGGCGGGATGGACCCTTCGGCGCTCTATCCCGGACAAGCGGCGCTGCACATCGAGAACAAGCCGAATCTCGCGAAGGCCGCATTCGAGGATTCCGGCGTGGACTATGTGACAATCGCGGGCACCCGGGTCTACCGCGCGCGGGATGCCGCGAGTGCGACGCGCCTGAGCGCGGCACTACAGGCGCAGTCCGCCGACCAGTACGCCCCGATCGAAAGCCCCCCGAACCTGCCCGGAGCGCAGTGCCTCGAACTCACCGACAAATACGTGTACACCAGTAAGCACGTCTGCTGGATAACGGTGGGCCGCTATGTCGCGCGTGTGCCACACGCGAATGTGCAGGGCGTCCACCAACGAACATCCGCGCAATACATCCTGCTCGCGAACGGGGTCTGACGGCCTCGGGACCTGCATTGCGAGTCGTATCCCGAGCGGCGGCTTGCTAGATTTCTCCGGAACGCTCGTGGCGTTCGACATCGTTAGGAGGACCGAATGGCGTTGCGGCCCGGCGCAATCGTGGGTGGGTACCGGGTAATTCAGCAGCTGGGCAGCGGCGGCATGGGCACGGTGTACCTGGCGCAGAATCCGATCCTGCCTCGTCGCGACGCCTTGAAGGTCCTCAGTTCCGAACTGTCCGAGGATGCCGAGTTCCGCGCCCGGTTCGAGCGGGAAGCCAATCTGGCTGCGGGGCTGGACCATCCGAACATCGTCGCGGTCTACAACCGCGGCGAGGAGGACGGCCAGCTCTGGATCGCGATGCAGTACATCGAGGGGACGGACGCCGCCGAGGAGGCGAAGAAGGGGCCGTCGGTCATGACGCCGCAGCGTGCGCTGCGCATCGTCTCCGAAGTCGGCAAGGGCTTGGACTACGCGCATCGACGCGGGCTGCTGCATCGCGACGTGAAACCAGCCAACTTCCTACTGTCCGCGCCTGAAGAAGGCGATGAGGAGCGCGTGCTGCTCACCGACTTCGGTGTCGCCAAGTCCGCCGAGGACGGCCAGGATCTCACCCAGACCGGAAAGTTCATGGCCACCGTGGCTTATGCGCCACCGGAGCAGCTGGTCGGCACCAGCCTGGATCCGCGGGCCGATATCTACAGCCTGGGCTGCGCCTTCTACAAGCTCGTCACCGGGCAGAATCCGTATCCGTCGACCATGCCGGCGGTCGTGATGATGGGTCACCTGCACGAGCCGCCACCAAAGATCAGTACGGTCCGTCCCGGCCTGCCACCCGCCCTCGATGGCGTGATCGAGAAGGTCATGGCCAAGGACCCTGCCGATCGGTACCGCACCTGCCGGGAGTTCATCCTGGATGCGCAGGCCGCCTTGTTCGGGACCTCGGCGCACCTTCGGGCCCCCGGTTACGAGACGGATCCGCGCGCCACACTGCCGACCTATTCCTCCGATCCGCATACTCCTGCGGCCTCGCATCTGACCGAGCCACACACACCGGTCCCCCCGTACAACTCGTACCCGCCCCACACTGACCCGCGGGGTGCGGCCGCCTCGCAGCCGACGCAATCGGAACGAACCGATCAGGCCCTGGTGGAAACAGCGCGAAACGGGCATTCCGGCCAGTCGTCGCGGGCGCGGAAGTTCTTGCTGCCCGCTGTCATCGGTGTAGTTGTAGCAATCGCTGTCGCAGCGGGCACGTTCTTTCTGACCAGGCCCGAGCCGACCTCCGGCGGGACGACGCTGGCCGATGTCCGCGCACAGAATCCGGCGTTCGACGGTAAGACGGTCACCGCGTTCAACTACGGCAACGCGACCCTGTCGGCGGTGTTGAATCCGAGCTCGCAATCCAAGTTCCTGACCGATATCGGCTTCCGGTTCAGCAACAAGTACAAGGCGGTCGGCGATGAGAAGTCACCGCGGCAGCTGTCGGTCAACGCGTCGTCGTCGGACATCGATTCCGAGGTCGTCATCGTTTTCCGAACCGACAAGGATGCCGGAAACGGCGGCTTCCGCGGACTGCCGAGCGGGATCGCGAACAGCTCCGCCAAGATCGTGATCGTCGACGATCTGTCTACCGTGCAGGCCTTTCAGGTCTGGACCGACCAATCGACGGGCGTACTCGTCGAAAAATTGGTGCCGGTCATCGCGAAAGTTGTGAAGTAGGACTCCCCCGCAGCGCATCGCGGCGCCGGCACTGCGTACAGCGCGTTCCCAACACGGTGACCTGCGGATTGCTGCCATTGTGCTCGACAATCGCTGTAGCGCGACGAGATCGCATTGGGTAGGGTGATGCGCAGCCAGCCCACTCGCGGACAAGTTGTAGCGAGCAGGGGGAAGGAGGGGAACTCACGCTGGCTGGCGACCGATGCGACGGCACCGCGGTCGAGATGTCCGGGGGGATCTCATCTAGACCCCCGTCCTCGGTGTAGCTGGTCGACTTCGCTCCGGGCCGCAGCTCCGTCAAAAGTTTCCGAACTCGATGGAACCGATCGGACCCAGGACGCGTCCAATCATATGAACAGGGTCAACGCACACTTCGGGCAGTTGACAGTGAGCAGGAGGAGGAAGCCGCAATGGCGGGAGAATTGAAGGCTGATGCGACAATCATCGCGCAGAAGGCCAAGGAATTCCAGGAACAGCACGCGTCGCTCGCGGCTGCCATCAAGCAGCTGAAGACCGACGAGGACAACGTCACCAACGGTGCCAACTGGAACGGCCAGGCCCGTGACGCGTTCAACGCGTTCATGGAGCGCTACTACTTCCAGGCCGACAAGATGAACGACAAGCTGATGGAGACGTCGGAAAAGCTTGTCAAGATGAGCGGGTCCTTCCAGGACGAGGATGATTCCTTCTCCTCGAAGATCCAGGCTCAGGTTTCCAGCCTCGACCTGCCTGCCGTCTAAGCCTTCCCCGAATCAATCAGGTACAAGGAGCCGAAGTTATGTCCAAGCCGCTTTCCGCTAATTTCGCGGGTGTTGAAGAAGGCGCGAAGCAGATCATCACGCGCGCCGAAGGGATCAGTTCCGACCTCGAAGCCTTCCACAAGAAGGTTGAGGAGTACGTTCAGACCTACGGCGCCGGTGCCGCGAACGATGCGTTCCAGGCCATGCAGGCGCAGTGGCAGCAGCAGACCGCCTCGCTTCAGCAGACCCTGAGCGGCGCCGGTTCGCTGGTTCAGTCCGGCAACTCGGAGCTGCAGAACACCGACACCGCGCTGTCGAAGCTCTTCTGAGCTGAGCACTGACAATTCGGGCCCCCGGCATTCGCCGGGGGCCCGAATTACTTTGTCCGAGTAGCCTATTGCGGGACGACGTGAACCGACCCCGCGAACTTCTCGCAGGTTTCCTGCAGCTGGCTCCAGCCGTCGCCTGGGTACTGGCACCCGATATTGACCTGAATCCCGTACTCCACCAACACGAACCAGCGCACGGTGGAACCATCGCTGGGCTTCTCGGTGTAGCCGAGGCCGGAGCGGCCGCCGAAGACGTAGTCCCGCTTCAGTTCTGAGAGGGCCGGCTTGGTCTTCATCTGGTTTTCGAGGTCGGCGGCGATCTGCTGGTACCCGGCATTGGGAGCGATCTTGCGCTGGGTGACGATGAGGCGCTGTTTGGTGCCGTCGAACGGAGTCAGTTCGACTTTGTTGCCGTCGGCCGAGGGCTTGATGGTCCACAGATCCGGGCCGACGAAGGTGATGCTGCCGAACTTCTCCTGGCCTTCAGGCCCCGGGGGTGCGGGCTTGTCCGACGGGCCCGGCTTACCGGACGGGCCGGGCGGCGGGGCCGCGCTGGTGGCGGCTACCGCCGATGTCGACGCCGCGACGGTGCCAGGGTCCTCATCGGAACCGCCCATCAGCACGGCAGCGGTGATGGCGGCGACGACGAGCACGAGAACCGCTGCGGCAGAACCGAATATCAGCGCGGTCTTGCGGCGGGCAGGAGCCTGCTGGGCGGCCGCGCGTTCGCGCAGGGGCTGCATCCACTCGTTGGAGGGCATCACCGGCGGAGCCTGGGGCTCCGGCCGGCGTTCCGGCTCGACCTGCTGCGGGCCGCGTACCAAGTCCACTCCTGAGATCGGCCGCAGATCCACCTCGGGTCCGCAGGTTTGCTGCGCTACCGACCTGATCAGGTCGAGCTTGGCGGGGTCGGAGACACCGAGGATTTGGACGACATCCACGGGCCGGCCGTCGAGCAGACGGCTGAGCAGCTCACCCAAGCGGTCCAGGGCGCCGGGTTCCACGCCGTTCCCGGCGAGGGTGAGTTCCGGTTCGAATTCGGTGGACTCGATGTGCACGCCCTGGTGGCTGCGCACCACGGTGGTCGCGGTGGTGGACACCATGCCGAATTCGACGACCACGGTGCGACGGCTGCGGGCGGTGCCTTCGTCGGCCGACACGGCCCGAAATGCCATGTCCTCGAACACGACATCGCGCGCGAAGCGGCGCACGGCGTCGTCGAGCATGCCGCGCCGGGCGGAGCCCCATTCGGTCGGGCACACCACCGTCACCTGATCGCACGGCACCGCTACGCCGAGGTTGTCGAAGATGGTGCCGACGACGTTGGTCAGCGATTCGACGACCGAGGGCACCCGGGGCAGCAGTGCGATGCGGTCCGCCGGAACGAACTGCACCGCCGAGGACACCTGGGTCGGCGGCGTGAGCGGCTCACCGACCACCAGATTTCCGTTGCTGCCCAGCACCACCGAGGGCGGCACATTCCAGTGTGTGGTCGGACCGACAGCCCAGATCCGGGTGTCGGTAACGACCAGTTCGATCTGGGACATCATTCGACCTGCGGCGCCCAGGCCGTCTGGATGAGGCCCTGGGAGTTGCGGGTGATGTAGGTGCCCCGGCCCGGGGGCAGCGTGGCCGGGCGAACGGTGCCCATCAGCACGCCCTCATCCTTCGGGGTGCTCATCAGCAAACCCGCGGATCCGAGATCCTTCATGCGCGAAAGCGCACCGCCGTACATGGCGCGGGCCGCGCCGCCGGCCCGGCGGGCGATGATCAGGTGGAAACCGACATCCCTGGCGTGCGGGATGTACTCGAGCAGCGGCGTGGTCGGGTCGCCCATGGAGGTGACGACCAGATCGAAGTCGTCGATGATCACGTACAGTTCCGGGCCGGTCAGCCAAGAACGCTCGCGCAGCTGCTGCGGCGTCACATCGGCGGGAGCCTGGCGTTTCTCCAGATAGGCGCCGAGATCGGCCAAGTTCTGGGTGAACTGGGGCGCGGTGGAGCCGTAGGCGGCCTGGTAGCCCTGCGGGATCATGCCGAGCAGGCCGCGCCGGTAGTCGCCGACGATGAACCGAGCCATGTCCGGCGTGTTCGATGCCGCGATGCTCTCGATGATCGAGCGCAGGAGCGTGGTCTTCCCGGATTCGGTGTCACCGATGACGATCAAGTGTGGTGTCTCGTTGAAATCGAGATACACCGGCGCCAGCTCGGCTTCGTTGATGCCGATCGGGATCCGCATGTTCCTGCGACTCCGGTCGACCTGTGCCGGGAAGTTACCCGCCGCCTGCAGCAGCTGATCGCGGTGCAGCAGCTCGGGCAGCATGCGCGCGGCGGGCGCGGCCCGGCCGGGCGTGAGCCGCGCGATGGTCGAAACCGCTTCGGCGACAGCCTGACCCAGGGTGGTCAGATCCGAGCTGCCATCGATCCGCGGCAGGCCGGTCAGCATGTGCAGGGTTTCCGGGGTCATACCGCGACCCGGGCGGCCCTGCGGGACCAAGGCGGCGAACTTGCGGCCGAAGTCGGAGTCCATCGGGTCACCGAGGCGCAGCTCGATGCGGGTGCCGATCTGGTCCTTGAGCGCCGGCCGGGCTTCGGCCCAGCGGGCCAGTGCGATGACGACGTGCACGCCGTACGAAAGGCCTTGCACCGCAAGGTTCATGATCGGCTGCTCGAGCGGGTCGTAGTCCTGGCGGATCGAGCCGAAGCCATCGATCACCAGGAAGACATCGCCGAACGGGTCCTCGTGCGCGCCGGCGGCGGACGGGCTGCTGGCGGGATCGACGGACCGCAGGCGCCGGAACTCCTGCATCGATTCGATGTTGAGCGCACGGAACCGCTGCTCGCGGGAACGCACGATCGCGGTCATCTCGGCGATGGTGCGCCGGACCTTGTCCTCGTCCATGCGACCGGCCACCGAACCGACGTGCGGCAGGCCCTCGAGGCTGGCCAGGGTGCCGCCACCGAAGTCGAGGCAGTAGAACTGCACCTGCTCGGCGGTGTGGGTCATCGACATCGACATGATCAGCGTGCGCAGCGCGGTGGACTTACCGGACTGCGGACCACCGACGATGGCCACGTTGCCGCGGGCGCCGGCCAGGTCGACGATCAGGTTGTCACGCCGCTGGTCGTACGGACGGTCGACGATGCCGATCGGCGCGCGCAGGGACGCGATCGCCGAGAACTCGCCGGTGAGAAGGGAGCGCGGGTTGAGGACGTCCAGGGTGGGCGCCTCGTCCAGCGGCGGCAGCCAGATCTCGTGCGCGGGGCGGCCGTGGCCCTTGATACGCGAGACAAGCATGTTGACGTTGGAGATCTGCTCGCCGTCTTCGTTGATGTGCTCGGTTTCCTCGCCCGCGGAGCTGGTGGGCAGCGGCACCCGGTCGATGGCCCGGAACTCGACGTGATGAGCGGTGAAAGGCCGTGCCTTCACATCGATTTCGCCGCCCGCGACACCCGCCTGGGTGACATCGCGCTGCGAACCGCCACCGACGTAGGGGCCGGAGACGTAGGACGCCTGGAAGCGCTGGATCTCGCCCGAGTCGGACTTGAGGTAACCGCCACCGGGGACGCCGGGCAGGTTGTAGGCGTCGGGGACGCCGAGGACCTGACGGGATTCGTTGGCGGAGAACGTCTTCAGACCGATCCGGTAGGACAGGTGCGACTCCAGGCCCTTGAGCTTGCCCTCCTCCAGGCGCTGCGAGGCGAGCAGCAGGTGCACGTGCAGCGAGCGGCCCAGGCGGCCGATCATCACGAACAGTTCCGCGAAATCCGGGTGCTGGGTGAGCAATTCGGAGAACTCGTCGAGCACCACGAACAGCGCGGGCAGCGGGTCCAGGTCGGCGCCGGCGGCGCGGGCCTTCTCGTATTCGGAGACGTTGGCGAAGTTGCCGGCCTGGCGCAGCACTTCCTGGCGGCGGTTCATCTCACCGGCCAGGGCGTCACGCATACGGTCGACGAGGTCGGCTTCCTCTTCGAGGTTCGTGATGACCGCGGCCACGTGCGGGACGCCGTCCAGACCGAGGAAGGTCGCACCACCCTTGAAGTCGACCAGGACCAGGTTCAGCTGATCCGGCGAGTGTGTGGCCAGCAGCGAAAGCACCAGGGTGCGCAGGAATTCCGACTTACCGGAACCGGTCGCACCGATGCAGAGGCCGTGCGGGCCCATACCGCTTTCCGCGGCTTCCTTGATGTCGAGCTCCACGGGCAGGCCGTCGGCGCCGACGCCGAAGGCGACGCGCAGGCGCTCGCGGCCGTAGCGCGGACGCCAGGCGTGCTCGGGGTTGAAGGTACCGATATCGCCCAGGCTCATCAGCTGCGCCCAGGTCGAAATGACCTCGGCCTCACTGGATTCCACGTCCGAGGACTTCTGGGTGGCGGCCCGGTACGGCGCCAGGCGGCGCGCGACCTGCTGGGCCTGCTGGCTGCTGATCCGGTCGATCGTGGCGAAACGTTCCTGGTTGCCGGTGGCGCCGCGGCCGATGCACTCACCGTTCTCGATGACCATCTTGATGCCGCGCGAAACCGCCAGGCGCGGAGCGTAAGCGCACAGGTCGATGATGGTGACGCCCTCGTAGCCGGACTCGCGCAGCTGATCGTCCTCGGCCTCGAGCAGGCCGCCGTCGACGACGATGACGATATGCACCAGATTCGCGTTGGCGGGCTGGTTCCGGGAGTAGCGCACGCGGGTGGCCAGCAGCGGATGCAGGCCGGCCATCGCTTCACGGATGGAGCCGTAGAACATGCGCTGGGTGCCGATGCCGTCCTGGGCATCCGGGTGCTGGGTGTGCGGGAGCCACTTGGTCCACTCCCACTCGCGCGCGGTATCCGGGCCCGCCACGATGGCGACCAGCACCTGGTCGGGGGCCTGGAACATGCACAGCTGCAACAGCATCGCGCGCGTCATGTCGCGGGCCTCGGCGCGATCGCCGTCCAGGGCGATGGTCGCGAAGCCCTTCACCGCGATGGCGGTGGGCAGATCCGGAACCGTGGAGTGCGCGCGCACGAAGCGCCGGAGCGACACTGCCGCAATGGGTTCCAGCTCTTCGACCGGACCGGTCTCGGGCGCGACCAGGCGGGTGGCCAGGCGCTGACCGCCGATGCCGATCCGCGCGTGGCAGAAGTCTTTGTCGCCGGCGCGGCGCTCCCACATGCGGCTGGTGCCGGCGAGCATCCAGATCAGCGCGGGCTCGGGATGGCTCCACTCCACCGAAGCGCGCTGCTGAGTGGCGGTTTCGTTGACATCGCGGCGGACCTGATCGAGGTAGCGCAGGTAGTCCTTGCGGTCCTCGTTGGCCTCGGCCGCCTTCTGGCCCTTGCCGCCGCCCTGACCGGCGAACATGCCGACCATGGAGAACATCATCATGAGCGGGAACATCATGGTCATCGGGTTGGAGCCGATGGAACCCAGACCACCCTGGTTGGTGATGAGCAGGGCCATCATGCCGACCATGCCGATGATCATCACGACGGGCATCAGCTTCATGAGCAGATTGCCCGGTGTCACCCGGGGGATTTCCGGTGGTGGCTGCAGCGTGACTTCGCCGCCAGGCGTGCGTGGCATCTCACGACGCGCACGCCGCTGGAACCTCACCGTACTCATGCTGAAGCGAATCCCCCTCTTGAAAGCTTACAACTTCGGCCTCAGTGTAGAGGCCACCGTCGACATGTCGTAGAGTTCGACCAGCATTCTGCTGCCCAGATGATGGGTTCGCAAGCTCGCCCCCTGCGCGCGGGCATGCGGAAAGACAGAGGTTATACCGATTTGGGGGAAGCTTGACGCACGCGCGACTTGACCACATCGAAGAAGATTCCTCGCGCGGTATCGTCCGCGCGCCGGACCTGGCTCGGGTCACCATCCTGGCGAAGCACACCCAGGTGGACATGGCGATTCCGGTGGACGTGCCGGTCGCCCTGGTGATTCCCAGCGTCGTCGATATGGTCGCCCAGCACAGCCGTTCCAACGACTTCGACAACGAGGGCGAGCGCTTCGAGCCCGCCGAATGGGTGCTGGCCAGGATCGGGCATCCGCCCTTCTCCAACTCGCTGAGCCTCGGGGAGCACGGCGTCCGCGACGGCGAGCTGCTCATGCTCGAGTCGGCCTCGCACACCGCGCCGGTGCCGCTCTTCGACGACATCATGTACAACGTCGCGATCGCCGACGCCGACCACTACCGCAGCTGGACGCCCAAGACCGCGCGGATCACCGGTTCGGTGCTGGCCGCGGTGACGATGATCGTCGGCTGCCTCGGCCTGCTCATGTCGCCCGGTTCGATGCCGGAGTGGGTCAGCGGATCGATCGCGCTGGGCGTTGCGATCCTGCTGGTCGTGGCGGGCATGGTGTTCAGCCGGATGTACGGCGACACCGCCACGGCGCTGGTGCTCGGCGGCTGCGCTCTGCCCGCGGCGTTCACGGCGGGCATGCTCTACGTTCCCGATCACTACGGCTGGGCGCATCTGCTGCTCGGCTCGGTATTGCTCGGCGCGACCGCCATTCTCGCCTGGCGCGTGACCGGCGTCGGGCTGGCGCTGTTCATCGGCACGGCCACCCTCGCGGTGTACGCGGTGCCGGCCGCGCTGGTCGGATTGCTCACCGATCAGTCGACCAAGGCGATCGGCGCGGTCGCCGCGGCGCTCGGCCTCGCGGGCCTGTCGCTCTCGCCGCGGATCTCGATGGCGCTGTCGAAGCTGCCGCTGCCGCCTGTTCCCTCCCCCGGCACCCCGATCGACCCGACCGAGGACGACCCGGACGACCACCGCGCGCTGCCCACCATGGAGGCGCTGCGGCAGAAGTCCGAACGCGCCCGCATGTACCTCGGCGGCCTGGTCACCGCGACCACGTTTGTCACCGTGGTCGGCGCGCTTGCCGGCACCGATCCGGAATCGAAGGGCGCTTACTGGCCCGGTATCTCCCTGGCCCTGGTCTGCGCGGCCGTGCTGATGTTCCGCAGCCGCACCTACGCGGGCGCGGAGCAGGCCGTGGTGCTCATCGTGGGCGGCGCGTCCATCGTGCTGATCATGCTGACCGGCGCCGGTATGGAGATGGAGATGCCGCTGGCGATCTTCGGCGCGGCCATGCTGATCCTGGTGGTGGCGCTGATCCTCGGCATCATCATCCCGAACCAGGAAGCCACCCCGCCGATGCGCCGTGGTGTCGAGCTGCTCGAATACGCCTTCGTGGCCGCCGTGCTGCCGTTGGTGTTCTGGGTGGCCTCGCTCTACTCGCTCGTGCGCGGGCTGTGAAGCGGCCGCTACGGGTCGCCGCGGTCGCGGCCACGCTGGGGCTGAGCGCGTCGTTCGGCATCGGCGCGAATGTCGGTGTGGCACACGCGGAACGGCCGCCCACGGTGAATCCGAGCCTGTTGCCCGCGGGCGACCCGGCGGCGCCGCGCGACAAGACGGAGCGACCGTCCAGCGGCACCTGCAACAGCACCGTGAAGGGCGGCGAGGGGACCTCGATCCCCACCGCGCAACGGTCCCTGGATCTGGAGCGGGCCTGGAAGTTCTCCAAAGGCGCGGGACAGGTCGTCGCGGTGATCGACACCGGCGTGGTGCGGCACCCGCGGCTGCCCGGGCTGCGGGCCGAGGGCGACTACGTCGCGAACGCCGGTGACGGCACCGAGGATTGCGACGCGCACGGCACTTTCGTCGCAGGCTTGATCGCGGCGTCGCAGGTGGAAGGTCAAGGCTTCGCCGGGGTTGCCCCGGAAGCCCAGATCATGACGATCCGGCAGACCAGCACCAAGTATCAGAAGGAAGGCGCGTCGCGGGACAAGAGTCCCGACGAATTGCCCGAGGGCTACGGCAATCTCGCGACCATGGCCTCGGCGATCGTGCGCGCGGTGCAAAAGGGCGCCACCATCATCAATATCTCCGAGGTCTGGTGCGGCCCGCAGAACGACGTCGACGGCGCGATCGGCGCGGCGCTGCAATACGCGGTCGATCAGAACGTGGTCGTCGTTGCGGCGGCGGGCAATACCGACACCTGCAAGACCGAGAACAAGGTCATCGATCCGCTCGATCCCACCGCGGATCCGTGGGACAAGACCAGCATGAACGTCTCCCCGGCCCGCTGGGACGAGTACGTGCTGTCGGTCGGCTCCATCGATTCCAACGGTGCGCCCTCGAAGTTCACCGTGGCCGGCCCGTGGCTGAGCGTCGCCGCACCCGGCGAGAACATGACCTCGCTCAACCCGATTCAGGACGACAAGGGCCAATGGGGCACGGCCCTGGGCAAACTCGACGAGCGTGGCACGCAGGGCGCGATCAGCGGCACCAGCTTCGCGGCGCCGATCGTGTCCGGCGTGGTCGCGCTGGTGCGGGCCCGGTTCCCGGAATTGAGCGCGCGCGAGGTGATGAAGCGGATCCAGGCGACCGCGCACGCGCCCGCCGAAGGATGGAACAAGTACGTCGGTTACGGCGCGGTCGACCCGATCGCGGCGCTGACCGAAGTGGTGACCGCCGACCTGCCGCCCAAACGCCCGACGCCGGCCAAGAGTCAGCAGCTCGCGGTGCCGAAGGCACCGGCACCGCCGGACCATACGGCGCGCAATGTGGCGTTGATCGGGACCGGTGTGATCGGCGGCGCGTTGATCCTCGGATATCTGGCCTCGTTCCCGATCCGCCGCAGGTTCGGCGTCGGCCGAGACGAATAGCCACCGAATGGCACGGAACCAAGGGTTCCGTGCCATTCGTGTTCGTCCTGGCAGTAGCGTCTGCGGAGCGGTGCGAACGGCGCCGCTCCGGATCGATTGCAGGTAGTTCGCTATGCCCGAAACTCAAACCCCGCTCAGTCGCAGGCAAGCGTGGGAGCGGACCACCAGTGTCCCGATGATGCTGCTCGCGTTGGCCTTTCTCGGCGTGTACGCCTGGCACGTGCTCGACACCGGGGTCTCGCCGGTGCTCGATTCCTGGCTTGCCAGGGTCGATATCGCGATCTGGACGCTGTTCGCGGCGGACTTCGCGATCCGGGTGTGGTTGTCCGGCGATCGGTGGCGGTTCCTGCGCACCCATCCGGTCGAGCTGTTGATCGTGCTGCTGCCGCCGTTCCGGCCGCTGCGGTTGCTGCGAGCGGCGCTACTGCTGCTGGACACCCTGAATCGGAGTACCCGGACCCGGGCCCGGATGGCCATCTTCGTCGGCGCCAGTTCGCTGTTGACGCTGCTGCTGTGCAGTCTGGCGTTCTTCGACGCGGAATACGGTGCGCCGGACAGCAAGATCGCCAACTTCGGGGACGCGCTGTGGTGGTCGGCGGTGTCGGTGACCACGGTCGGATACGGCGACGTCTACCCCGTCACCACCGAGGGCCGGTTGATCTCGTTGGTCCTGATGACCTTCGGCATCGGGTTGATCAGCTTCGCGATCGGTACCACGACCAGCTGGGTCATGGACCAGCTCAAGGCCGTCGAAGCCACCGCCGAAGCCACCGACCGGGAGATCAGCGTGCTCGTCGAAGAGGTGCGCGCACTGCGCGGCGAAGTCGCCGAATTGCGCGGCGCCTCGAAAGAACAGCAGCCGATCCGTCGCTGAGGTGCAACGATCTACGCGAGCCCAGGTTCGAAATGGGTGCGGAGTGAGCGGGGTTTGTCATGAGTGGTGCGGGTGTCGCGGCGGGCGCGGATCGGGGATATCTGCCAACCCGGCGGGCGGTGGGCGTCGCGCTGGCGATCCTCGGGGCGATCGTCTGGAGTTTCGAATCCTTGACCGCCTGGGACAAATCCACGCGCCCACAGTTCCAGGACGGCACCTACCTGCGACTCGGCGAGGTCGGGCTCAGCCCGCAGCACATGCTGCTGGTCGCGCACTACGCGTTCGGGTTCGTCGCCGTACTGCTGGTGCTCGGCGCGGCACTGATCGCGCCGTTCTACCTGATCGGGCGACGGCTGATCACGTCGGCTTGCCTGCTTGTGCTGCTCGGGCAGACGGTCGTGCTGATTCTGACGCTACTGCCGGATGATTGGCTGCTCTTCCACCCGCCGTCGAGCCTCGCGGCCAGTGAACTGCTGATGCTCTGTCCGCTCCTCACGCTCTGGTGCGTCGCGGGACGCACCAGAGCGGTGCCGAGCTAGCCGCTGGTCTTCCCGACGGTCTGCTTGGCCGGCGACGCGTCCGGAGCGACGCCGTCATGGGCGACCATCGCTTCCTCACGGCCCAAAGTCGGTCCGTTGGCCAGCAATCCGACGATCGGCCAGGGCGCCGGTTCGGGCTTCACGCCGGCGTCGGTGTCCATGCCCAGGGCTTTCTGCGCGTCGGCGTTCTTGATGCCGAAGCGCACGCCGGTGTCGGCGACATAGAACATGCTGTCCTTGCGCCGGCTCTCGGGTTCGATACCGGTGGTCTGGACGAAGGCGCCGGTGGCCGGCGGGATGTAGACGGAGTCGGCGTTGGCGCCGGAGCCGTCGGCCTGCGCCAGCGCGACGGTCTTGGCGTTGTCCGGGATCGGCAGCTTCACGCCGGTGAGGACGGTGAGGTCGGCGCGCTTGCCGTCCTTGTTGTCCGCGGCCTCCGGGATCGGCTTCCAGGACAGGCAGCTGACCAGCTGGTCGTCCTGCGGCACCAGTTTCGGCGCGACCTTCGGGTAGTCCTCGATCAGCAGCGCCTTGGAGACCGGCGCGTTCGTGCGTTCGGCCTGGCTGATGCGGGTGTCGGGCGACTGCTGCGGGTTCGAGTTCTTGATGATGTCGGCGGTCAGCTGCGTGACCGGCTGCAAACCGTCGGCCAGCACGACGTAGAACTTGTCGTTCTCCGTGGGCACCTGCACCACATCGCCGATGCGATGGTTGTTGATGGTGTAACTCACCGAGCCGCCGCGGTTTTCGAACTTGGGCGCCTTCAAAGGCAGCACCTCGGGGATGGCGTTCAGCAGGCCTTCACTGACCTTCTGCACCTTTTCCCCGGTGATGCCCAGCGCGTCGGTGACGGCGCGCTCGTTCATGTCGACCTCGGCGCGCTTGCTGTCGTACACCAGGTAGGTCTTGTCCTTGGCCTTCACCAGCAGCGCTTTGTCGCCGGGCATGATCGAGGCCTTCGCGCCGAGCTCCGGGTTGCCCGCGACCACGGTGGTGGTGAGATCGGTGCTGCCGGCGCCGGTGCGGACATCGCACACCGACCAGGTGCGGCCCTTGCCGTCCTTGTCGAACCGCAGGGTGGCGGGCGCGCCGGGAATACCGATCAGCTGGCCGCGCGGCTTCTTGCTGAGCTCGGATTCCTTCACGGTGGCGGCCTTGCCCGATTCCCCGGAGGCCAGGCGGGCCGAGGCGAGGTTCAGCGCGGGGTGCACGACATTGTCGATCACCACGTAGACGCCGCCGGATTCCTTACCGATCAGCAAGGTGTTGCTGCCGATTTTGTCCTGCGGGCGGAGCAGCGCGAGAATGCCACAACCGGCCAATACGACAATCCCCAGCACCAGGCCGGCCGCATAGGCTCGCGACTGGGAACGCATCGGGTCGTGCAGCATGCGCACATCCCGGCGCACCAAAGCGTGCTCCATGCGGCGCACCAGGAAGCGATAACCGCTCACCTGCCAGCGCGTAGTGGGTTTTGAAGGCATCTTTCCTCCCCCGAACAGTGCTCACGTCCGGGCAACACAGTACAGTTCCCGGGGAGTCTTGTTCAGCTCGGCCGGTAGATCACGGCCGATACCGGTTATTTGGGGGACGATGATGGCTGAATCCACCGGGGCGGGACCACGCCCGCTTTTTGGTCGGATCTCGCTACAGAACCTGCTGGTCGCGCAGGTCGTCGCGCTGGTTTTCGGCTCGGTCGCGCTGCTACTGGGACTCGATAAATGGATCGCGCTCGGCATTGCCGTTGCGGCGGCGCTGATTCCGCTGATTCCGATCGCCAAACGGACAATTCTCGACTGGATCGCGACCTGGTGGCGCTACATCACCAAGACCGATTACCAGATCGGTGACACCGTCGATTTCCGCGGACCCGACGACCGCTCCCTCGGCCTGTACTGGGACGGCAGCCGCGTCGTCACCGTCGTCGAGGTGCTGCCCCCGCGCGGTGGGCTCACCCGGATCTCGTCCTCCACGGTGCACGCCTCGCATCTGCTGCCGCTGCCCGAGCTCGCGAAGTGCCTCAACCAGCACGACATTCTGCTCAGCGGCATCGACATCATCAGCCACGGCCACCGCAGCCGCGCCGGCACACCCGCCGGCAAGATCTACGAATCGCTGCTGGGCCCGCTGCCCGCCACCGCGCACCGCGCCGTGTGGCTGGCCATCAGCTTCGACGCCATCGCCTGCCCGGAGGCCTCGGCCCGGCGCGGCGGCGGCACCGAAGGCGCCTCGCGCGCGGTAACCATTGCGACACAACGGATTATGCGCGCGCTCGAAGACGGCGACTGCAACGCCCGTATCCTCACCGCCCCGGAAATCCGTAAGGCCGTCCTGCAGATCACCGCGGGTTTCGATCCGCGCAACCTGACCCATCGCTGGCGTTACGCCGAGATCGGCAACGCCGTGAACATCGGCGCGGCGGTCGACCCGAAGCGCCTCGGCTCCGACCTGCTCGCCCAGCTGTGGGTCGCGCCGTCGCGCGGCACCACCGTCGCCGTGCGGTTGCGTCCGGGCAGCTCCGCGGAAACCGTAAGCATCGGCGCCGCTTGGCGTTTGACGGCACGGGAGCTGCCGGAGCGGTCGAAGCTCAAGGGCATGATCTCGATGGCCGGCCGGCATCGCGACGGACTGCTCGCGCACATGCCGCTGGCCGCGCCCGGCGTCGACGACACCGTCCCGATGACCGAGTACCCGATCGATGTCATCGGCGCGCTGCACCTGCCGTCCTCGGGCTGCGGTCAGCTGATCGGCTCCGATGAGGAGAACCAGGGTGTGGCGGTTCGTATTATCGGCCAGGGTATTTCGACCGTGTACGTGGCGGGCGAGCTGTACCTGGCCCAGCAGCTGGTGTTCCGCGCGCTGGCCGTCGGCGAGCGCATCCTGATCCGCACCGACCGCGCGCACGCCTGGGAACAGCTGGTCCAGACCGTCGGCAACCCCGAACGCCTCACCATCGCCGTCGAAACCCACCAGTCCGACGCGGGTTTCACCGCCACCGTGGTCGACGGCGTCCTCGCCCCCGCCCCGCACGCCGGTGTCACCACCATCTACGTCACCGGCGACCCGATGGGCTGGCCCGCCACCCGCCCCGACCTGTCGGTCCACCAGCCCGGCGCGATCGGCAACCACGTCATCCTGCGCACCGGAACCGCCCAGGTCGACCTGACCCTGGTCTCGATCCCCCGCGAAGCCACCTACATCGGCCACCCCCGCGGCCGCCAGCGCCAAATGCAGGGCGCGGGACCGATGCACTGATCACCCGCGCCGGGAGTCAGCTCGGATAGGGAGTGTTGGTCCGGGCCGAGCGGAGAGTTGTTGCCCACCAGGCAAGTTGGGTGAGCATGCGGTCGGCGGCATCGATGGCGGCGCCGTCGTGCGTCTGCCCGGACTTGTCGAACTGCTTCTTGGCTTGATGGAAGCTGACGGTTTCGCGGACCGAAACCATATGAAGTTCGGCGACGACCTGACGCAGCTGTTCCACCGCCCGCAGCCCACCGGAGAGCCCGCCGTAGGAAACGAAACCGACGGGCTTGGCACGCCATTCATGCTTCGCGGTGTCGAATGCGGTCTTCAGCGATGCCGGATAGCCGTGGTTGTACTCCGAGGTCACTGCGACAAAGCCGTCCGCAGCCGCCAATCGGGTCCGGAAGGCTTCCGCCGCAGGGCCATCGGTCAGGTTCTCCGGCAGCCCGGCATCAATGAGATCGATGACGCCGGTATCGAATTCGCCCCGGGCCCGCGCAGCCCCCACAAACCAGTCCGCCACCACCGGAGCAAATCGCTCCGGCCGCGTACTGGCCACGATCACCTCGAGCCGCAACGGGTTATCCACACGGCGAGCCTAGCCCGGCGCTTCGCGCGCATAGTGGGACATGAGCGAGGAGGCCACTCGACCGATGCCACAGCCATGTCCCGCTCTGGGGCCTCCCACCGATCACGGCGCATCCGCGCAACCCGAAGCCGAGCCGGAAGTTCGACTCGCGCGGGCGGTTCGAGATTTCCGTACCGCTGGATTTGGCGCTGGCAGGGTGGCGGCGGGCGATCCAGGGGCCAGTCGGTGCGCAGTGTTACGGCTCGCTGGCGACGGGGCGGGTGGTTTCTACTGCCGAGAGGGGCTGGGCGGTGGCGTAATCGGTTAGGCCGGTGCGGGGTGGGGTGGTGGCGGTGAAGCCGAGGGCGTGGTGGGCGCGGGTGGGGGCGGCGACGAAGTGGCGGACGTCCGGGAGGTGGTATTGGCCGGTGACGAGGGGATCGGGGCCGCTCTGAGCTTTGGTCATGATGGAGGCGACCTCCCAGCTGGTGATCGGGTGGCCGGAGGCGATGTTCAAAGGGACGAAACCGGGGAGGGCACGGTCCACGGCGGCGAGGGTGGCGGACACGGCGTCGGTGATATGGACGAAATCGCGCACTTGGCCGCCGTCTTCGAAGACGCGCGGGGCGGCGCCCGCGGCGAGGGCGGCGCGGACCTGGGCGGGCAGGCCGCTGTGCGCGCCTTCGCCGTACACCGAGTGGAAGCGCAGGACGGTGACCGCCGCGCCCGTGGACAGTCCCCAGGCGAAGGCGTAATTCTCCTGGGCCACTTTGCTTGCCGCGTAGAAACCGCGGGGACGCAGGGGCGCGTCCTCGGAGACCGCTTCCCAGGTAAGAATTTCGCCGGTGCGCGGGGCACGATGGTCGAACATGCCGCGGTCGAGGTCGGCGCGCGAGCGCAGGCCGGGGAAGAACGGGCCGCCCCGCACGGTGCGGTAGCGGCCTTCGCCGTAGACGGTGACCGAGGAGGCGAGGACCAGGCGGCGGATCTTCGCCTCCCGCATCGCTGCCAACAGCACGGCGGTGCCGTGGTCGTTGTGCGCCGCGTACTCGGCTGGGCGGTAGGCGGATCCGGTGGCGGCGGCGAAATGGCAGACGACATCGACGCCGCGCAGCACCGGCGCGAGAGCTTCCATGTCACGGATGTCGATCCGCGCGACTCCCTCCGGCGGTTCCGCGTCCGCACCGTGCACGGGTTCCGCCAGCAGGTCGATCCCCACCACGTCGTGTCCCGCTTCGGCGAGTGCCCGCCGCACATGCGATCCGATGAACCCGGCAGCCCCGGTTACCAGCACCTTCATCATGTCCACCCGCGTTCTGCCGCCGGATGGTTCCGGCTGACTCACCGGATCATGGTAGATCGAGCGGTGCCGGCAACTCGGCGGGAGCACCGGACAGGCGGCCGGACACTCCGATGTCCAGCCACCCCAACGGTTTACGGAAGTTCGAAGGGCAGCGTGACGCCGGTATGCACGGTGCAGCGCTCACAGGTTTCGGTGCTGTCGACTGCGGCGACAGCACCGCGGATCAGTTCCTTGAACGGATCGAGGTTGCGCTTGAATTCGGCGAAGACATCGACCGCGTGCACGCCGTCGCCCTCTTCCAGGCCCGCATCCAGGTCGGTGACCAAAGCCACTGCGGCGTAGCACATTTCGAGTTCACGGGCGAGAACGGCTTCCGGATGACCGGTCATGTTGACCAGATCCCAGCCCTGCCCGGCGAACCACCGGCTCTCCGCGCGGGTGGAGAAGCGCGGACCCTGGACGACCACCATGGTGCCGGAGCCCTTGACCGTCAGCGCGCCGGCCTCGGATTTGATTGCGGCGGTGCGAAGTTCGTCGCAGTACGGATCGGCGAAGGAGACGTGCACGCCGCCGCCGTCGAAGAAGGTCTGCGGGCGGCCCGAGGTGCGGTCGACCAGCTGGTCCGGCACCGCGACCGTGCCCGGCCCCCAGTCGGCGCGCAGGCTGCCCACCGCGCACGGCGCGAAGATCCGTCGCACGCCCAGTGCGCGCAACGCCCACATGTTGGCCTGGTACGGCAGCGTGTGCGGCGCGAATTCGTGCTGCTTGCCGTGCCGCGGGATGAATGCCACCGCCCGGCCCTCGACCTCGCCGATCGCGACCGGCGCGCTCGGCTTGCCATAGGGGGTATCGACCTCGACATGCGTCGCGTCGTTGTCGAAGAAGTCGTAGAAACCACTGCCACCGATGACGGCGAGGGCAGGCCGGGGATGCGCACTCATGCCTGCGATTCTCTCGTTTCACTTCGTCGCCGCCACACCGGGGTTACGTCGTGAGGCGCGTGGAGTCCCCTGCACGGCGCGTTGAGTCCGCCCCTCTGCCGTCGGCCGACCCATAGATTCGGGATCGTAGCCACTCCGGCGGACCCAGATGATTCCGGCGGCCACCGGCTCAGCAAAGATGGGATGTTTCGAGTTCAGATGAGGTGGGTTGTGACGCGGGCGCAGGCTGGTGTGTGGCTGACGGTGGCGAGCGGGCTGGCGTTCGCGAGTTCGGGGTCGTTCGCGAAATCGGTGCTGGGGGCGGACTGGTCGCCGGGGGCGGTGCTGGCGATTCGGCTGACCGGGGCGGCAGCGGTGCTCATGGCGCTGGCGGCGTGGCGGGATCCGGCTGGGTTGCGGGCGAGTGTTCGGCACGCGCGGGCGATCATCGCTTTCGGCGTGGTCGCGATCACCGGCGTCCAGGCGACATTCTTTTTGTCGCTGGAGCATCTGCAGGTCGGGGTGTCGCTGATGATTCAGTTCCTGGCGCCGATCGCGGTGATCGGGTGGAACTGGGCGGTGCGGGGGCAGCGGCCGAGTATCGCGACGATGGTGGGCGCGGCGCTCGCCATCGGCGGTGCGGCGCTGGTCATCAATGTGTTCGACGCGGGCGGCCTGAGCCTGCCGGGGCTCGGCTGGGCCGGGCTGTCGATGGTATGCAACGCGGCGCTGTTCCTGTTGTCCGAGCGCACGACAGCTCAGGTGCGGCCGGTCGTGCTGCTCGGGACCGGGCTGACCGTGGCGGCGGTCACCAGTTGGGTTCTCGCCCTCACACAGGTGCTGCCGGTGCACCTCGGCGCCGGCACCGTCACCCTGGCCGAGCACCGGATTCCGGCGTGGCTGTCGCTGACACTGCTGATTCTGATCAGCACGGTGATCGCGTACCTGTGCGGCGTGGCGGGTGCGGCGCGGATCGGATCGACGCTCATGTCGTTGATCCTGCTCAGCGAGGTCATGTTCGCGGTGGCGCTGTCGTGGCTGCTGCTCGGCGAGGCGGTGGCGCCGATCCAGCTGGCCGGCAGCGTGGTGGTGATCGGCGGGATCGTGCTGGCGCGGCAGAGCCGGTCCGAGGATCTGGATCCATACGGGCTGACCGACGCGCTCGACGAACCCGCGCGCACCTGACAACCCGCGCGTTCGCATGTACCCTAGGGGGGTATAACGACACGACCGGAGCGCCCGCGTCTGCGAAGATCAACCCGGCCACTGCTAGGACGAGGAGAACACCGGTGACAACCACCCCGGAAACCGGCGGACACGACCACTCCGCCCACGGTTACATCACCGCCAAGGACGACTACCTCAAGCGGTTGCGCCGGATCGAGGGCCAGGCCCGCGGTCTGCAGCGCATGGTCGAAGAAGAGAAGTACTGCATCGACATCCTCACCCAGGTCTCCGCGATGACGAAGGCGCTGCAAGCCGTCGCCATGGGCCTGCTCGAAGACCACATCAGCCACTGCGTCGTCGACGCGGCTGTCGCGGGCGGCCCCGAGGCCGAAGCCAAGATCAAGGAAGCCACCGACGCCATCGCGCGTCTCGTCCGCTCCTGACCGTCAGCCGTGGTGGCGGCGGTAGACCTCGGCGGCGCCCGGATGCAGGGCGATCGAGCCGGTGCCGGTGAGGGAACGGGCATCCAGGAACTGGGTGCCCGCAGCCTCGGCGGGCACCAGCGCGTCGGCGCGAGTCAACAGCAGGTCGACGATCGCGGCCGCGGCGGCGTCCGGCAAGGACGGCGCGGCCAGCAGCAGGTTCGCGACGCCGATCGTGTGCACCGCGGAGCCGCCCGGGTAGGCGTCGGCGGGAATCTGCACGCGGTCATAGACGTGCCCGAACCGCGCACGGAGCGGCGTCGCGAGCTCATCCAGATCCAGCAGCCGCAGCCGCGGCACCGCCAGCGCGGCCGTCGGCACGCCACCGGCCCACAGCAGCGCGTCCACTCCCCCGGAATCCAACGCCGCCACCGCGTTCCGTAGCCCACGATGCTCGACCGTCACGTCCACCCCCGGCACGAACCCCGCCGCCCACAGCAACCGCTCACCGGTCAACGCGGCCCCCGACCCGACCGCACCCAGATTCACCCGGGTCCCCCGCAGGTCGGCGATCCGCTGAATCGGACTGTCCGCCCGCACCGCCAGCTGCAGATAATTCTCGTAGACCCGCCCCAGCGCCAGCACCTGCTCGCCGCCTTCGATCGAATCCACCAGCGCCAGTGCGGCATCCACCTCCCCCCGCACCAACATCGTCAGATTCGTCCGCGACCCATACGTATCGATCGGATCGATCCGCACCGTCCCCGCCTGATCCGCCACATCAGCCAGCAACCGCGCAAACGCGTTATAGAACCCACCCGGCTCCCCCGACCCCAACCGCACCGTCCCCGCCCCCGAAGTAACCCCACACCCAGCAGCCACCCCCGCCACCACACCAGCAGCCGCCAACCCCAAAAACCCACGCCGATCCATCACACCCCCACCCCCCGCCGCACCTGCGCCACCGGCCCGAGCTGGACACAAACCGCACCCACCGCCGAGCAGCCAGCCGCCCGAACCTCGAACAACATACGGCCACAATGGCTTTCGAGCGCACCGACCACCGCACGCCATTCGCCGAACAACGCATCGAGATAGCGGCGAAGGCCGACTGCGGAGCGCCGCTCATCGGCCACTTGCACAGGGTTGCGGCAGCTCCCCACCGCACTCAGCATCGCGTGCGGCCCACCGATCAACGGCGCAGAGTCGCGAAGAGTCGTGTGGTTCATGCGGGGACCACCGCGGGGAGGCGGAGGATGATGGCGAGGCCGTTGGGGCGGGCGGGTTCGACAGTCAAAGTGCCGCCGCGGGATTGGGCGAGGGCGGCCGCGATGGGCAGGCCGAGGCCGGAGCCGCCGGCGGGGGCGGAGGAGCCGCGGAAGAAGCGGGTGGTGAGTTTGTCGATCTCTTCGCGGGGGACGCCGGTGCCGTTGTCGCGGATGGTGATGGTGACCCAGCCGGGGTCGGTGGCAACGGTGACGGTGGTCTCGGCACCGGAACCGGCGTAGCGGCAGGAGTTACTCAGCGGGACATCGAGGATCTGAGCGAGGATGTCGGCGGGGAGGGCGACTTCGGTAAGGGCGGCGGGGCGAGCGCTTGGGGCCGGGTGACCGTCCCAGTTCGGGGCGGGCGGTTCAGGCTCCGACTTTGCGTCCTCGGCGTGGAATTCCGCTGTGCCGGTTCGCGATTCCGAGTCCTCGCGCAACGTCAGGGCACCGGATCGACTGCGCTGCGCGGCTGCCTCCGAACCGGTCCGGCTGCCCTCGGCGCGGGCGGAACGGTCGGTGGATAGGTCCGGCGACCGGTGGCGGATTACCTCGGTCCGCAACTCCATGCCCGCGGTTTCGAAGGCGGAGTGCCAGGCGTCGATCCGGTCGGCCACAACTTGTCTGGCGTCGCAGTGGTTTTCGGGGTCGTTGGCGGTCAGGTCGAAGGCGGTGGGGGTTTCGGCGACCGCGAGGGTGAGCAGGCCGTCGAGCAGTGCCGTGATCCGGTCGACTTCGGCGCTGGCGCGACGGAAGATCGGCGCGGCCGTGTCGGGGATGTCGAGCTCCAGCGAGTCCAATCGGATCGCCAAGGCCGCCAAGGGATTTCGCATGGCATGAGCAGTGTCGGCGACGAGTTGCCGTTGCGCGTCCACGGAGTCGGCGACCGCCAACGCCATGGCGTCGAAAGATTCGGCGACAGCCCGCATTTCGGGCGGGCCACCGTAGTGCCGGGCGATCGACACCGGGGCCGCCGCGCCGGTGCGCGGCTTCGGCAGGGTCGCGGTCAGGGCGGCCACCGCGGCTGACAGCGCCGCCAGCGGTCGCAGCACCCAGCGGCTGAGGGTCAGCGCGAGCATGGTGAACACCGCCATCGCGACGACGCCACCCGCGCCGATCACCGCCCACGCCTTGGCGATATCGCTGCGCGCTCGCTCCGTCGACGCCTCGATCACCACGGCGCCGTTGACCTGTACACCGGTTCCGACCGGTCGCGCCACCAGCATGGTCGAATTGCCCAAGGGGTTCAGTCGTTGTACCGGACGCGGTCGCAGGTTGCGCCGCGCGCCGGCCACAGCGGCGGCGATCGCCGGATCGGTGATGTCCACTCCGGCGTTGACGGTGGTCGCGCCACGCGCGTCGACGACGAGCACGTTCTCGCCGTATAGCTCGTGGTACCGCACGATCTCCTCGACCAGCGCGCGCGGATCCTTGTCCGCCACGGCGGCGTCGGCGATGGTCGCGAACCGATCCGCGTCGCCGTTGCGTCCGAGCACCAGCTCCTGGGTCCGGCTCGTCGCATACGTCAGCGACAGCGGTACCGCGAACGCCAGCACGGCGATCGCGGCGAAAACCGTCAGCGCGAAGAGAAGCCTGCGCCGCACCGCACTTCCCTTCCGAAACGGCCCCCGGTCATTCGCCCCACCGGTAGCCGTAGCCGCGGATGGTCGTGATCAGGCCGGGCCGGTCCAGCTTCGCGCGCAGCGCGGTCATGTGCACATCGAGGGAGCGGGATACGGCTACGAAGGCGTCACCCCAGATCCGGTCCATGAGCTGCTGCCGGCTGACGGCCGAGCCCGGTCGTTCGACGAGCGCTTCCACGAGTTCGAATTCCTTCGGCGTCAACGAGATCGGCTTCCCGGCGACCTCGACGACACGGGTCGCGAGGTCGACGCGCACGTCTCCGGTGACCACGACCGGCGGAGTCGGCTGGGTAGCGACCGCGGCACGGCGGAGAACGGTCTCCAGCCGGGCCATCAACTCCGCGATCCGGGGCGGCTTCACCAGATAGTCGTCGGCCCCGCCGCGAAGTCCGCGCACGATCGAGCGCTCGTCACTGCGCGCGGTCAGCACCAGCACCGGCACCGAACTGACGGCGCGCAGCTGGCGCAGGATCTGCAACCCGTCCGCGTCGGGCAGGCCGAGATCCAGGATGACGGCGTCGTAGCCGCGGTGATCGAGCAGCAGGTCGCTGCCCCGGCGCTTGCGTTCGGCGCGGTAGCCGCGGGCGTTGAGCGCCTCGACCAAGGCGTCGCCAACGCCATCATCATCTTCGACAACCGCAAGCCGCACGCGCCGATCCTCCCATAGCGGGCGGATCGGCGCGGCGGCCGGTTGATCAGCGTGCGGAAACGAGGTCACGCTCGGTACCGTTCGACCTCGTTGCCGGCGGACGCGCGCAACACATTCGCAACCACGCCGCCTACGAGACCCGAGCCGGTGTGGCGGGCGCGGCCGGCGCACTCGCCGGCTCGAAGGCGTGGCCTGCCTCGCGGTCGAGCTCGGTGGTGGACTTGTTCTTCAAGAAGAAGATGTAGACCAGGAGCGAGCCCGCGATGAGCAGGGTGACATAGCCGATGAACTGCGGAACCATATCGGCCTTCTTCATGGCTTGGTAAATCACCGGCGCGGTGCCGCCGAAGGCGGAGTTGGCCAGCGCATAACCCATTCCCACGCCCAGCGCCCGGATGGAAGCCGGGAACAGTTCGGCTTTGACCAGGGCGTTGATCGAGGTGTATCCGGTCAGAATGATGTACCCGATGGCCAGCAATCCGAAGGTGGCGAACGGATTGTGGGTCTTCGGCAGGAAGGTGATCAGGAAGTAGGTGTAGATCACTCCGCTCGCCCCGAAGAACACCAGCAGCGGCTTGCGGCCGACCCGGTCGCTGATCCAGCCGCCCACCGGTTGCAGGCACATCAGGAAGATCAGGCCGATCAGGTTGATCCAGGTCGCGACCATGGCGTCGTTCTTGTACGCGGTCTTCACGATCGCCGGGGCGTTGACGCTGTAGGTGTAGAACGCGACGGTGCCGCCCATGGTGATCAGGAAGCACAGCAGCAGCGGCCGCCAGTACCGGACCACCAATTCCTTCATCGACCCCGAGGAGCTGTCCGCACCCGAGCGGGCCGCGTCCAGGTGTTCCTTGGACAGCGACTCGTCCATGTCCCGCCGCAGCCAGAACACCACGATCGCCGCCAGTCCGCCGATGGCGAACGGGATGCGCCAGGCCCAGTCCTGAATCTGCCCCTTGTCCAGGAACGCGGTCATGACCAGCAGGGTGGCCTGCGCCAGCACGTGGCCGCCGACCAGCGTGACGTACTGGAACGAGGAGAAGAAGCCGCGCTTGCCGGCCGTCGCCACCTCGGACATGTAGGTCGCCGAAGTGCCGTATTCACCGCCGGTGGCGAAGCCTTGGATCAACCGGAAGAGAATGAGTATCGCCGCGGCGGCGACGCCGATGCTCTCCCGGGTGGGCATGATCGCGATGCCGAAGGAACAGACCGCCATCAGGGTCACGCTGAACACCAGCGCGGAGCGGCGGCCGTGCCGGTCGGCGTACCGCCCGAAATACCAGGAGCCGATCGGGCGCATCAAGAAGGTGACCGCGAAGATCGCGTAAACATAGACGGTGGAGTTCTCGTCCTCCGGCGCGAAGAACTGATCCTGGAAATAAGTCGCGAAAACGGTGTAAATATAGACGTCGTACCACTCGACGAGATTTCCCGACGACCCTTTGAGCGTATTCAGAACCGCGCGCCGGGTGCTGGTCGGCGCCGATAATGGAGCGGGATTGGGCTCCGGCGTCTTACTCAACACTGTGGACATTGACCTACCTCCTTCGACGCTTCTTCGCGCCATCGGAAATGAGTGTGTCGGTCGCCACAGTTGTTACGGAAGTGTGCCGGGCGCTTCCTAACAGTCCTTTAGGACGATCCCCAGTTCCCTTCCAGCAAACCGTCCCGGCCCCGGCGATCCCAGCCGGGGCCAGGCGCGAACGGCCTCAGAACGAGCGCTTCACCATCCGTGCGGCGACCTGGTTTCCGGCCGGCCCCCGGTAGATCTCCGGGTTGAGCTGGGCGTTGACCGGATAGGCAGGACGCGGCTTGCCGAGCGCGGCGAAGTCCAGATCGGCGTAGACCAGACCGGAACGCTTCTCGCTGGGCGCGGCGCCGAGCTCGTGACCGTCGGGTCCGTAGATCGTGGTGAGACCACCCGGGTTGTGCAGCAGCCGGGTCTGTGGACCGGACGGCCCGTCCAGCTCCCAGCCGGCGACGTCGACGATCGCGGTCGGCGCGATCACGAAGCTGGCGCTCTCCACCGAATACAGCAGGCTGGCCGAGGCGTTGGCCCAATGCCCGCGCCCACGGGTAGCGCCGCGGTAGATCGCGAAACCGGGCCAGGAGGCGATGTGGATCTGCTCACCGGTGCGGTACATCTGCTGGCGGGCGACGGCTTGCAAATGCTCACTGCCGCTCAGCATTCCGATCCGGCCGAGCGCGGTGTCGTAGGCGCGTGGCTGATGGGCGCCGCCGGGCTCGAAGACCTGGCTCTCCAGCCGGTTCAGTTCCGGTTTTCGGCGGACCGCGCGCAGCATCCCGTGCTGATCGATCAGCGCCTGCGACATGAACAGCTCGTCGCCCGCTCGCTCACTGAAGCCGAGTACGACGTGGATCCGGTGCGCCCGTGCGGCTTCCAGGACGGCATGGATTTCCTCGCCTTCGCGCGTCATCGAGGCGTCGCGATACCGGGCGGTGAATTCCGCACCCCAGCCCTTGGTGTTCAGCCACATCCACCAGGGGTACCCGGGCACGAAAGTTTCCGGAAATGCCACCAATTGGGCCCCGATGCGAGACGCTTGCGCGATCAACCCGGTGACTTGCTCGATGCCCTCCTGCAGGCTGAGCCACCTCGGCTCGGCTTGGACCGCGGCGACCCGTACCCGTTCCGACATAGAAGACTCCCGTTTCCAGTAAGTGAGCGGACAATATTTCACTAACTGTTCCGGCTAGGTTGAAGCTTCACACTGGCAGCCCGTGCCAGGGTTCGGACAATGCATGCCACAATCACATCGAGCGCGGTATTCACCTGGTGTCACCCCGATTTCGTTCCGGAACACGCGATAGAACTGACGTTCGGTGGCGAAGCCGGAAGCCGTCGCCACGGCCGACAGCGGCCACGCCGGAGCCGCGCAGAGCAGCCGCTGCGCCCGCTCCACCCGCAGCCGCCGCAGCACCGCGCCGATGCCGCCGTCGGCGCCTTCGAACAGGCGATACAGCGTGCGGCGCGAGACCGCGCAGGCCCGCGCGATCGCGTCCACGGTGAGGGCGGGATCGGCGCAGTGCCGAGACATGAAGGCCAGCACCTGTTCTCGCGTCATGCCCAGGGCAGGCGCGTTGCCCGGGCCGGCGCCCGCAGCCAGCTGCACCGCCGAGGCCAGCAGCGCCACACTGTCCGCGGCGAGTTGCGCCGCCTGCCGCGGCGCGGTGCGCTGCACCCGCGCCACTCCGCTGAAGAATTGCGCGGCCACGCCCGCGGCGCTGGTTGCCGCGACGCCGATCGCGGTCGGAATATCCTGTGGCCCAACACCACTGCGCTCGCACAAGGTCTGCAACGGAACACGCACGACGACCTGCTCCCAATCGGAATCGATCTCCCAGCGGAAGGGCCGTCCGCTGTCATAGAAGACCATCGCGCCCGGCGTCAGCTCCGCCGACCGGCCGCCCTGGTGCAGGCGCCCGACGCCCCGGGTCTGGATGGCCGCGACCAGAAACGGCGCCGCGGCGCCCGCGATCAGGCGCTCGGTCCGGCGAATGACCTGCGCGACCGACCCGCGCAAGGAGAGCTCCACCCCGTCGTCGTAGCGGCCGAGGCTGATGTAGCCATGGAAGGATGCCGTCGGCCGCAGCGAAACCGCCTTCGGCACATACATTTCCGCGAGCAGCCCGGTCCAGCGCTCGACCGCCGCGCCGACCGGCACGCCGGATCCGGAGCGTAGCTCGATCGATCTGATGGGCTCCGAATCCCCCATGCCACCGCCGGCGCCAGCGGGCACGGGTCACCGATGGATGCTGCGATACTCGCCCGGGGTCATGCCGGTCTCTTGCCGGAAGGCGCGATAGAACTGCCGCTCGTTGACGAAACCGGAAGCCACAGCGACCGCGGACAGCGAGCGAGCGGGACTGACGCGCAACAGATTCCGTGCGTGCCGCACGCGCATCCGGCGCAGCACCGCGCCGACGCCGCCGTCGAAGGCCGCGCACACGCGATACAGGGTGCGCCGCGAGACCGCACAACCCGCGGCGATCCGGTCGACGGTGAGGCCGGGATCGGTGTACCTGCCACGGATGTAGGCCAGCACCTCTTGCGCGGTGAGCGCGGGCGGACCGGGCGCGTGCACCGCGGTCATCAACAGCGCCGAGGTCAGCATCGGCACGGCGTGCGCGGCCAGCGCCGCCGCCTGTTCCGGCACGGTCAGCTGCTGATAGGCCACGCCGCGCAGGAAGCGCGCGATGACGCCGAGCGGACTGTCCGGCGCGACGCGCACCGCCTCGGGCACTTCCAAGCGACGCAACCCGCTGTGCTCCCGCAGCCGGCGTAGCGGGACGCGCACCGACACCTGTTCGAAGGCGTCCTCGGCGGCCCAGCCGACGGGACGGCCACCGTCGAAGAGCACCATCTCACCGGGCCCGACCTCGAAGGTGCGCTCGCCCACCTCGATTCGGGTCCGCCCGGCAGTCTGTAGGTACACACACAGCTGCGGTTCCGCCGAACTCGTTATGTACCAGCGTGTTCGGCGCGCATCGAAGGACGAAGCCCGAGCCAGCGCGACCTCGACATCCTCGTCATAACGGGCATAGCTGCTCGCACCCTGAAACGCATCCACCCGCGCCGGCGCCCACCGCGTGGACGGAACATGCAGGTCGTCGATGAATTCCGGCCAATAGACCAAGGTTTCGTCCGCCAGGGCGTCTGCCGCGCCGAGTAGATCACCGGGACCAGCGGCAGACTCAAGACTCATCTGCACGGCCGGCCCGCCTTCCACCCGCGGAACGCGCATTCACTCCTGACCAGGTGGTTATCACCCAGCAATGTTGCCACCGCCGCCCCACCCCCGCCAAACCGGATCACCCTGCACCGCAGCGCATCTCCCGGCGGAACTGCATCTCCGGCGAAATCGGCAGTAAGACCACTCACGGCCCCATGCTCCCACCCCCAACCCCGAATACCGCGAACCCGACAGTTAATCGCCGGTTTCAATTGATCCATCCAGGCACAATAGCCAGAAATACGCCGATTCAGCCGCCGCAGCAAATCATCAGCGACACAGCTGCTCCCATCCACCCGCAGCCGACACCCGCTCCCGCCCGCACACCAGCGGCCGACGGCGACATACACCGGCCCCAGCCCGAGGTACACCCGGATCGCACACCGAACAGCGCCAACGCATCGGCTGCTGCCTATGCGCGAAAGCGACTCGGTGTGCGAAGCGTCGATGCGGCGGGCGCTACTTCAGCAGCGGGGCGAGGGTGCGCAGGGTCGGGAGCGGGTCGTCGGCGAGGGGCTGGATCGCGACGTGGTCGGCGCCGGCTTGCAGGTGGGCGTCGAGTTTCGCGGCGACGGCTTCGGCGGTGCCGTGGGCCACCACCGCGTCGTAGAAGCGGTCGCCGCCGGGAGCGGCCAGATCCTCGTCGGTCAGGCCGAAGCGGCGCAGGTTCGCGACGTAGTTCTGCAAGCCGAGGTAGAAGGAGGTGCGAGGCTGGGCGGTAATGCGGGCGCGCACCGGATCCTCGTCGATGACGACCTTGTGTTCGGTGGCGAGCAGGGCGCCGTCGCCGAGAATCGCCCGGGCACTGGCGGTGTGCTGCACCGGCACCAGGTACGGCAGCGCGCCGAGCGAGCGATCGCGGGCCAGTTTCAGCACGCGGGGACCCAGGGCGGCAAGCGCGCGGCGCTCCTTGGGGACACCGGCCGCGTCGAGTTCGTCGAAGTACTCGACCAAAGCCTCGTAAGGCGTGCGATAGGTGGTGTTGGCCTCGGGATGGCCCGCACCGATGCCGAGCAGGAAGCGGCCTGGGTACGCGGCCTCGATCCGGTGGAACACCTCGGCGACCTGCGCGGCGGGCGTCTTCCAGATGTTCACGATGCTGGTGCCGACAGTGAGCGATTGCGTTGCCGCTAAAAGGTTTTCGGCGACAACGAGGTCGTCCTCGCCGGGCGAGCTGCCCAGCCACAGCGCGCCATACCCGAGCTCCTCCAGTTCACGCGCCTGCTCCGGGCTGAGCGCGTTGAAAGGAAGCCAGACTCCGTACCGTCCAAGTTCGTCGAATGCCATTCCCTCCGCAACGCGACCGGCACCCAGGTTTGTTCCACCGAGCCGACGTGACGCGCTGGACCGGGTCAGTCGCCGCAGCAGCCTGCGTCGGGGACTGTGCGCACTTCACGCGTCTGGAGGTTACGAGCGGCCAGGTCAGCGTCGGCAGGATAGTCGACGGCGATCAAGGACAGGCCGTGCGCGGGCGCGACGGTCACCGAGCTGGAGCGTTCGGTTTCCAGCAACAGGCCGCCGACCCAGTCGGGGGTTCGACGGCCCTCGCCGACGGCGAGGATCCCGCCGACCAGGCTGCGGACCATGGACCAGCAGAAGGCGTCGGCGCTGACATAGGCGATCAGGTGGTCGCCTCGGCGTTCCCAGTCGAAACGCTGGAGTTCGCGGACCGTGGTCGCGCCGTCGCGGCGGCGGCAGAAGGCCGCGAAGTTGTGCAGCCCCAGCAGTTTCTGGGAAGCCTCGCGCATGGCCTCCAGGTCGACGTTAGCGCGGCAACCGACCACGCTGCGGGCCTCGAGCGGCTCGGCGCCGTACGGGGCGGTGGTGAGCCGGTAGGCGTAATGGCGGCGGATCGCGGAGAAGCGGGCGTCGAATTCGGGGGGCGCGAGGCGCGCGTCCTTGATGCGAACATCCTTCGGCAGGAAGCGCGCCATCCGGTGCACCAGTTTCGCGCCGTCGAAATCCGTTGCGGTGGTGTCGAAGTGGGCGACCTGCCCCTCGGCGTGCACACCCGCGTCGGTACGCCCGGCAACGGTCAGCCCGATCGGCTCCCGGAAGACCTTGCTCAGCGACTCCTCGAGCACGCCCTGCACCGTGCGCATGCCGGGCTGCCGCGCCCAGCCGATGAAATCCGTACCGTCATAAGAGATGTCGAGACGCACCCGCACTGTGCCGGCTGCGGGCAGCGCCGCCACGGCACGTTCCCGAATCGAGTTCATCGCATCCTCCACGGATTCACCTCACCGGCTCGAAAGTCGTTGTGCGCAAAGCGAACGAGCCCGCCGACCCAATCGGGTGGCGGGCTCGTTCGAGAACTCCTGACGAATCAGGCGTCCTTCTTGTCCTCGTCGGCCGGAGCCTCGGCGACCTCGGCGGCCGGCTCGGCCGCGGGGGCCTCCTCGACGACCTCGGCCTCGACCTCGGCGGCCGGAGCGGCCTGCGAAGCGGCCACGCGACGGGCGCGATCGGCTTCGTTGGTCACGGTCTTCTCGCGGACCAGCTCGATGATCGCCATCGGAGCGTTGTCACCCTTGCGGGGGACGGTCTTGGTGATCCGGGTGTAGCCACCCTCACGACCCTCGAACGACGGGCCGATCTCCGCGAAGAGGCTGTGCACGACATCCTTGTTGCGGATGACCTTCAGCACCTCGCGACGGTCGGCCAGGGTGCCGCCCTTCGCCTTGGTGATGATCTTCTCGGCGTAGGGCCGCACGGCCTTGGCCTTGGACTCGGTGGTCGTGATCCGACCGTGCTCGAAGAGCGCCGTAGCCAGATTGGCGAAGATCGCCTTCTGGTGCGACGCCGACCCGCCGAAGCGGGCACCCTTCTTGGGCTTGGGCATTGGTTTTCTCCTTGAGTAAGGCCAAGTCGGGGCATGCCTGCCCCGGCGGCCTAGAGCTGTTCGGTCTCGGCGTAGTCCTGCTCGCCGCCATCGGTGTCACTGAACGTGCCGCTGTCGCTCCACGTTCCGGTGCTCGCGTCGTAACCCACCACGGAAGAAGGATCGAACGAGGCCGGGCTGTCCTTCAGCGAGAGACCAAGCGCATGCAGCTTGACCTTGACCTCGTCGATGGACTTCTGGCCGAAGTTGCGGATATCCAGCAGATCCGACTCGGTGCGGGCAACGAGCTCGCCCACGGTGTGCACGCCTTCGCGCTTGAGGCAGTTGTAGGACCGGACGGTGAGGTCCAGATCCTCGATCGGCAGACCGAACGAAGCGATGTGATCCGCTTCGGCCGGCGAGGGGCCGATCTCGATGCCTTCGGCTTCGACGTTGAGCTCACGGGCCAGGCCGAAGAGCTCGACGAGGGTCTTGCCCGCCGAGGCGAGCGCGTCCCGGGCGCTGATGGAGTTCTTGGTCTCCACGTCCAGGATCAGACGGTCGAAGTCGGTGCGCTGCTCGACACGGGTGGCCTCGACCTTGTAGGTCACCTTGAGCACCGGCGAGTAGATCGAGTCCACCGGGATCCGGCCGATTTCCGCACCCGAGGCCTTGTTCTGAACGGCGGGGACGTAGCCGCGACCGCGCTCGACGACGAGCTCGATCTCCAGCTTGCCCTTGTCGTTCAGGGTGGCGATGTGCATGTCCGGGTTGTGCACGACAACACCGGCAGGCGGCACGATGTCACCGGCGGTGACGGTGCCCGGGCCCTGCTTACGCACGTACATGGTCACCGGCTCGTCCTCTTCCGAGGACACGACCAGGCCCTTGAGGTTCAGGATGATGTCGGTGACATCTTCCTTCACACCGGGGACGGTGGTGAACTCGTGCAGAACGCCGTCGATGCGGATGCTCGTGACCGCGGCCCCCGGGATCGAGGACAGCAGGGTACGACGCAGCGAGTTGCCGAGGGTGTAACCGAAGCCCGGCTCGAGGGGTTCGATGGTGAACTTCGAGCGGTTCTCCGCCACGACCTCTTCGGTCAGCGTGGGGCGCTGGGAAATCAGCATGTTGGATCATCCTCCTGTACGGGCACCCACTATTTGATGCCCACGTTATGGGGGTTGTGCGTAATCGCCTGCGTGACAGGCGATTACGCACTGCACTGCTTACTTCGAGTAGTACTCGACGATCAGCTGTTCGGTCAGCGGCACATCGATCTGAGCGCGCTCGGGCAGCTGGTGCACCAGGATCCGCAGACGGCCCGGGATCACCTGCAGCCAACCCGGAACCGGGCGGTCGCCGACGGTCTCGCGCGCGACCTGGAACGGCAGCGTCGGGAGCGACTTCTCCTTGACATCGATGATGTCGTACTGGGTGACCTGGTAGCTCGGGACGTTGACCGCGACACCGTTGACGATGAAGTGGCCGTGCGAGACGAGCTGACGGGCCTGACGACGGGTGCGAGCCAGACCGGCGCGGTACACGACGTTGTCCAGACGGCACTCGAGCAGACGGAGGAGGTTGTCACCGGTCTTGCCCTTGAGGCGGTTGGCCTCTTCGTAGTACCGGCGGAACTGCTTCTCCATGACGCCGTAGGAGAAGCGAGCCTTCTGCTTCTCCTGCAGCTGCATCAGGTACTCGGATTCCTTGATCCGCGCGCGGCCGTGCTGGCCGGGCGGGTAAGGACGACGCTCGAACGCCTGGTCTCCGCCGACGAGGTCGACGCGAAGACGACGCGACTTGCGGGTGATGGGGCCTGTATAACGTGCCATTTGTTATCTGTTCCTTTCCCGCTAGACGCGACGACGCTTGGGCGGACGGCAACCGTTGTGCGGCTGCGGGGTGACATCGGAGATCGTGCCGACCTCGAGGCCGGCGGCCTGCAAGGAACGGATCGCGGTCTCACGGCCCGAACCCGGGCCCTTGACGAACACGTCGACCTTCTTCACGCCGTGCTCCTGCGCCTTGCGGGCAGCGTTCTCGGCAGCGAGCTGCGCGGCGAACGGGGTGCTCTTACGCGAACCCTTGAAGCCGACGTGACCCGAGGACGCCCAGGAGATGACGTTGCCCGATGGGTCGGTGATCGACACGATGGTGTTGTTGAACGTGGACTTGATGTGCGCGTGGCCCAGCGGGACGTTCTTCTTATCCCGGCGACGCGACTTCTGGGTCTTCTTAGGACCCGAGGTACGACTCTTCGGAGGCATCGGTTATCCCTACTTCTTCTTGCCGGCGACGGTGCGCTTCGGGCCCTTGCGGGTACGCGCGTTGGTCTTGGTGCGCTGGCCACGCACGGGCAGGCCACGACGGTGGCGCAGGCCCTGGTAGCAGCCGATCTCGATCTTGCGACGGATATCGGCCTGCACCTCGCGGCGCAGGTCACCTTCGACCTTGAGGGCCGAGCTTTCGATGTAGTCACGCAGCTGCGTGACCTGCTCGTCGCTGAGGTCCTTGGAACGCAGGTCCGGGCTGACGCCGGTCGCGTCCAGGATCTCCTTGGCGCGGGTACGCCCGATTCCGAAAATGTAGGTCAGCGCGATCTCCATGCGCTTTTCGCGCGGGAGATCAACGCCCATGAGACGTGCCATGTGGCAGGTTCCTTAATGTTGCTGAGGTCTGCTCCCTGTCCGTTCCCCATCGTCTTGGCGGGGCACCGGCCTCAGTACCGGTGGTTGGCGCACGCACCCCCGGGAAAACCCGGATTGTTCCGCAGTGCGCGGCTGGAGCTGGGAGTTCTTCTTTTAGCCAATCCGAACTGCATTCGGTGCTTGGCTGGCGATCACTGAGGCTGAATCAGCCCTGACGCTGCTTGTGACGCAGGTTGTCGCAGATCACCATGACCCGGCCGTGGCGGCGGATCACCTTGCACTTTTCGCAGATCTTCTTGACGCTCGGCTGAACCTTCACGTCCGTCCAATCTTTCTTGGTTCACACAGGTGTGAACACAGTTTTTCCCCAGCCGGAAGACTGGGGAAGTTCTGTGGGCCCGGCGGAGCCGGGCGGGTGATCAACTAACGATCACTTGTAGCGGTAAACGATGCGGCCGCGGGACAGGTCGTAGGGGGAAAGCTCAACGACCACCCGGTCCTCGGGAAGGATACGAATGTAGTGCTGCCGCATCTTTCCGCTGATGTGCGCGAGAACCTTGTGACCGTTCTCGAGCTCGATCCGGAACATCGCATTGGGCAGCGGCTCGACAACTCGACCCTCGACCTCGATGGCCCCGTCTTTCTTCGCCATGTCCTCCGCGATCCCGGTTCAACGGGCGTTTCGGCCCGAACCTGGTTTGATTGCCTGGTGTCTGTTTGGATGAACCAGCCTCACAGGAAGCCAGGCATGCAAACAGTCGGCGCATAGGTGCACCGCCGCTCCAGCTTACCGGCAGGGGTCCGATCAGGCAAAAATGGGCCCGCGCAAGGCGAGGTGACCGGGCCCACGACGGGCCCGGAGTGTCGCGTAAACTGGGCGCGATCCAGAAATCGATCGAACAGATCTAGGGGGATGTGTGAACGAGCGTACCGAGTCGGACACCATCCTTGTAGTCAGTAGCGAGGCGAGGTCGTGAGTCGTAACAACGACAGCTTGCCCATGCTGCCGCCGTGGCTGGCCGAGTCGGATGGTGGTGGCTCCGGGTACGAAGAACCGGTCCAGAATCTGCCGCACGAAGACCTGATCGACGACTCCCCCAGACGCAAAGAGAAGAAGAAGCGCAAGGGGCTGTTCGGGCGCGACAAGGACAACGCCGCCGAGCCCGCTTCCGAACGCGGGTCCGATTCGTCCTGGGGTCAGCCACAGCAGCCCGCTCCGGATCTCCGCAGCGCCGCCCGGCCACAACACCCCGACACCGGTCCCGGTTCCCGGCCACAGCAGCCGGGCTCCGACGCCGGTCCCGGTTCCTGGTCGCAGCCACAACCCGACGCCTGGGGTCAGCAGCCGCCCGGCCGCCCGATGCCGCCGCAACCGCGCCCCGAGGACTCCCGCCCGTCCGGGCCGCAGAGTCGCGAGACCGCGCCGCCGCCCGGTCTGCCCACCCGTCAGCCGGGCGAGCACCGCGGCTCTTTCCAGCCGCTGGGCCAGACGCCCGACACCCCCGGCGGCGCACCCGAGCCGATGCCGTCGAGCGAGGCGACCACCCGCTACACCCGGCCGGAGCCGGAAGCGCCCGCCGCCGAACGTCCGCCGCTGCCCGAATCACCCGCACGGTTGCCCGAGCCGCCTGCGCGACTCCCGGAGCCGCCCGCGCGTTTGCCGGAACCCCCGGTTGATCGCCCGTATCTGCCCGGATCGCCCACCGGCGAACAGCCGAGCACACCCGAAACCCGGTCCCGCGATTTCGACGGCCCGCCCACCGGCGCGCGACCCGATCTCCCCGGTCCCCCGCCCGGGTCGGACAGCGCGCCACCGGTATCCAGCGGTCGCCCGCCGCTCCCCGACCCGCCCCCGGCGACCGGCGAGCCGCGCGGCGACCTCGACGGTCCGCCGCCGTGGCTGGCCGGTCCCTCCGATCCGGGCCACCTCGGCCTGGACCCCGAAGAGCCGCAAGCCGATCCGGCCCAGTCCGGCTCCGGCCCGATCCCGCGCGGCCGCCACTGGTTGCCTTCGGACCACAAGGACAACGCGCAGCCGAGCGAACCGGCAGCCGAGTCCCAGCCCGAACAGCCGTGGAACCCACCGCCTTTCACCCCGCCGGCCGAACCGACACCCCCCGGCGAACAGCGCGGCCCCGACGGCCGCCGCATTCCGGGCGCGTTCGCTCCCCCCGCCGCAGGCTCCCGCGCACCCGTCAGCGACCAGCCCGCCCCGGGTGAACGCCGCGACCCCGGCGTCTTCAACCAGCCGCCCAGCCGGCCCGGCGACCCGAACCCATTCGCACCGGCTGCAAGTGGCCAGCCCGCGCCAGGTGAACGCCGCGACCCTGGCCTCTACAACCAGCCCGGCAGCGGACAATCCAGCGACCCGAGCTTCGCACCAGGTAGCCGGCGCGCACCTGGTGGCGAGCCCGCGCCTGGCGAACGCCGCGACCCCGGCCTATACAACCAATCGCAGGGCCAGCCCGTCACCGGGCAGCCCAGCGACCCGAACCTGTCCGCACCGGCCGCAATTGGTCAACCCGCCCCCGGCGAACGCCGCGACCCTGGCCTCTACGACCAGCCCGGCAGCGGACAACTCGGCGATCCGAGCTCCTTCGCACCCGGTGGCCAGCGCGCAACTGTGGGCGACCCCATGTCCGGCGAGCGCCGCGACCCCGGTCTCTATAACCAGCCGCCGAGCCGGTCCACAGCTGGACAGCCCAGTGACGCAAACGCTTTCGCACCGCCCGCGAGTGCGCAGCGTGCACCGGTCGGCGATCAGCCTGCCCCTGGCGAACGTCGCGACCCCGGCGTCTTCAACCAGCCGCCAGGGCAGCCGAGTGATGCGACCGGCGAACGCCGCGATCCTGGCCGATACGAACAGTCGGGTGACGCCAACGCTTTCGCCGCACCCGCGAGCGGGCAGCGCGCCTCTGTCGGTGACCCGGCGGGCCCAGGCGAGCGCCGCGATCCCGGCCTGTACAACCAGCCCGGCAGCGGACAGCCCACCGACTTCGCTCCGCCGGGCAGTGGGCAGCGTGCTCCCAGCGGTGACCAAGTCGGCGCGAACCCGCCGTTCACCGGGCAGGCCAATCCCTACGCACCGCCGGCGAGCGGCCAGCGCGCCCCGGCGGGCGATCAGCCCGCGCCGGGCGAGCGCCGCGATCCCGGCGTGTTCAACCAGCCGCCGAGCCAGCCGTTCAACGCGCAGCCCGGCCAAAGCGCTTACGCCCCACCGGTGGGCGGGCAGCGGGCACCGGCCGGGGATCAGCCCGCACCCGGTGAACGCCGGGACCCGGGTGTGTTCAATCAGCCGAACCCGCCGTTCAACGGGCAGCCCGGGCCGGGCGGGCAAGCGCCCAGTGGCTACGCGCCCGGTGGCCCGGGGCAAGGCGCCGGTCCGCAGCCTTCGGGCTGGGATCAGCCGCAGGCCCCGCAACAGGGCGGCCAGTGGAGCAACGGACCGCGGCCGAATCATGGTGGCCCCCCGCCGTCGCTGGACGACGTGCCGCTGCGCCGGGCCAAGAAGGCGCCCGGCGGCGGCTGGCGTAAGGCCGTGCATCACATGTCCGGCGGCGCTATCAATCCCGGCATGTCCGCGGAGGAGTTGCGGCTGCAGGAGCTGGTGGCGCGGATCCGGCAGCCCGTGCGCGGCGACTATCGGATCGCGGTGCTGTCGCTGAAGGGCGGCGTCGGAAAGACCACCACCACCATGGGTCTCGGCTCGATCTTCGCCTCGATCCGCGGCGACCGCGTGATCGCGGTGGACGCCAACCCGGACTTCGGCACCCTGTCCCAGCGCGTCCCGTTGCAGACCCGCTCGACCGTGCGCGATCTGCTGCTGGACCCGAACGTGGAGCGCTACTCCGATGTCCGCAAGCACACCTCGCAGGCCACCAGCCGCCTGGAAGTGCTTGCCTCGGAACGGGATCCGGCCGCGTCGGAGCAGTTCGACGAGCACGAGTACCGGGCCGTCGCGCGTATCCTGCAGCGGTACTACAACATCATCCTCACCGACTGCGGCACCGGTCTGACGCACTCGGCGATGAGCGGCGTCCTCGACCTCGCGCACTCGCTGGTGCTGATCTCCTCGGCCGCGATCGACGGCGCGCGCAGCGCCGCGGCCACGCTGGACTGGTTGTCCCTGCACGGCCACGACCATCTGGTCCGCAACGCGGTCGTCGTGATCAACCTGCCGCGTGAGGGTTCGGTAAACGTCGGCATCCAGCAGTTGCGCGAGTACTTCCTCTCGCGCTGCCGCGCGGTGCACATCATCCCGTTCGACGATCACCTCTCCGAGGGCGCCGAGATCGACCTGCACCGCCTGAGCAAGCACGCCAAGCGCGCCTATGTCGAACTCGCCGCCACCGTCGCCGACGAGTTCAACCTCGACCACCGCCGTTACCACTGAACCGGCGGCCCCGCTGCCCGGAGAAGGGCTGCGGGGCTTCCGGTTTCAGATCACAGCTGGGCCAGACGCGCCGAGCCCGGCGCCAGCTCGCGCGCCACCCGCACGGCCGAGACCAAAGCGCTTTCCTGGCTGTCGATATCGACTGTGTGCGTGCCCGCGAACCACATGTTCGTGGCACTGTTCGCCTGCCGCCAGGCCTGCAACGTCGCCTGATTGGCGATGAACCCCGGGGTCAGCAGCGGGTGCCGGAAGGTGGCGTCGGAGATGATCTCCGCCGAGGGCGGCAGCGCCCGATTGGTGGTCCAGCTCTTGAAGACGTTGAATTCCCGGCAATCGCCGAGCCACATCGTGCCCTCCGAGTACTTCCCGTCCTGCAGCATGGTGTTGTAGGCCGACCAATTGCGTTTGCCGGCGGCCATGTACGTCGCCGGGCCGGTGTGCAGGGTGACCCGGGCGGTGAAGTAGGGGAAGTTCCGGTAGATCTCGGCCAGGTCCCGCCAGGCGTCCCCGCCGATGGACTGCACGAGCCCGGCCGCGGGCTCGGGCGGCAACGCCAGGACCACATGATCGACGGTGTGCGACGGAGCGCCGCCCTGGTCGGCGTCGGCGGCCCACACACCCCACTCGGCTCCGCGCCGGGCCAACTTGGTGACCTTGCCCGCCGCACCCAGACGTGTTGTGACGGTGGAGAACTGCGCCGTCATGTGGTCGACGACGTCGGAGAGCCCGGCTACCGCGTTGTAGTAGTCGAACGGCGCGGTCAGCAGGTCGTCCATCAGAGTGCGGGAGCGGGAGACGAACGCCACGGTCGCCCGTGCCGACAACGGCATCGTCTGCGCGATCGAGGCCCCCGCCAAGGTGGCGCACAGCGGATACAGCAACCGCTCCTTCATCTCGGGCCCGACCGCCAGCTCGTCCACGAATTGCTGGATGGTCTTGGTCCAGTTTCCGCTCGCCTCGAGATCCCGAGCGGCCTGGGTGAACAGGCCCATGGCCAGCAGCGGAGCCGCGTACGCCGGGTCCTGGAGGGGGAACATCCGATTCGGCGCCGGGGAGACGAACACCGGCTGGCTGATGCCCTGCTGGGTCACCGTGATGCCCATGGGCGTCGGGACCACCGGCACCCGCAGCACGTCATTGAGCAGCCGCCAGTAGCCGGGATGGGTTCGGGGACCGAAGAACTGGGCGCCGATATCGATCTTGTGCCCGTTCCACGCCACACTGCGGGCGTGTCCGCCCAGCTCGGGCAGGCTCTCCAACAGCGTCACCGAGCAGTGGCCGTCCAGCAGCCACGCCGTCATCACCCCGGACATGCCGCCGCCGACGACAGCCACCCGGGGCAGGCCGCTCGCGTCCGCCGGCCGGGCAGCGGTCAGACCCGCCGTCACCCCGAGCGCCGCACCGCCGAGCATCGCCAGCGCCGAACGCCGGGAAACCCGCGCACCGACCGGCTTCAGGCCCATAGTCATTTTTTCCTCCAGCAAAGCATCAAAAGTACTGAAGCATAGGCACGATGCTCTGGCATAGGCGACGCGGCGGAGTTGAATGTGGCCCAAGTCATAGGCCTGCGGAAGGGGGCGTCAGTCGACGCGGCGGAAGGCGGTGAGAACCGGCTCGGGCAACCGGGTGCGCGGCGCGAATGCCCAGGAGTCCGTGCGCCTTTCGAACAGCGCGCGGGACGGCCCGCGCGCGATCGGCCCGGCAATACGGGCGCGGTGGAAACCGGCGCGGCGGTAGTACTCGTGCAGGTCCGTGTTCGTCGTCCAGGCGTCCAGCCGGACCCAGGCCCGATCCTGTTGATACGCCAGCCAACCCGCGTGCTCGAGCATCCGGTGCCCGATCCGGCGCCCCGCGAAGCGCAGGTCGACGATCATGTAATGGACGATCACGGCGTCGTCCAACTCCCAGGGCGACCAGAGATCCGGGTCGGCGTGATGGTCGACGGTGATGGTGCCGGCCGGCTCACCGTCGACGTCGGCGATCCAGGTCTCCCCCGCCGCGAGCGAGCGGCCGACGGCGTGGGCGAAGGTTTCGATGGGTTTGCCGCGGCCCGCCACGGTCCACTGATCCGAGCCGCGAGCGGTGAGCCAGGCGGTGCGCTGCAGGCGTAGGCGGCAGATGACGGCGAGGTCGCCGAAGGTTGCCTGACGGATCACGGTATCCATGGCAGCACAGTGTTCTCTCTCGTCAAGGGAGGGAGATGCCACGCCGGTATGCGGTGCCCAGCGTGTCGCGGATTACGGCGATGCCTTCGTCGTCGCCGAGCTCGTAGGACAAGCGATTTCGGGTGGCGATGGAGCGGTGCCGGGTGGCGCGGGTGACGCGCTGATGGTTCGCGCCGATCCGAAGATGATCCAGCAGGATGGTTCCCGTTCCGACCCCCAGCACGATCGCCTCCTCGGCGGTGGCGGGCCGGGCACACAGGGTGTCGCGATGCGCGGTCTCGGCGTGGCCGCGGTCGGCCAGCCGCCGGGTGGTGCCCTCCGGAATGTCGTGCGGCGAGTCGATTCCGGTGGCTTCGGCCAGGTCACGCGGGTAGAAGCTGACTTCCCAGGACCAGGGCTCGTTGTCGAGATACTGGACGACGGTCCGGGCCAGCACCCAGGAATCCTCCGGAACCCCGAGCCACAACGCGACTTCGGCCGTGGCCGGCTCCATGCGCGCGCTGAATTCCTTGGTCGGCTCGCGATTTGCCGACCGTGCGATCTCTTCGAAGATATCGTGGGTCGCACGCGGGCGATCCGGGCGAATGTGGTCGGTGACCACGGACTCCAGGACTTCCTGGTTTCGCACGATCGTGCCGCGGGAAGTAGCTGTGTAGACCAGATTTTCGGTAACCAGGACCTGAATAGCGTTCCGGGCAGTAGTGATCGAGACCTGCATCTGATCGGCAAGTTCGGTGTGGCTGGGAAGCCGGTCACCAGGGTTCCACTTGCCCGCGCGGATCTCCTCGCGGAGGAGGTCTGCGATCCGGTGGTATGTCGGACCCTCCGCCATCGTGCTCCTCGGTTGGTCGTGCAGGTAACGAAGTGTACTCTTCGTCGTTTTCTACGGCCGGGTAACGCTTGACAGGTGCCTTCAGAGGTTTATTGTAATCAACGTCCTGATCCGGTGTTGTGCGGCGATGAACGGCGAGGCAACGTGGCAGGTTCGGATTCATCAACGGTAGTTATGGCCCTTCCCGGCGCACAGCGTTGCGTCGAATCGGCAGCACAGCCCGCGATTTCGGGGCTACTGCCGACCTCGGATCTACTTGTGAGAGCGTGCCGCGGCCACCGCGTCGTCGGCGGGCCGTTGCTGTGGTTTGCCCGCGATCTCGCGGTGCTGCACGAGCGCCGACTGGTCGGCCGCGGCGGCTCCATCGACACCGACCCGGTCGTGATCCTCGAAATAGAACGCCGCAGAACCGAATTGGTCATGGCGGTAGACGACTGGGTGACCCGCAGCGTGCCCCAGCACCGCCTCGGCGCGACCCTGCACACCGAGACCGTCGGCTCGGTCATCGATCGCCTGGCCGAATCCTCGGTCCGCGCCCACCACGCGCTGATGACCCTGGACGCGCATGACGAGATGCTGCACGGGGCTTGGCACCATCTGGCCGAATTGGCCGATGCGTATGACGATTTGGTGCGCGACATCGTCGCGGGGCGGCGCCGGCTTCCGGAATGGTGACGACCTGCACTCCCGAAATGTGAAAGCCCCGCAGTTCTGAAAAGAACTGCGGGGCTTTGTCCATGGGTGGTTACAGCGGCGGCATATAGGCGACCTGCATCATCTCGTTGCCGTTGCGCGTGATCAACGTGCCGCGGCCGGGCGGCAGCTTCGCGGCCCGGATGTCACCGAGGACCCGGCCCTCGTCCTTGGGCGCGCTCATCAGCAGGGCGTCGACGCCCATGTCCTTCAGTGTGCCCAGCACCTTGTCGAACATGGCCCGGCTCGCGCCGCCGGCACGGCGGGTGAGCACCAGGTGCAGACCGATGTCACGGGCCTGCGGCAGGAACTCGATGAGCGGCTCCAACGGGTTGCGGCCGCTGGACACCACCATCTCGTAATCGTCTACCACGACATAGATTTCGGGCCCGGTCCACCAGCTGCGCTCCCGCAGCTGCTGCGGCGTGATGTCGTTGCCGGGGATCCGTTTCTGCAGGTAGTTCGCGACCTCCTTGACCATCCCGAAGGAGGTCTGCGAGGAGGTCGAGTACCCGGCCAGCTGCGCCCCCTCCAGCACGCCGAGCATGGTGCGCCGGTAGTCGATCAGGATGACGCGGGCCTCGTCGGACGTGGAGTTCTCCGTGATGCCGGCGACGATGTTGCGCAGCAGAATGGTCTTGCCACATTCCACATCGCAGAAGGTGTAGAAGTGCGGTTGCACCTCGAAATCCAGCACCATCGGCTGGAGTTCGGATTCGCCGATGCCGATGACGGCCCGAGTCTTGCTCTGGTGGATGCCCTGGCGGGTAGCCTCCGCGACCACGGCTTCTCGCGACAGCTCCCCGGGCAGCATCCGGACCTCCGGCGCCCGGCGGCCGCCGTAGAGCTCGTTGAGCTGATCCTTGGCCGCGCTGACCCCCTCGGACAGGGTGCGCGGGTCGGAGTCGGAATCCAAGCGCGGCAACGCGATCAGCAGGTGCAGCTTGGCCGCGGTCAGACCGCGGCCCGGCCGCCCGGTCGGCACCAGCACCGCGGTGCGGCGGTCCATTTCGGAGTCCGACGGGTCGCCGAGGCGGAGTTCGATGCGGGTGCCGATGAGGTCCTTGACCTGCGGCCGGATCTCCGGCCACCGGGTGGTGGAGACCATCAGGTGGACACCGTAGGAAAGCCCCTGCGCGGCGATCGCGTTGAGCTGCGGTTCCAGCATGTCGTAGTCGGCGCGGATGGTGGGCCAGCCGTCGATGACGAGAAAGACATCACCGTGCTGGTCCTGCGCGAGCGGATCGGACTGCCGCTCGGCCGGCGAGAGCTCGGCCAAACGGGCCTTGCGCCTGCGGAATTCCAGGATCGAGTCGATGCCCAGCTCCCGGAACAACTCCTCACGGCGCCGCAGGATCCCGGTGACCTCCGCGATGGTGCGGCGGATCCGATCCACCTCCATGCGGCCCGCGACCGAACCGACGTGCGGCAGTCCCGCCAGACCCGACAGCGTGCCGCCGCCGAAATCGAGGCAGTAGAACTGGACCTGCTCGGGGGTATGGGTAGCCGCCGCCGCCATGATGACGGTACGCAGAGTCGTAGATTTACCCGACTGCGGACCGCCGACCACCGCGACGTTGCCCTGCGCCGCGGACAAATCCACGATGAGGACGTCACGGCGCTGCTCGTAGGGCTTGTCGATGACACCCAGCGGCAGCCACAGCTGCCCGTGCCGGTTCACCGGCGAACGCCAATCCGGGTCGGGCAGCAGCATGTCCACCGACGGGGATTCCTCCAGCGGCGGCAGCCAGACCTCGTGCGCCGGGCGGCCGTGACCGCGCAGGCGATCGACGACGGTGGTCAGCAAGGTCGCGGGCACCGCCTCGGCGACCGACATCGGAGCCTCGTCCTCGTCCTCGTCCACGAATTCCCCGGGTGGGGGCGGCAATTCGGGCAGGCCCAGGCGGCCGGGCGGCGGCGGCAGTTCGGGCCGTCCGCTGGGTGCGGCCTCGCGCGCGGGTTCGATGATCTCGGGCATATCGACCGGAGCCGCGGTGAACACCGCGGGCGACTGCCCGCCGACGGTCTTGCCATCCACCTGGCGAGTGCCGCGCGGCGAAACATAGGGCCCCGACACGTAACTCGCGTTGAAACGCAGCGGATCGTCGGCATCGCTCTTGAGGTAGCCGGAGCCCGGGACGCTGGGCAGGTGGTAGGCGTCCGTGATGCCGAGCACCGCGCGAGATTCGTTGGCGGAGAATGTACGCAGGCCGATGCGATAGGACAGGTGTGAGTCCAGCCCGCGTAGCTTGTTCTCCTCGAGCCGCTGCGAGGCCAGCAGCAGATGCACCCGCAGCGAACGGCCGAGCCGGCCGATCATCACGAACAGATCAGCGAAATCCGGCTTCTGCGAGAGCAATTCGGAGAACTCGTCGACTACGACAAACAGCGCGGGCAGCGGATCCAGGTCGGCGCCCGCGGCGCGCGCCTTCTCGTATTCGGTGACGTTGGCGAAATTCCCGGCCGAGCGCAGCAGTTCCTGGCGCCGGGTCATCTCACCGGAGAGCGCGTCCTTCATACGGTCGACGAGCGCCAGTTCCTCTTCGAGGTTGGTGATTACCGCGGACACGTGCGGCAGGGAATCCAGGCCGAGGAAGGTCGCGCCACCCTTGAAGTCGACCAGGACCAGGTTCAGCAGGTCCGGTGAGTGCGTGGTCACCATGGACAGCACCAGCGTGCGCAGGAACTCCGACTTACCGGAACCCGTTGCGCCGATGCACAATCCGTGCGGACCCATACCGTTCTCGGCGGACTCCTTGATGTCGATCTCGACGGGCGTGCCGTCAGGGGTGACACCGATCGGAACCCGCAGCCGCTCCCGGTCGCTGCGCGGGCGCCACACCGTCGCCGGATCGATCTGAGCCGCGTCCGGGATCTTCAACAACGACATCAGACCTGGATCGGACCGGGTTTCGTCCCCCAGGCTGACCATCTGGGCGGCTGTCGCGATGCGATAGCGCGCCAGATCCCGGGCCAGCGCCGCCGCCTCGGCTCTGGTGACGTCATCGGCGCTGGCGAATTTCTCCACGCCCGCAGCGGATTTCGCGGCCACCATGCGGTCCTCGGTGACGACCAGCTGCAAGCCGCGGCGCACCGCGAGACCGCTCTGCGGGGCGGTCAGGTCCAGCACGGTCACCGAGTCCAGGCCGGCGTCGCTGACCACACGTTCGGAACCGCTGACGTAGCCGTCGTCGATGATCACCAGCAGATGGATCCGGCCCGCCGTCGGCTGCGCGTTGCGCATGAACCGGCCGCGCTCCACCAGTTCGGCGGACATCGAGGTTTCGAGTTCAGCCAGCGAGCGGTACATCATCCGGGCCGAGCCCATACCGTCGCGGTCCACCGGATGCTGCAGGTGTGGTAGCCATTTCGCCCAGCTCCACGCCGGGGCATCGGGATCGGCGCAGATAATCGCGACGGCGGTGTGGTCCGGTCCGTGGAAGGTGGTGAACTCCATCAGCATCGAACGCACCAGCGTCAGCACCGCCTCGCGGTCGCCCTCGACGTTGATCGCGGGAAAGGCGCGCAGCGAGATCGCGGTGGGCAGACCGTGCACCACCGAATGCGTACGCACAAAGCGGCGCAACGCGACGGTCGAGACCGGCTCCAGGTCTTCCAGCGGACCGGTCTCAGGCCGGGCCAGTTTGGTCGCCAGGCGGTGGCTGCCCACGCCGACCCGCACATGCCCGAAATCCGGGTCGTTGGGACGGCGTTCCCACATCCTGCGGGAACCGATCACCGACTGCAGATCACCGGGTTCCGGATGGCTCCACAGCAGTGCGGCGAGCTGCTGATTGCCGGTCTTGCGCACGTCCTTGCGGACCTGGTCGAGGTAGCGGAAGTAGTCCTTGCGCTCCTCGTTGAGCTCGGCGGCCTTCTTCGGCCCGCCGCCGCCGCGCATGCCTGCCATCATGCCGAACATCGACATCAGCATCATCATCGGAAACATCATCATGAATGGGTTGGCCAGCAGATTTCGGCCCATCATGACCATCATCGCGATCATGCCGACCACGGCGACCACCATCACCACCGGCATCAGCTTCATCAGCAGATTGCCGGCGACCGGACGGTCGAGCTCCGGCGGCGCGGACAGCGCGACCTCGCCGCCCGGCGGACGCGGCGGCGCGATCCGCGGACGGCGCACGAAACCTTCGGTTGCCATGTCCTACAACCCCTCTCGAGTTTCTGGCTCTGCCCCCGGATCGACGCTCATGCTGCGACCCCGCCGGAACGGGATCGAGGCGGCGTAGCCGAGCCCGAGCAGGGTGAGCAGCGTGATCGAGCCGATGGTGGCGACCAGGCGCGGCGCCGGATCGACGTACGGCGGCGGGGACGGCCCGGCGATCTTGCGCGGGATGTCGGAGCCGACGCCCACCGGTTTCGGCGGCAACTGCGCGGTGAGCGCGGCCAGCGGATCGACCAGGCCGTGACCGATCCGGTCGTTGCGGCCGGTGTCCGGCGCCTGCGCGGTCTGCTTGATCCGTTCGATCACCTGGGCGGCGTTCAGTTCCGGGAACCGGCTCCGGACCAGCGCGGCCAGTCCGGAGACGTAGGCGCTGGAGAAGCTGGTCCCGTCGATGGTGGAGTAACCCTCCTGGGTCTGGGTGGCGTTGACCAGCCCACCACTACCCGGTTTGCTGTCGAGTGAGACGATTTCGCGGCCCGGCGCGGCCACGCCCATCCACGGGCCGTGCAGCGAGAACGGCGAGGCCGAGCCGTCGGGTTCCACCGAGGCCACCGACAACACGTAGGGCGTGAACCAGGCCGGCGTGACGATGGTGCTCACCGAGCGCCAGCCGGAGCGGTCGTTCTGCTTCTCACAGGCCGTGCCCTGCGCGGTGTTCCCGGCGGCCGCGACGACCACTACATTCCGGTCGTAGGCGTACTTCACCGCGGCGCCCAGCGCTCCGTCGGCGGAATTCGCATTGGCGGGAATACAGGCGACTTCGGAAATATTGATCACCGTCGCACCCATGTCCACGGCCCGGACCACGCCCGCGGCAAGGGTATTCACGGTGCCATAGCCCTCCCGCGTGATGACGCCCGGCTCCTCCCTGCGATTGCGGTCCTTGGCCTCGTAGGCCGAACTCAACTGCCGGATGGCCAGGATCTCGGCTTCCGGTGCGACACCGGAGAATCCGTCCTCCAGGCTGGGCCGGGCGGCGATGAGGCCGGCCACGAAGGTGCCGTGGCCGTCGCAGTCGACGGTGCCGTCGGTGTTGGAGACGAAGTCGCCGCCGGGCTGCAGCGCGGGCAGGCGCCAGTGCTGATTCACGCCCGTATCGATGACGGCGACCTTCTGTCCCGCGCCGCGGCTGAACTGCCAGGCCTCCGCCAGGTTCAGCACCCGTTGCGCCAGTGGCGCTTCCTGTGGCACGCCACCGCGCAGGGTGGGTTCGGCGCAGACCTTGTGCTGTTCGGTCTCGTCCGGCGGCTTGCCGCTGGCCGCCAGGCCGAGGATGCCGCCGAGCGCACCGTCGTCGATCTTGGGTGGGGCGACCGCCATGGCGGGAGCGGGGGATCCGGCGCTCAGGGCCAGCACCGCGGCGACTACCGCCGCTCGCAGCACCCTCCGGGAGATCATCGCGAAAACCACTGCGGGATCAAATGTTCCGGGCGGCCGAGTAGATGTCCATGATCCACAGCACCAGCGGGATGATGGTGCAGATCAAGAGGTATTCGAAGATCTCGCCGGTGCGCCGCATCGGCGGCGACATCTCGGTGTGCGGGCCGATGACACCGAAAGCCACTGCGGCCGTGGCGACTACGAGCAGCATGCCGGCGATCGGCACCAGCCAGCCGGGCTCGCCGAGCGCGAGACCGACGCCGAGCGCCACCAAAGCCGTGGTGCCACCAGCGATCAGCGTGCAGGCCTGGACCAGGTCGGCGAAGGCCCGGCCGCGCAGGCACAGGATGAGCGAGACCACGATGCCGAGGGTGATGCCCTGCCACCGGGTCGTGCCGAGCGGATTCGCAGCCAGCACAACGCCGATCGCGGCGGCGACGGTACAGCCGATGACCATGCCGGATTGATACTCGTTGGCCGCGCGCGCCCGATGCTCGAGCCCGGCGGCGGAGGGCAGCGCGGTCGCGCCGATCGCGCCGATATCCTCGATGGTGGGCCGGGGTTCGTGATCGGCGGGGTCGATGGCCGCGCCGGCGGTCGGCACCGGCGGCACCGGTAGTCGCGCGGCGGCAACGGCCAAGCGCGGCACCAGGGTGATCACGATCAACGCGCCGACCAGGACACCGGCGGCGACCTTGGACAGTGCCGGATCCCAGATCATGCGCACCATCGCGGCGAAGCCGCCGAACAGGGCCAGCGTGATCACGGTTGCGAACATGGTCGCACCGGTCCGAGCCAGGCTGTAGAGCACGGCGGCGGCGACGAGCGTTGCGACACAGGCGAACATCGCATGCGGGCTACCGAAGTCGTTGGGCACGAACAGCGCTGTGCCCGCGAAGATCAGCAGCAGCGCGTACAGCGACAGCATGATCACCGGCAGTCTTGCCTCGTCCTGGTACCGGCGGGAGACCAGCACCGCGGCGCCGCCGGCGACTAGTCCGGTACCCAGCGCGATGAACCCGACCGCCACGCCGGCGCCGTCGTGCTTGGCCACCGCGAGCAGATAGATCCCGGCCAGCACCGCGCCCAGCCCGACAAGCAGGCCGAGCCAGCGCGCCGAGACCGGCGACCAGTGCCGGAACGAGGTCGCGGTCAGTTTGGAGACCGCGTCGATGACGTCGTCGAAGAGCGCCGGGGACTCCTTGGCGGTCACCGAGCGCAACACCAGCAACTCACCGTCGAATACCTCGGCCTCGGTGAGCGATTGGTTTGCCGGGATCGGGTCACGGCCGATGCGCGCGAGCGTCCAATGCTGCGTCTGCAGCGGCGCTCCGTCCTCGTGCTCGGTGAGATCGGGGTTGCGCGATTCGATCAGTTCGACCACGTCGGTGATGAACGCGGCAATCGGAACAGTGGCAGGCAAACCCAGATCCAGCTGGGTATTGCCGCCGATCACCGAGACTCGGCACAACTCCGGATCAACGGCAGCCACAGCGCTGCTAGACGGATCGGTCACAGCTCGGATGACTCCCTACCTAGAACACACTTCAACGCCATGCAACGTACTCAACTTAACGGAGAAGTCCCGTACCCGCAGCGGCTATGCTTGGCGAGAAACAGCACATCCGTTTGTTTTTAGGGGCCAACCCGTATGACCGGCAACCGCCAAGCACAACGCGCATTCGACGCTGGTGTCTTGTCCTTGGGCATTGTGATCGAGGGGCAGGAATCAGCCCGCGATCTCGAATATGCCCAGCTCGCCTTCCAGCGCGCCACCGAATGGGACCCCGGGATGTGCGACGCCTGGCTCGGGCGCGCAGCCGCGGGCGAGCACACCCGGGAGGTGATCTTCAACCTCTACAAAACCAGCACCGCAACGCTTTTCCGGGAGCAGCGCCGGCTCGGCCTGCCGGCCCGGGCGCTGGCGGGCCGGTTCACCCTCGGGCAGTACATCGACTACCCGGTGGCAAGCTACACCGAGATCTGGCTGGCCCAGGCCGCGCAGCTGATCACCGACGGCGACTACGACGAAGCCGAGAAGGTGCTCGACGAACTGGCCAAACACCGGTCCGCGCAGGTGTCCTCGTCCGATCGCGAGATCGACGACCGGATCTGCGCGTACGCCCGCGGCGTACTGCATTTCACCACTCAGCGCTGGCCGGATGTGATGACGGTGCTGGCCGGATCAGCGGGCTGGGAGGACGCCTATCTGGCCGCCGGCGCGCACGTCATGGTCGGAACGGCCTGTGCCCAACTGGGTTTGTTCGGTGAGGCGATCCGCCGGATGGAAGCCGCCGAGGCGGGCCCGATTCCGGCCGCGGCGACCACCGCCCGGTTCTGCCGCGGCTTGTGCCTGCGCGAGACCGGCGACGAGGAGCAGGCCCAGGCGCTGTTCGAGAAGGTCTTCTCGGAGGCGCCGGGTTTCGAGGCCAACACCATGGCCATGCGCGACCGCAAGTACCGGCTCACGGTGACCACCAAGGAGGTCATCGACGCGCGCACCAACAAGTGGGATCCGGCCTCGGCGCCCTCGCTGGAACAGATGGGCCAGGAAGAGCGCGACGACAAAGCCAAGTTGATCTTGGAGAAGGCGCGCACGGAACTCGATGAGCAGATCGGTTTGGCCGGCGTCAAAATGCAGGTGGCCAAGTTGCAGGCAACTGCTCAGCTAGCGCGGATCCGTGCCGAAAAAGGAATGGCGAGCGGGTCCCGTGGACAACATCTAGCATTCACCGGCCCGCCAGGAACCGGTAAGACAACCGTTGCTCGCGTGGTGGCAAAAATTTACTGTGGCTTAGGAATTCTCAAGACCGATAAGCTGATCGAAGCCAAACGTTCTGATTTCGTCGGCCAGCATTTGGGCAGTACCGCGATCAAAACGAACAAATTGATCGACTCCGCCATGGACGGCGTGCTGTTCGTCGACGAGGCCTACACACTGATTCAAACCGGCCTCTCCGGTGGCGACGCGTTCGGCCGCGAAGCGGTCGACACCCTGCTGGCCCGCATGGAGAACGATCGCGACCGGCTCGTGGTGATCATCGCCGGATACGACGGGGAGATCGACCGGTTCCTGGCCTCCAACGACGGTCTGGCGTCCCGTTTCGCGAAGCGCGTGAAGTTCGATTCGTACTCCCCCGAGGAGCTCGGCGATATCGGCACCTTCATCGCGCGCAAGCGGGATTCCCAAGTGTCGGAGGAGGCGCAGGCGCTGCTTGTCGCCGCGTGCGCAGAGCTGTACCAGCGGCAGGCCACCGATCAGAGCGGCGAGATCCGGCGGGGCATCGATATGGCCGGCAACGGCCGGTTCATCCGCAATGTGATCGAGGCGGCCGAGGAGGAGCGGGAGTTCCGGCTGGCCAACGACATCAACCTGGATCTGAGCGCGGTCGACGAGTCGGTGCTGATGCGGATCGAGGCCGCTGATATGCAGAACGCGCTGGACAACGTGCTGGCGACGCTGCGCTGACCCTGGCAGAGGAATACGGCCCCGAGGATTCGGGGCCGTATTGCGTTGCGGGGCGATCAGTTCGTGGTCGGCAGGGTGTCGTAGCTGACGAGGGCTTCCTCGCGCGAGAGTGTGGGACCTGGAACCAGCTGCCCGATGATGGGCCATGGTGCGGGCCGGGGCTTCTCGGCCAGGCCGAGGATGCCGGCCGTTTCCGCGTCCGGGATGCCGTAGCGAATCCCGTTGTCGGAGATGTAGAACAGGCTGCCCTTGCGCACGCTGTCCGGCGCCATACCGGTGACCTGCAAGTACTCCCCCGAATTCGGCGGAATGTAGGCGGTGTCGATGCGGTCGCCGGTGCCGTCGCCGGTGGCCAGGTCCACCACCTTGGCCGAACTCGGCAGTGGCAGTGCGCGTCCGGCGAACACTGTGATGGTGGCGGCCGGATCGGAGGGCTTCTTCGCCCACTGCATGCAGCTGACCTTGTTGTCCTCCGGGGTCATGATGCGCGGGATCGGGCCGGGGAATTTATCCACCGGCAGCTGGCTCACCACCGGCACGCCGACGACCCGGTCCGGCGGCACCGAGATGACCTCGTTCATCTCCTGCGAGTTCGCGTTGCGGATCACTTCGGCGGAGAACGGCGAAAGCCGCTGCACACCGTCGGAAAGCACGACGTACAGCTCCTCGGAGCCGACCCGCTGCACCCGGATCACGCCGCCGATCGGCACACCCGACAGCCGGCCCGGGCCTGGTTCGCCGAGGCGATCGATCTTGGGCGGGGTGAGGGCGGGAACCTGGGTGGCGGAATTCAGCAACCCGGCGCTGACCGGACGCGGGTTGTACTCCTCGAGGCCGAGCGAGCGGGAAAGCACCGAATCCTTCGGGTCCACCTCGGCGCGCTTGCCGTCGAACATCAGGAAGGTTTTGCCGCCGCGGCTCACCAGCAGAGCCTCGTCGGCCTGTAGCGGGCGGGCGGCGCCGGGTACGCCGGTGTTGAGCGCACCGGCGATGACAGTGGATTTCGAGCCCGGCGAGTGTTCCGCGCTGCCCGCCGCGGACAGTTCCACGGTGTCGCACAGGCTCCAGATCGAGTCGGGCGAGGAGGCGCCCGGCAGCGATGCGGGAACGCCGGGAATGCCCACCAGCGGCCCGCGCGGCATGGTCAGCTTGGATTCCTTGACCGAGGCGGGTTTCTCGTTGCTGGCGGCGATCAGGCGGGCCGAAGCCAGGTTCAGCGCCGGATGCAGGGTCCCGTCGACGATCACGTAGAGCGCGCCGGTTTCCTTGCCCATCACGATGTTCGCGTCGCCGATCGAGCCGACCGGGCGCAGGAACGCCAGGATCGCGGCGCCGGCGACCACCAGGATGCCGAGCACGGCTCCGACAACCAGCGAACGGAACTGCGAACGCATCGGATCGTGCAGCATCCGGATATCGCGGCGGATCAGCGCGTGCTCATACCTTTTCAACAGAAAGCGGTAGCCGTTGACTTGCGCCTTGGTAGTCAACTGTGCGGGCACGAACGCCTCCGAACTGACGCGGGTATAGCGGATCCAGTGATTCACTCGGTGCGGCTTACAGTAGCGAAGCCGAACGAGTTCGGTCCATTATGTCCGCATGGGTTCCACCACAGCCGACGGCGAAAACCGCGAAACAGCGCCGCCGCTGCATTCCCCGTACTTCTGGTTGTTCCGAATCTTCCCGCTGCGCTGGGTAATTCCCGTCGCCCTCTGCGCGGTCGCGTCTTCGCTGGTAGCGGTGATCTTCGACGCCTCGGTGTGGGTAGCGGCCGGGGTGTGCGCGGGCGTACTCCTGCTCGGTCTGGCGCCACTGCCGCGCCGCAAGTCCCTGGCTGGCTGGATGGATGAAGAACTCACGTTCCGTTGGCGAGCGTTCCGCAATCGTTCGGCAACAGTTAATCAAGCGCCGTTCGACGTCCCGCTGCCCGAGGGCGGCACCTACGGCATGCGCTGGGACGGCTCGCGACTGCTCATCATGCTGCGGATCGAAGCGCATCCACGCACGGTGACGCTGCTGAGTCCGCAGTCGCTGATCTCCGACGACATGATGCCGCTGCCCGAGATCGCGCACTGCCTCAACCAGTTCGACATCGAGCTGGCGTCGATCGACGTGATCAGCACCGGGGCGCGCACCGCGGGGCCTGGCCGGGTCTCGCATCTGTACGAACAGATCCTGGGTCCGCTGCCGGCCGTCGCGCACCGCACGGTGTGGGTGGTGCTGCGGCTGGATCCACTGGCCAACGCGGCCGCGGTGGCGCGGCGCGGCGGCGGGGCCGCCGGCACCCTGCGCACGGCGATCGTGGCGACCCGGCGGGTGGCCAACCGGCTTGCCGCCCAGGGCATCTCCACGGCCGTGCTGTCGGCCGCCGAGATCACCGCGACGGTCAACCAGCTCACCCGGCACACGCCGCTGGAGGAGTTCACCGAGACCCCGCACAGTGTGGAACGAGAAGGCATCCACTACACCACTTATCGGATGGCGCCGGAAGCGTTGGGGCCGAGAGGATTCGCCGCGGTGTGGTCCACGCCGACGCTGGCGACGACCGTGACCATGCGGCTACAGCGCGCCGGCGAGCAGGCGCCGCGGGAGACCGAGGCGCAACCCGGCACCGCGGGCATCGAGGTGACCGCCGTGGTGCGCTTCGATACCCGGGACAAGCCCGCGGAGGTAAAGGCGGAGGGCCTGGTCCCGTTGCCCGGCAAGCAATTCCGCGCCCTGCTGTACACCCTCCCGATCGCTCAGCGCGGCCGGCAGTTCAGCCCCGAAACCTATCTCGGCAAGCCGGATTCGCTGTCGGCCCTGCCGATGCCGATCGCCGGGTGCGGCCAATTGATCGGGGCCGACACCTCCGGTCAGGGTGTGGCGCTGCCGCTGGTCGGGCATCAGGTGCGACGAGTCGAGGTGATCGGCTCGCTGCTGGTCGCGCAGCAGATGATTCTGCGCGCCATCGCGCTCGGGGCGTCGGTGGTGGTACACACGAACCGGCACGACGCCTGGCGGCAGATGGTCGCCGACGTGGGTGTGCCGCATTCGCTGACAGTTGCGGCGTGGTCTGCGGCCGGCCAGCAGGCCAGCGCGCACCGCTTCGCGAATGTCGTTGTCTACGACGGCATTCAGCCGACCGGACATCACTCCGACGCGACCATCGTGCTGCTGCGCGGCGCGCCGGCGGTGATCGAGGACCACTTCGATCCGGATGTCACCCTGGCCGAGGATCCAGAGTCGGCGAACCTGGTGACCGTGCGGACCGCCGGTGTCACCACCCGCGTGCACATGGTGGCGACACCAGACGAAATGCAGTATCTGCATACGGCTTTGGCGGCCGCCAGATGACGACGACCCCGGCCGCCCGCGAGGGTGGCCGGGGTCGTCGGGCTCAGCCCGATCAGAAGGAGTTGTAGACCTTCTTGTCGGCGTCGAAGGCGTTGGTGAACGCGCCGTCGATCGCGTGGCGCAGCGCCTGCAGCTTGGTGTGGGTGTCACCGAGCTCTTCGAGCAGATCGTTGGCCCGGGTCTGGAAGGTCTCCAGCGCGGAGTTCTCCTCCCACGCCTTGGCGATCAGCTTGTCGCGGGCGGCGACGAACGCGTCCTTGTACCCGTCCAGATCCTTGTAGTACTGATCCATCTCGCCGATCAGACGATCCTGGGTAGCCTTTTCATACTTCATCCGGTCATCGACCATGACAGGGACTCCTTTCGAGAGAAAAAATCGTCAGATCAGGTTGGTCAGGGCGTCGACGTTTTCCGGATCGACGTTCTCGAGGGTCTTGTTGCCCTCTTGGATCGTCTGATTCAGCAGATCGATCTTGCCGTTGATCCGCTCGGTCTCCTCCTGCCAGGAGGTCGAGGCCTTCTGGCCCGCGACCGCGGCAGCACCTTCCCAGCCCGCACGGGCCGCGTCGAAGGTTTCCTGAACTGCACCGATGGTCTTCTTGATACCGGCGACCGCATCGTGGTACTCCTCGACGACGGCGGCGGCTTCGGCTGCGGTAAAGCTAGTGGTCATTGTTCACCTCTTCATTTCGGTATTTCGTCATCCGCTGCGCTGTCGCCGCGGTGGTTCGGTCGGTTCGTGAGTTCCGATGCGTTAACTAGGGCATCCACCTTCCTCCGGGCAGGGTTTCGATCAGCGCCGAAATCGCCTGTGCGATCCGGTGATCGGTACCCGGGGTGAAGGTCGACCAGACCCGCAGGTCCGGCGCAGCGCCGGGGCTTGCGGCGATCCGACCCCGCGAGGTGTCATAGATCGCTACCGCTCCGGACGTTCTGGTGGTCACGCCCTCGTCGTAGGCATAGGCGACGATTTCGGCGTGCCCGTAGCAGCTGGACATGGCCAGGCCGAACTCGATGGCATCGCGTTCGGCCACGCCGCGGCCGTAGAAGACATCGGCGTAATCGCTGGACCGTGTTGCCTCGTCCAATCTTTCGCGCAGTTCGTCGATCGGCGAACTGATGCTGGGGATATCCGCGGCCGCGGAGCGGCCGAGCACTTCGAGCACCGGACGGGCCAGGGCCGCGCCGCCGCCATCGCACCACATCGTGCCGACCTCGAAGTTGTCGCCGTCTCTGGTGCCGACCGCATGTCGAGATCCCTTGCGCGCCACACAAACCTGACGCACGCCCGACTCGGTGTAGATCCGCGCCGCGAGCTCGCGCTCGGGATTGGCCAGGACAAACAGGGCCTCGGTGAGATCGGTGGCGACATCGTCGTAGATGGTGACCAGACCTGCGCCGCGCAGCTCCGCCATCGCCTGCTGCCGCGCCGCCTGCCAGGCCTCGGCCGAATCCTGCTGCGGGCCGACGCCCAGCACCAACGGCAAGGTCTGAACGCCGAGCAGGTCGGCTACCGCCAGCAGCCCGTCGTTGGTCATCGTGGTCATGCCGCCCCCGGTGCCGTAGCTCTCGGTGCGGGCTCCGCCGGTCCGCCGAGAACCGGTGGGGCAGCGGCGAATCCGGCTTCGACCTCGAACGGCTTGTCCGGCTGGGCCGAAGCGGCGCCCGCGCGCAGCGTGCGTTCTTCCTCCTGCATAGCCGAGGCGGGGGCCATGGCCGCCGGTGCGCCCATCCGGCTCGCGGACGACGACTCACCCGGCACCGGGGCCGATTCCACGGGCAGGGGTTTCGGCTCCGCGGCAGCCGCGGCCACTGCCTGGGTGGTGAACGCGGACTTCGCGCGCGGCTGCGCCGCGGCCCGGGCCAGTGCCGCAGCGAACGAGGCGGGCAGCGCGATCCCCGGCATCGAGGTGGACGGGCGGACCTCGGTGGCGGCGCGCTCGGCTTCGAGGGCGGCGTTGGAGGCGATCACCGGTGGTTGCGATTGCGCCCACGGCGTCTCCAGCGGCTTGGTCGCCTCCTCGTAGACACGCATGACCCGCGCCGCATTGGCTTTGGCCAGATCCTGTTCGGCGTCGATATCGGCGGCCGCGCCCACCAGGGGCGCGCCCAGTCCGGCGCCGATCGCCTCGACCGTCTTCTTCGCCTGCTCCAGCGCGGCGACCTCGGTGACATGCGGCATCGCCAGCTGGGCCACCTGATAGGCCAGGGCCTGGGCTCCGGTCTTGGTGGCGTTCTGGCCCGCATTCCCGGCCGCCTCGAGCAACCACTCCCGCAACTTGGTGATGCGGTCCATGATCTCCGGGCTGGTCTGGGAGCTCCAGGCGCCACCGATAGCCTTGATGATCTGGTCGTATTCGACCACGGCGCCACCGAAACTCGCGCCTAGGCGCGTCCATGCCGCGGCCGCTTCGGCCATCGGCACCGCGCCACGTCCGGTGCTGAGATCCTGCGCGAGTTTCTCCGTGGGCCTGGCTTCCCAGACCACGCCGGTGAAACCGGGGATCGGCGGTTCGACCATATGTCCGCCTCGCGCTAGACCTGGGTTCCGAGACCGGCGGCGTTCTCGGTATCCATCGCCACCAGCTGCTGCGACTGCGAACGCAGTGTGGCCGCCAGTTTGCGCAGCTCGAGTACACCCGCGGTCGCGGCTTCGTCATAAGAGGCGGCCACACCGCGCAGGGTTTGCGCGGCGCGCTGCGAAACCTCGTCCAGCCCTGCGGCTTCCACGGCGAGGGCCGGCGTGTTGGCCTTCAGATCGGCTTCCAGCCGGTCTGCGAGGGCGTCCAATGCGGTGGCGGACTTGACTGCCCCGGCGCGATCGAATTCCATGACGTCCTCCTATCAGAGGGTGAGTGCCTGGTCCGGCGGTTCGTTGAGTCCATCGGCGTTGGCCGCGCCGACGACGGGCAGCGAGGCGCCTTCGATGTCGCCCACGACCTCGTTGCCGTGCTGGGCGGACACCAGTTCGTCACGCAGCCCGTTCGCCGCGTCTTCGGCGCCGCGGCCCATGCCCGCGGCCGCCATCGGCGACATCGGCATCATGCCCGGCGAACTCGCCGCAGAGGTGGTGCTGGCGCGCGCGGCCGAGCTGGCTCCGGCCTGCATCGCCGAGGCCGGGTTGCCGAGGCCTTGGGTGCCCGCCGCGCCCAAATTGCCGGCGGTGCGGCCGTCGACCCACGGACCGAGCTGGCGCGCCGCGGCGGCGCCGAGACCGCCCACACCGCCACCGCCACCGCCCGCTCCGGCCTTGGCCGCGTTCTTGTCCAAAGCCGGCTTCTCCAGCTTGTCCTTGTCCTTGGCCGGGTTCGTGGTCGACGCCGGGTTCAGGGTCTTGTGCAGCGAGATAGCCGAGTCCATGCCGGTCTTCACCGCGGTGGTCAGCGTCGGGATCATCTGCATCAGCATCTGCAGCATCTGCATCTGGTCCATGCCCTTGGGGGCATCGGTGACCGGCACCTTCTGACCGGTCGCCGTCATTTCCGCGCTGTGCACGGTCATTTCGGCGCGTGTCTTCGCGACCGTCGCGGTGGCCTCGGCCATCGTCTCGATCGTGGAGGCGACCAGGAACGCCTGCCCGCCCGGCAGCGACAGGAACGGCGCGGAGGCCGCGACCTGCGCCATGTACTTGGCGATGATGGCCGCCATGATGGCGCCGCCGGTGAAAACCGAGCTCGCGGCCGAGGCGACGCCGGCCGATTCCTGCGCGGCCTGGGTGGCGATCTTGCCGCCGTCCTTCTGGGCCTCTTTGCCCTTGTTCTCGGCTTCGGCGGCGGCCTGGCTCTGCCACAGCTGCATCGCCATCGTGAGCGCGCTGCCGCCGAGCTGCACCACCGTCGACACGACGCTGGAGACCTGGGACAGCACCTCCGTCGGATCGATGGCGGGCGCGGCGGCCGGCTGGGCGGCCGGTTGCGCCGGGTCACCGGTGCTCGCGGGCGCAGGCGCGGGCGCGGCGGCCGGGAAGATGCCGGTGCCGAAGGTCGCGGCCAAGTCGGTGAGCGGCTTGGCCAGCAAGGACAGGTCGATCACCGGCAGCGGCGGGAGCCCGGGCATCGGTGGCAGCAGCGGGATTTCGGGCAGCTGCGGCAGGCCCATGTCCTTGAGGACATCGTTGACCGGCCGGTCCAGCATCGGGCCCAGCGCGCTCTCGCGCAGCATGCCCAGTACCGACTGATCGACCAGTTCCGTCATCAGGCTTTACCGGCCACGTCGATGTCGGCGCCCGAAAGCGCGTCCGTCCCTTGGTATTCGGCGGCGGCCTGCTGCAAGGTGACCGCGGTCATGCCGTGCACGAAGGCGAGCTCGGCGACGGAGGTGAGGTGGTTGGCCTGGGCCACCGCGAAGGAAGCGAGGAAATCCTGGCCGATCAAACCGAATACCGGGATGGCCGCGGCCATGGTGGCCGCCTGGTTTACCGCACCCGCGCTCGCGACGCTGGCCGCCATCCCCGCGGCCGCATCCGAATAGGCCCGAATCGCATGAGGTTCGGCGACCACATGAGGCCAGGGATTTATGTCATGACCGTGAGGCATCGGAAACACCCTCTGCGAGAAAACGATTGGTTTGTCTGCCCCGAATCTACCGGATCACGTGTTGTGTCGCGCAGTGAATATTCGGGTTGAATGTCTTAAGGGAGAGTAAATCTTTGGTGTTGCACTAGGCCTGAGCTGCGGATTCTTCATTGAAGTCGGTGATGAGCTCACCCATCCGCCCCATCGCCTGAGCCGCCGCCCGGTGCGCAGTGGAAACTACGGCCTGCTCGAATTCGCTCGGTGACATTCGCGACACCGCGCTGGTAAATCGTAAGTCCCGCAATGTCCCATTGCCGTCGACCTCGACGGTGACCGCGCCGTCCTCGGACGTCTCCTGCCCGCGGACCTTCGCCATCTCGTCCCCGAGATCGCGCAGCCGGTTCAGCGCCCGCTGCGCCCGCGCCTCGATCTCGTCCATCACCGGATTGGTACTCATATCAAGCGTCCCTCAACCAGCTCTGCGGCTCTTCCTCGTACTCCTCTTCCTCCACCCACTCCTGCGCCGCGACATCTTCCGGCTTCGGCAGCCCGGTCAGCGCCAGCATCTGACTACTGAGCCCCGCCTCCTGCAACTGCTCCCGCCGCGCCAGACCGGCCCGGTTCGCCGCCTGCCGGCACAACCGCATGATCTGACTCGCGAGCTCCGCTGGGTCACGCCGCAATTCCCCCGGCTCGACCGAAATAGCCAGTGGCAGACCCTGTTCGGTGGTCTTCACCGAGATGGTGCCACTGATGTTCGCCGCTGTGGACATCGCATCAACCCCTCGTTGCTCGTTGATCAGTGTAGTGGGATCCGGGCGGGCGGTATGCCGGGAGTACTGGGGGCATGCTCACTCGTCCAAGACCGGCCGGGCCACCACTTGCGGTGCGCCGATCACCTCATCGGTGTTCTCGGCGCTGCTGAGATACTCCGGCCGTTCGCGCCGCTCGTCCTGTCCGGCGCCGCGCCCTGCCGCACCTGCCGCTCCCGGAGATCCCGGCACCCCCCCGGTCGAGGCCATTCCGGCCCGGCCGGCCGCCGGATTGACAGCCGCCGCGATCGGATTCAGGGTCCCGACCCTGGGGAACTGATTCGCCGGACGGCTGAGTTCCTTGCTCGCACCGAGCCCGGCTCCGGCGCCGGAACCCGACTTGGCACCGCTTCCCGCTGGACTCGCGCTTGCCGTCATCATGCTGGCCGGGCTCCCCGGCGTTACTGGATTGCCGGCACCGGCCAAGTCTTTCCCACTCTCCGCGCCGGACTGCAGCACGTCAGCGAGCTGCTGACCGAGGCTGGACAGCGGGCTCGACTGGGATGCACTGGCGGAAAGCGGCTCCGACCCACCCGCTCCAACTCTCGACCCTTTCATCCCTACCCCCGAAGGCCCGGCGCCGATCCCCGGGCCGGCACCCGGCCAGCTGTCCGCACCAGTGTTGCCGTCGCTCTCGTCAGTCGGGTCGCGTGGCACAGTCAGGATCGGTATGTAGGCCGAAGTCTCATTGATACTCGGCCGGTAGACGTTATCGATCACTTCCTTCGCTCCATCGGTCGTTTCGGCACCGTCGAAATGCGAGTTCATCAGCGGTTCGGGATGCATCGGCATTCCATCTTTCGTCCGCTGCAGCCAATGCACCGTGTAGCGCAGATTCGCTCCGGTCCAGGCCATTTCGAATTGCAGCCAATCAACACTGTTCGCGTAGGCCTTGGCAGCTCCGACAGCGGCTTCTGCGCCCGGTCCCTCCCAATCTTCTTTGACTTTCTCCAGCTCATTGTGGAGATCGATGAACTGTTCCTCCAGCTGACCCGACATCCAGTGCCAGACCGCATTCGCAGTGTTGACCTGGCCGATTACCTGGTGATCGTCCATATGCGTGCGAATGTCGTACAACTGTTGATGTGTCAGACTATCGCCGTACTCTCCTCGTATGTCGGTGTCTTGGTACTTACCGTTGTAGTTGGCAAACCATGCTTCCGTATCTCCACTATCCGGGGTACCACTGGTGTCCCATGGGTCGAACTCCGGACCCGAGCTCGGAGGCGTGCTCCCGAGCTCGCTGTCGAGCGCATCTTTACTCGGGCTGCTCGGCACATCGATTTTGTCGAACTCAGCCAAGACCTTGTTGATCTCGGCGGCCGACTCCCCCTCGGCCCAGGCATATGCCCTACCCGCCGCGTCGAAGGCATCCACCATGTCATTCAAAATTTCCATGTGCAGATCGAGCCGTTCCTTCAGCTCTGTGCCCTTCTCCGACAGTGCTGCCGCAAGGTCGGTACCGGATTGCAGCGGCGTATATGGCGGAAGGTTATCTACATACCCGACATACTGTTTGACACCGAGTATCCGATCAACCATAGCGACGCAGGCATTCGCGCAGCGCAATGCGGCACCGTCCTCGAGCCTGATCGACCCACTCGACGCGAGATCTTGCCACCACTTGAAGTCTTCGCCCATTGATTGTGCTCCTGACCCTCTTGGAAGCACCGGAAGCGGGTGCCTCCCCCCATATCTCGCACATGATGGCACGACCGCTCCGATGCCGCGCCGGAATTTAGTAAGCCTTACCTCGATTTAAGGTAGCTTCAGGAGCGCTCATCTTTGATAGCCAGAACCACTTCGGCGATTTCAGCGTTGATGAGACCGGCGAGGCGTTCAGCACCGGCTCCGATCGCCACCGGCGGGTTGGCGGCGGTGACCGCATATCTGCCGTCCCGGTCCAGATCGCGCCAGCTCAGGACGCGCCGGACGATGCCACGAGGACCGAACCGTGAACTTCCTTGGGATATTTCAATACTGCCCTGGCCGCAGATCTGCGAGCGGCGAAACTCCACTGCGCGATCTCGATCCGGGTCATGAGTCAGTTCGTGTGCCACGGAGCGTTGATACGAGTGGTCCATGTCGTCACCTTGACGAGGCAGGACAAGCCGCCCTAATCGACCCGCCGACTTGTCGGGCAGCGCCTCGGCAACAGCCATGGCGAGCACCAGTGCGTCGTGCTCGGCAATGATGTATCCACCGCTGTGCCACTGCGTTTCGCCCGGCAATTGAACCAGCACGTAGCCCAACCCGCCACGACGCACCGCGAGCAGTCGCACCTGCGCTTTCGGATCCTTCGGATCCGCACCGTCGTACCCGGCGACAACCACGCGAATATCGGGACACGCGGCGGCTTCGAGGGCCCCACCGAGCTCTTGACCCAAGGTATTTCGCATGCGGTCCCGAATCGCTTCCTTCTCTCGCTGGTAGTCGTCATAGTCGGGAATCCGGCTGGTGAACTGAAAAGGCCGTGGCACCGTGCCCGCTCGGAACGGTTCCCAGAGCGCAACGAACTCCAGGTCGCTGAGCTCCCATCTGCTCGTCACGAATTCCCCCTCGGATCGGGCCCCGGCAGGGCCGGTAGTAGGTCGGCGTAGAGATGGATCAGGCTGTCCTCGTCTTCGACGACAGCGCGGACCCGGTAGGTGATGCCGGGCGGAAGCAGCAGGTTGGGGGCGGCGGCGGGTGGGTCGTAGATTCGCTCGGTCCAGATCGCCGGGGTGCCCGCCGGGACCCGCAGGTGCAGGATGGCGTCGGCGCGGATCGCGCCCGGCTGAGCACCTCGTTCCATCCCGATGTCGTCCGGTTCGTAGATGCTGGGTGTGGTGGGCAAGAAGGCCGGGATGACGCGAGTCTGCCCCGTCATGCGGTCCGGGTGGTCGAAATCGTTGTCGTCCAATTCGATTCCCGCGGTCACCACGATGGTGTCGGGTACCGGGCGCTGGGCCATTGCCGCGTCCGCCATCGCGACGAGCTCGTTCGAGCGAGCGGATTCACCCCCGGAGCCCAGGGCGGCGTTGACCGATCCGTACCCGAATCGGTCGGCTGCCATCAGAGCGTGTTTCGTCTCCGGCGCGAGGTGGTCGACATATGAGTTCCAGTACTGCCGCGCGTAGGCGGCTCCAGCCTGTTCGTCATCGAAACCCGCTGTGCCCTGCAGCAATTCCGCGTCCAACCGAGCGCGGGTCAGGTCACCGGCGCCGGCGCCCAGCTGGAATGGGATATCGGGGCTGGACTGGAACCCCGCCCACTCCTGCTCGACGCCCCGGTCCGCACTCCAGGCCCGGATATGTTCCAGGTCGAGGGAATCCGATCCGGCCATGATCGATCGGATGTCGTCGGCATCGTGGGATCGCCCGCCCATCAGCTTGAAAACGATCAGGTCCTCGGCCCGCAGCCGGCCGTCGGCGGCTCGATCCATGGCCTGCCTGATGAAGGGGGTGTCGAGGCAGAGCAGGTCGATGGAAACGCCGACCCTTTCCACGCGCAGGAGAACCAGTTCGCCGTCCGACCGGCGGTGCTCGGTCTGCACGCTGTACCCGGCATCGGTCAGGTAGTCCGCCAGATCAGTGAAGGTCGCGGCGGCCGTCGGCCGGATCAGGAAGTCGATATCCGCGGTCGATCGTAATTCGGCGCGGTAGTGGTTGGCAGCCAATGCGCCGGTTTGGGCCGTCTGGAAACCCTGTACCCGCAGATCCGCGGCGAATTCGGCTGCTAGATCCTGGAGTTCGACCAGCCAGCTCGGCTGTGAACCACCCCGCGCCTCCGATGTCAGAAGTTCGTACAGCGCCTGCTGCCCCTCGGTTGCCACGATGCCTTCGTGCAGGACCGCGGCAAATGATTGAGCCAGGGCGTGCTCGCGGACCAAAGCGCCGTCACCGGTGTAGCTGTCCGCAAGAAATTGGCGCGCCTCCCAGTTGGGGTACGCCTCTTCCGGCGCTACCGACCGATGACGCTCGACCAGTGTCTCCGTGATCCGCTCGTGGGCGCGGTATTCCCCGGCCGCGTCCAATGCATGCCCGAGTTCACCGAGTACCGCGCCGTAGTAGGGCCGGTCCGGCACGCCTACCTGAGCTTCGAGCACGATCTGCTGGGCCCACCCTTCCGCGAAGCCGGTTGGGTCCGAGCGACAGGCGTCACTGATCGTTATTGTGCCCGCGTCGAACTCGGCGAACTCTTTCCATGACAGCCGGCCGATGCGGATTGCCCGTAGCGCGACCTCGGGGTGCGCGGTCTGCACGGTGTCCACAGCCGAGAGGATCTCGCGCGCCACTGCTTCCGCGACGCCGGACGCGTCGACTTCAGGTAAGTGACTGCGCGGCAACGCGGCTCGGTCGTTTTCCGGACCGTCCGACAAAGGCGTGCTCGAGCCGATGCGCAGCTCGCTCGGCGGTGGGCTCGATTCACCCACCCCGAGCACGATCTCGCCGACGTCCGATCTCGGCTTCCGGCTGTAGACCACAGCCCAGGTACCGGTTACTTCGCTGCTGATGCCACCCGCGAGCTCGGTCAGCGTCATGCGCGCACCGGATTCGGTGACGAAACGTTCCTGACCGTCTTCGACGCCGTCGTAGCCGGCTCGCCGGCCGTTGACCTCGAAAAGCGGCTTGCCCTCGGAGTTCTTACCCAGCAGCGTCACAGTGTAGGCGTGTCCATCGGCCGCGTACTTGCCGGCGGTAGTGCGCCGTTCCAGCACCCATGCCGAAATCTTTGTTCGTTTCGGTGTTTTCGCGGCTTGCGCCAGGAGGCCGTGGATCACCTTGGCTCGGCCACCGAGGGCCCCGTCGTCGGTGAACCGCTCCGGTTCCGAACCGCGAAAGGCCGGTTTCAGCTCGCTCCACAACACCCCGCCCACCCGATTCGGGTCGACCTCGAAGGCGTTGGTCACCGCACCCTGCTGCGTACGGAGATGGTCGAAGGATTCCGGCACACAGTGATTGATCAGTGCGGCGGACAGGCGGGCGAAAAGACTGTGATCCCGGATCTGATGAAAACGCTCTGCCAGCGCTGCGAGCGTATCCAGCGCGGCGGCATCGGCATCGATCTCCGCGAGCAGTTCGTCACGAACCTTCGCCAATTGCTCGGGCGAATCTTGCAGACGCCCGAAAACCGTATTGCCTTTGAACTGTCCGTAGAGTGCCGCCGCTTTGTTCGATGCGGCGAGCCGCTGACCGGGTACGATCTGATCGGGGAAGGCCAGCTTCGGATCGACCCCGATCAGGCGGGCCCAATCCTGTTCGGGCTGTGGGATTTCCGCGTTCTCGTCCGGCTCCGTCTGCAGACGACTCGCGACCTCTGACGGCTCCGAACGGCGGATTCTGGCGATTTCTTCTGGTCCGAGCCGCATGACCTTCGCTGCGATAGCCCAGTCGGCTTGCAGGATCTCGCCTACCGCTGCGGGGTCGGTCTGCATAACTCGCACGACCGCGTCCTGATCGGAGTGCAACAGATCCGCGACTGTCTTCGACTCGAGCAGGTGAATCTTCGCGATTTCCGTCTCGTCGAGTGCGGAGTTTCGAGCCGCGAAATCGCGGGCCGAGGCGATGTGCCCTGTCGCCTTCAGTGCGAGGTCCTCGAACATCACCGTGGGCCCGGATCCGCGCAAAGCGTCGAAAGTCAGCAGGCCGGGTTCTTTCCGGACCAGCTCCAGCAGCACACGGACGTCGGCCATCTTGGACTGGTGTTTTTCGGCCCACCGAGTGAAGGCAGCTTCGCGATCGACGGCGAAGGTGGCTGCGTCGACGTCCTGGATGACCGGAGACAGCGTATGCAGCAACCGGCGTGCTGTCGATGCCACCAGATGCCGGCTGCCGGCGGCAATATGATCGCAAAGCGCGCCGACCCGTAAAGCGCGCAAAGCCAGCTGGTTTCGCCGGTCGTCGATTATCCGATCGACCGCATCCGGAGCGAGATCGATCAAGGGCACGCCCAGCTGAGCGGCGGCGGATTCGAAGCGCGCCACCACCTCCGAGTCCGGCAAAGGCGCAGCGGGACCGCTACCCATCGCCGGGGGCGCGGCGGTTTCCCTCTCGGAAATGAACCGCAATGGGCCGGTGCCGTCGCGCAGCGCGGTAACAGCGACTGGCCTGCCCTTGACCTCGGTCACCGAATGATGCACCGATGGTGCCGGAACGTGCACCAGCTGAGGCCCGGCTACAGAATCTGGACGGACCACCCGATATTCGAGGTCTGATGCGCCCTCGGTAAGCGCCTGCGCCCAGTGCGCGTGCTGGGGGTCGGCCAAGGCACGCGTAAGCATGCTGTCGTGACCAGTGCCGCCATCGACAACTACCACCCGCGGTCGCGGGCCCCCGATCACACCGACCCCCTCGGTGAGCATTTGCCCGCCCTGAGCCTGAATCCAGTCGGCACCGACAATGCGCGCCAGCTCGGCGATCGCTGCATCGAAATGCGATTCTGCCTGTTCGTACTCTGTTGCCTGTCTTTCGAAAGAATCTACAGCGCTCGATAAGCCGAGTCCGGTGTCACGTAAAGCGCGCAGCTGCTGATCGAGAGGTTGGGCCCGATCTACTCCTAGCCAGTCCGCCCATGTGATCACCTCATTCTTCAGCTGTTCACGGCGCAGCGCTGCGCGGTATAGCTTCAACGCGAAGGGCGTTTGATTGAACCCCAGATCCCACCAGTTGCCCTGCTTGGTCTGCTCTCGGGTCTGGTTCATGTTGAGGCCGGCCTCCGGGTTCACCGCATCTGGGTTGACCTTCAGCTTCGCTCGAATCTCCACCAGCAGTTGCTGTATCGGATCGCGGCGCTCGAGGTCGCGCGGCGGGTTCGGTTTCTGTATCAAGGTGACGGCCCGATACGGCAGGACCAGGTCCTCGGCTTTGAAGCGACCGAGCGCCTGCACATAGGCCTCGACCGCGGCGGTATGACGCAAAGCGCGATACCGCAGTTCCTGTAACGCCTGTCCCCGCGAAGTGGCGTTCAAGTCGGGCAGCCGCACACCATGCTTTTCGGCCAGCTCTTGCAACACCAGGCCGAGGTCGCGCCGGTGCCGCAGCGCGTTCTCGGAATCCTGCTGCTGCTCAACGAAATCCGGATGCGAAGGGGTGTGCGCCGCCCGGCTCGGTTCCGCCGTTATAGCTTGGTCCGCAAAGGCAGGTGGCACCGATCCGGTGATCGCCGGTCTGGCCGGATCGAAACCCGACATGGAGATTGCGCGCCGGGTGAGGAACCGCCAGAACGCCGGCGCGTCGGCTCGTAGCCGCTTGGACTGCAACATCAAGAAGAACGGATCCGGCGTCTCTGCTGGATCTGCCAAGTCCACCCCGGAGAAACCTTCGATGAGACTCCCGTAGAGGGTGCCATTTCCGCCCGAACCAAATGGATATTCCGGGGAGATGTAGTGCTCGAGCCAGTTCGATTTGGTGAAACCGAACCGAGTCGCAGCACGTTGCCACCGCTTCGGGATGCGTTTCGGCTCGGCCGGCACGCCCACGTCCGGGGGCGCCAGGCGCGCCGCCGGACGCTTAGTCCAGCCACCACCACCGTCGTCCTGCACGATCAGTGGTAGCCGCTGGCCTCCGATCTCCAGATCGAAGCGCTGTGTGGCGCTGGAAGATGCCGCCGCCTGCACTGCATCGGCCAGGTGCGTAACAGCCGCGGCGCGAGCCAGCACGTCGCGGCGTAAATCTTTGATCGTTTCGGCAATCCGGTTCGAGGCCACGCCGGTGTCGTCCACCCCCAGCCTGCGCGCCCATTCGTCACGTGCGGCAACGGCTCGGCGCAATACCTGCTCGGCCAGATACTCCCGCCGAGCCGATTCGCCCCCGAATGTATCCAGCGGCGGAAGAATGGGCTGGCTTCGATAGCGCTGCTCCAGCTCCAGCTCCCGCTGCGCACGAACCAGGCTGCGGTCGGCTTCGGCGAGCGCCTCGACCGCCCCGGCCCGGATCAGAGTTCGAAAGTTCTGCTCCGCAATAGTTTTCGCAAGACGATCCGCGGTCAGCTCGGATGCCGGCACATCCAACTGGGCGGCGAGCCGATCGCGCAGCGCGTCCATCGCCTGCAGATCCGACTCCGGGGCAATCGTGGAATCCCAAGCACCCCAGATGTTTCCAGGGACACCCGCATACTCCTGCGCGAGGCCGGCCAGCGCCTGCAACGGAGCGTGTTTCGCGCCGTGCGCGCGCCACCGCTCGAATTCCTTGCGCAGCGCGGGAGCTTCCTCGTGCTGCCAGGTCAGCTCGCCGGTCATACCGGCATGCTCCGCCAAGGCCGCGACGTAGGTGTATTCGGCGTTCGTCAGCGGCCGCGGCGAGTGCCCGCCTGGGTCGGCGTACTCGCGGAAGAATCGCTTCGCCGCGTGCAACGGAAGCTCAGCACTCGATCCAGCGTCGGCACCGAACCGTTCCTCGTCATCGGGCAGCGCGGCGAACGGGTCACCGACGTCGCGGATGACCGCATCGGCGTGGAAGACCAATGCCCAGGTTGCCACGGTGGTATCCCTTGTACCGCCCGCCAATTCGGCGACCGACAGCCGGCGGCCCGCGGTAGTGCGGAACCATTCCCGGCCTCGCTCGTCGGTTCCCTCGTAGACCACTTCCTGATCGGCCACCTCGAACCTGGCCACACCGTCAACAGCGCCCAGATACCGGATCGCATAGGTATGACCGCCTACTACGTTCTTCTCCGTCCCGATGGTCGCGCGCTTGTCCATCACCCACGCCGACAGGTTCCCCGCCCCCGGTTGCTTCCGAGCACGTTCCAGCAGGCCTTCGACCAGCTTCGCGTGCGCCGTGATCTTGCCGTCGGCGAATCCTTCCGGGCGCGCGCCATTGAGATATTGCCGAAGTTCCCACCACGGTATGCCGTTCAGTCGTGTGGGGTCGGACGGTGGCACCGAGACGACTGAACGGTGATACTCGTCGATCCGACTCAGGGAATGCGAGGCGCAGTCGTGCGGAAGCGGCGGCGCAGGGGCTGCGGCGGCTAAGGTCTCTGGGTCACGACCGGCTTCAGTGGTCGCGGGTCCGTCGGTCGGCACCAGGTCGTCGACCGTCACCAGTTCGGCTGTGGCAGGAACCTCGGTACCAGCGATCTCCAAGCCTGATTCTATTGGGGTGTATGGAGTCTCGTTCACCACCGGTGGATCGATCTCCGCGACCGGACCAGCCACCAGCCCGATATCGGCCGGCGACGAAGCCCGCACGGCGGCCTGTCCGGCTTCGGGACTCGACGGGACGTCCGCTGTGACGGCTTCCAGAGGTCCTTGTCTGGCAGCAGCTTCCATGCGATGCGATTCTCGTTTGCCGGGTTGCTGCTCACCTGTGGCGCCACGCCGCGGAGCCTCGGAGTCCGTCGGCGCAGCCTGCACAGGCTGAACGCTCTTCAGGCCGTGGGTAACTCCCCCACCACCGCTAACAGGAGTGACGGCCTTCGATACCGCACCGCCGTCCATCACCGGAACCGCGTTCACGTGACGTCCGTTGAGGAAGCTCCTCTCGCTCAGCAATCCCGCGAATCCGTTGTGCCCGTGGTGGTAACCAGATACCGCGCTGGGCAGACCACTGGCGTTCGCCCCGGAGAGCGCGGCCTTCCAGTCCCACTCGGCATACTTGCCCGTCACCATCGGGGTCGCCGCGTGGGCCGCGGCCGCCCCGGCGAAGCCGGCGGCGAAACCGGTCGAGTAGCCCTTGAAGGCGTCCGACCACTTCTGTGGGTTCAGTGGCGACGACATCGGGAACCGCCTGCCGAGCAGGCCGCCTGTCAGCCCACCGGTCATACCGCCGACCAAGTTCAATTGAGCATTTTGCCAGGCCTTTTCGCCGGTGAAATCGGACTTATAGCCCGCCGCGGTAGTGAACTGATGCACCAGGTTGTCGGTGATGAAGCCTTGGACGACCTCTTCCAAACCTTCCTGCACTACCTCGTAGGCGATCTTGCCGACCAGGCTCTTCGGTATCTTCAACCAGGGGAATCTGGTCTTCAGAATCTGAATGGCCCGCAGCATGAAACGGCCGAGCAGCGAATACCGCAAACGGGTGGTCACGACGGTCTTCGCCTGGTACGCCCACTTTCCATAACCCATCCCGTAGGAGATGGCGAGCTCGGTGGCGAACCACCCCAGGTTGATGTTCGCCTCCACATCCGCTGAATACAGTTGGCCGGCGAAATCGTCGAGCGCCCCCGCGAGTTCGCCGTAGGCCGCCGCCAGCGCTTCGACCGAGGCATCGCCAGTAGCAAGCGGTTGCAGTGCGCCGGCGATACTTTCGCCGCCGTCGCCTACGGGGTAGCCCGCATCGGCCTCACTGATCCCCTGTTGGAGCGGGCCGAGCGCGGCCTCGACCTTCGCCTGGACGTCACGCAGTTCGGCGGCGATCTTCTCGATCTCGGGGATACTGCCGGCCGGCCAGTCGGAACCCACGACGAACTCGAAGAATTCCAGTAGCCACGCCCACGCCGGGATGTTCGGATTGTCCTCACTCATCGTGTGCGAACACCGCTACCAGGAAAGGTCGGTCGCGCCGCCTGGACGGCGGTGCCGAGTCTCTTCGAATCCCTCAGCGGTGCCATCGACTTCGGCGGTGCTGTCTTCGGTCGTCGGCGCCTTGACAGCCACCGGCTGCGGACCGGGAATCATATCGGCGATCTCATCGAAATCGGCCAGCACATCGGCGAAATCCTTGCGTTTCCGCCCCGCGGCGCCGAGGAATGGCGCGAAGATCTCCGCATTGCGTTGCGCCGCTTGCTGTTGCGCAGACTTGGCGGCCTCGGTTACAGCAACTGACAACTGCCGATAGCTCATGCCGGAAGCAGCGGGCTCGATGCGGACGTCCAAAATCTCGCCATCAGCGTTCACCGTCACCGCGACCCGGCTACCCGCAGCAGTGCCGGTGATGATCAGCTCGGCACGCTCGCGCTGCGCCGCACCCAAGGCCTGGATCTGTTCGCGCATCCCCGCGAACATCTGCTCCTTGATGACTTCCCTTGCCCTATCCCCCATGGACGTGCGCTCGCTTCTACTCGGGTGCCGTGTCGGTCGGCGATTCTGTCTCGGCCGGGATTTCCAACAGCTCACCGATGCCTGTGCCCACAGCCTCGACACCGGAGGTCAACGCATCGAGCCCCCCAGCGAGTACCGGGCCCGCGTCCGCCTGCTCAGCTGCCGACTGTGTTGTCAGGCCGGTCAGCCCCAGACCCTCCAGCAGACCGGGACCGCCGGTCAAGCCATCGAGACCCACGGATCCCGTACCGAGTGGATCTGCGGCCGACCACGATTCCACGGTGGACTCGGCAGGAGCGGGATCGCTTGTGTCCGGGCTCTGCTCGGGGATTTCGGGCAGAGGCGCGGCGCTGGTGGCAGGGGCACCGCCACCAGCGGAGCCGCCCCCGCCCCCGCCTCCGGCCAGGCCGTCGGTGCTCAAGACTTCGGTATTGGCCGACTCCACCTCGTCCATGGCATCGGCCGAGTCGTTCAAGCCGACGGAGACCTCGTCCAGGTTCTCCGCCATTATCGAAGTGCTGTCGACGAGCGTCGCGCTGTACTCGTCGAATCCCGGCTCGCCCGCACTGCCGAACCGGAACTGATCACCGAATTTGTCGTTCCCGGCCGCGGACTTGATCTTCGCGATCGCGTCCGCGGCAGCCTGCTGCGCCGCACGTAGCTCTTCCGCGACCCCGCTCATCGTCCCCGACGACTGGCGCAGTTTTTCCGGATGGATCTCGACTTGCTGACCGGACATCACGAACCTCGACGATTGGCATCGGAACTGTCCCGATCTTGGCAGGGGCAGCGGCCGCTGAAACGATAATGACGAGAACTTTGCCGCCGCTTGAGGTTCCGCGGACCTTCCGTCAGGCTTCGCGCAGCGACGCGCGTTCGTCCTTGATGGTCTGGATCACCTTGGCGATCTCTTTGTTGATCATCGCCGCGAACTTGTTGTCGTCGGCGGGCTGGGCGATCGGCGGCAGTTCGGGGCCGATGACGTATCGGCCGTCGTCCGGCAGGTCGCGCCAACCGAGCTGAATCCGTAGCTGCCCGCGCGGGCCGTAGACCGACCGCCCCTGGCGAACCACGATGTAGCCCTCGGTAACCGGCACGATCTGCTCGAACTTCTCCGCGCGAGCAGAGTTGTCGTCGTCGAAGGAGTCCCAGAGGTTGGACGTCCCGAAGCTGTGGTCCAACCCCTCGTCGGTCTTGGCGGTAACCGGCATCGGCAACGTCACATTCTTGCCCTTACCCGCCTCGGCCTTCGGGAGCGCGGCCACGACGACGGCGGCCAAGCCCAGCGGATCACACTCGGTGATCGTGAAACCGCCCGAGGCGTCATACGTCTTGCCCGGCAGCTGCTTCGCCAGATAGCCCCGGCTACCACAGCGGACCGCGCGCAGGCGAATGGTCTGCTTCGCGTCGGTCCAATCCGCACCGCTGCCCCCGCGCACCTCCACGCTCAGGTCCGGATCGCGCAGCTCCGCGCATAACTCGTCGACCCTCGGATCCACGTCGGCCTGCAATCGATTCCGGACGCTACGCAATTCCCGCTGAAAGTCGTCGTAGTACGGAATGTCGGTGACAAAGGTGAACGGCGGCGGCAACGCGCCGCCCCGGGCTCGAGACCACAGGGCCACGAACTCCATATCCGTGAACGTCCACGAACGGCTCACTGCTCGACCACTGGCCTGACCACCTTCGGCGCTTCACCGAGCAACTCATCCAGATGGGCGTCGGACTCGAGGTACGCGGGACGCTTGTAAGCTTGCTGGCCCTGCCCAGCGCCCTGACCGGCGGCACCGGCAGGTCCGGGAGAACCGGGCATCGCCTGCGAAGCGGCCCCGGCACGGCTGCCGAGCGCACCGAGACCGGCACCGGTACCGGTGGTGAGCGCCGATGTGGTCGCGCCCACGCGAGGGAAGAGTTTGGCCGCTTCGGAGAGTCCCAGCCCCTTTGCGAGCGCGCTGGGGCCGGGCCCGGGGCCACCGCCGAGTTTGGCGGCCAGGTCGGCGGCCTTGGGCAGGCCGGACCCGTTCAGCGAGTTCTGCGCGGCCTGCTGGGCGGCCGCCAGTGCCTCGGTCGCACCCTGCTGACCGGCGGAAAGCGCTTCCTGCACAGCCTTTTGCGCAGCCTCCATACCTTGCTGGGCGGCCTGCTGCGCCGACGACGCCGCTTCCCGTGCCGCGGCGCGGGCTTCCTGCTCCTTGCGGGAAGCCTCTTGCTTCGCGGCGGCTTCCTTGGCACGCTGCTCGGCTTCGGCCTGCCGGCGATCGTTGTCGGCGCGCTGCTTCTTCTCGTAGGCTTCCTGTTCCTTGGCGCGCCGCTCCGTTTCCTTGCGCATCTTCTCTTCGAATTCCCGGCGGCGCTGCTCGTCCTGCTTGGCGCGCTCGGCAGCCTGCTGCTGCTGCTTCTTCTGCGCCGCGGTCAATCCGTTGGTGGGATTGGTGGTCTTCGGACGAGCGCTCGGCGGGCCACCGCCCGGCGGGCCGCCACCAGGGGTCTGCTTGGCGGCCGCCTCTTTCGCCTTCTTTTCCGCCAGCGCTCTCGCCTCTTCGGGGTCGACTACGCCGTCGTTGTTGGTATCGCCCTCTTTTTGGTCGTCCTTGTTGACCTTGCCGTCGCCGTTGTGGTCGCCGGGTATCTTCGGCAGCGGCGTCAGACCTTTGAACTGCGTGGTCGGATCGCTGAGCAGCGGCACATTCTGAGCCGCCCATTCGATGCCCTCGCCATACGTCTGATCGAAGAAGTCTTGGTAATTTCCGAGGCGCTGGTAATCGTTTCCGTCTTCGACGCCGCGTTTCGGTTCAGGATCCACCGGCGGCGCCGCGGCTTGCGTCCAGTCCAGGAAGGTGGCGGCGAACTCGAGTGCCCGCTTGTAGTGACCAGCGGTGTCCTGAAGAGGCTTGACGGTTTCGACGTACTTGTTGATCGACTCCTTGACGTGCAGCGCGCCATCCCCCTCCCAACGCCCGTTCATCGCGGTTGTCACCTGGTCGTTGAAGCCGGTGTAGTACTCCCGGAGCTTCGACTCGATGTGGCTCCATTGCCCGGCTTTGTCAGCGAGAATGGAGGATACATAGTTATTTCGAATATGCTCGCCGTTGTCGTACAGCACTTTCCATGGTTGATCTTTGGAGGGGCGATCGATACGGACACTCTTGTCCATTTGGGCGCCCTTCATATCCGGCTTGGGGGTGTCGTTGTAACGATCGATACCGTTGCCGTCGAGGGCCATTCCGTTCAAGCCGTTTTCGTCGGTAGAGGGCTTGGGAATGGAATATGACTTACCGCCACCGTAATCCGGGGAATTGATCTTGGGGTAGGCGATCTTTTCGATCTCGGCCAGGTCGTTCGCGTTGGTCGTCTCGGCGTTCTCATAGTTCTTGGCGGCCGCGACTACAACATCCAACATCTCATTGAGAATCTTCACGTGCGCGTCGAGGATCTGGTACATCTTCTCACCCCCCTCGGTGTACGTCGTTGAGAGCGCCTCTCCCGATGTGATGGCCGGAGTCGTGAACGGCCCCAAGGGGAATAGCCCGTTAGCACCCCAGGACAGCGAGCGCACGCCGGTGATGATGTTCGAGATCGCCGTACCGAGTTTGAGCGCAGCCTCCGGGTCGAATGTCACCCATTTCGCGTTGTTCTCGATCCGATCCTTGTAGGCGGGCCACGGGTTGCCCCCCAGCCCCAATTCCTCGGGCATCGGCTTGCTGGGCTGCCCGTCATCAGGCTTGGGTGGCATGCACGTACTCCTCGACTATCTCCGAAACTCCGGGACTGTCACTGCGCCCGTTACCGGTCGGCTCCATCTTGTCACGAATCCGGCCACACAACACCTGGACCCGACCCGTAAGACGAAGTCTCGCACCAGATCCGGACTTGCCGTCATTATCGCTTTCCCACTGCTACCCGAACATGATGGCGACGAAGAAAAGCCCTAAGAAACAGTTAGGGAATTTGCGGGTATTGGGCCCGGTCGGCATCGGAGAGGTCGGCGATGCGGAGCTCACCCGCTCCCCCGCAGATCGGGCAGACGCGGGCGCCCAGGCAGGTGCGGCAGCGGTGGCGACCGGACGGCCCACCGGGAACCGAACCGCGGCCATGGCAGGTAGGGCAGAGACCGAGGCCGTCGCATTCGTAGCAGAGGACCGCGCCGGGGCCGACGGTGCCGGGGGTGACCGCCGGGGCGGGCGGTGCCGCGGGTGGATCCGGTTGGTACAGCTGAATTTCGGGGGTCTGTCCCAGCAGAACGATGCCCTCATAGCCGTCTTCGATGCGGGCCTGCAAGCGATAGCCTTCCTGGTCACCGCGCACCGTCACGACAGCCGGGTGCTCCGGGTCGCGCTGCACCTGGACCGCCCAGCCCGCGGCGTGCAGGATGTGCGCCGCCCGGTCGGCGCGTGCCGGGTCGGGTGAGCACACGAGATTGGCGAGGGCTTCGAAACGGTGCCGCGGCGGGTCGCTCCGGTCGACCTGGCCAGGGTGTTTCGGGATGACGACGTGCGGGTCGGTGCCGGGCACGAGCTGGGCGCCGAACCATCGCATCTGGCCGCGCAGGAATTCGGCGGCGCTATCCAGCCACTGGCGTACGCCCTCGATCTCCGTCATTACCGTGCACCGCCTTCGGAATTCGCCGTTGCCGGGCGGTTGCCGGCAGGGTTGTACACAATCACCATACGGTCGGTCGGTTGTGGCGCCGAATATTTGGCCATGGCGGCAGGGTTGATCACATTGCTCGCGCCGGTGTCGATAGTGAACAGATATTCGTCGCTGCCGTCCCCGGGGAACTCGGTGTGTTCGATGATCTTGAAGGCATCGGCGACCGACGGCCGCAGGACACGCTTGATAGCGATCATGAGCTCGTCGCCCTGAATGTGTCCGCGGTCGCCTGGTTTTCCGCCTACCTTCAGCTCGGACTTCATGTCCCACTGGATTTCGATACGCGCACCGGCGACCAGGGTGCGGGGCAGTTGCCGGGCCAGGTTGTCGTAGTCGGCGGCGCCGTAGTGGGCGCTGACGTTGTTGATGTAGAAGCGGGCGACGCCACCGTTGCCGCCGACGTTGAGCACATCACCGTGCAGCAGGAGGTCGGCCCACACCATCAGCGCGCCCGGGCGGGTGAGCGGTCCCGCATCGAGGATGCCCAGGTTACGGCGACGCTGACCGGCGTCGGCGTAGTCCATCGGGAGTTCGGTCTGCAGAATGAGGCCGCCGCCCGAACTGTCCTGTGCGGGAGTCAATTCGACGGCGAAGCCGCCACGGCCGACACCGACGTCCACGGTGTGGCCGCCCGCGACCGCGGCGGGCACCGACGGCCGCGGCACGAACAACACCGGATGGCTTTGCTGCGCGGGTAGCCGGTACTGCGGGCGGGGGCGGGACAGTACGTCCACCGAGGAACGGCCGTTCGCCTGATCGTGGATCACCACAACGTATTCGACGTCCAGGCCGTACATTTCGGCGCCGCGATTGGCTCGGTCGACCGTGCGCAAGAAGTCGAGCAACGACATGGTCCGGCCACGCGGATCGGTGGCCAGGGTCGGGAGCTGGACCTGGCCGGTCGATCGATCGAGCACGCCGCCGACCCGGTCCGTCAGCTGACTGTAGGCATGGGCCTCCTGACGCATCCGGTCGAAGTCGATGGCCTCGTTGATCGCCTGCATATGGCCGGGGGTGTTCTGCACCTCGGAGATCGCGGCCGCCAGCGCGCCTGCCCGCCACTCGGGTGGCATCGGATCATTGAAGGCTCGTTTGATCGGGTTGAGGGCGGCTACCAGGTCGTCGCCGGTGAACAGCTTGGCCTGCTCGAGCCGCTTGCGGATGGCGCTGACATCGCGGTCGGCGAAGATGGGCTCGAACAGACGGCGGCACTGCTCTTCCCGCATCCGCGCGTTCAGCGAAAGGCCTTCCGCTATCAGGATATCGGCGGCATTCGGTCCGGCGAGGTGCAGCGAGAGCGCAGCGAGGTGGCTGAGCGCGGCGTGCTGGAAGACCGGATCCGTCAGCGTCTTCGCGAAGACCGGCCGCTCGGCGAGCGCCCCACCGTATTCCAGGCGGATGCGTCGTGCGAGGTCCGAATCATATTGCGCGAGACCTCGAGCCGCCGGACCGGCCAGCTCCGCATCGATTCCGAGGTGGGCGATCAGCTCGTCGAAGTCGGCCCGGATCACGGGGGTCAGCTTGCCGCGTGCCGGGTCGAAGATGGACTGATCCAGTTGGGTGGCAAGCACTCTCAGTTCCGCGAAGCGGGGGCCCGGATGCTGGAAGCTCGGGTCGGTGACCTGCCGGATCCGGGTGAGCATGTGCGCGACGGCGCGCGGGACGTCGCGGGTGCGCAGACCGTCGGAAAGCGTGATGTCGAAAGCCGCACCGCTGGACCGCAACTGGAAGGCGCCAACCTCGTCACCGACAACGGAGCCGACCTGGACGTACACGTGGCGGCCGTCGGGCAGCAGGAAGTGGCCGTCCCGATGCCAGGTGGTCAGCGGCGGCATGATCGCCCGCAGCATGTTCTCCATCGCTTGCCGCGCCGCCTCGAGCGTCAGTGCCTCGTCGGCGGCGGTGCGCGAGCTGCCGTTGAATTCGCCCAGGCCCTCGACGATCTCGCCGGCCGGGTCCGGTACGACGAGCCCCGCCTCCGGCTCCGGCTCCAAGTACTCCAGGCCCTCGTCGTCGCGGATCGTCGCTTCCGGCTCCAGATACTCCAGACCCTCGTCGTCGCGGATCGTCGCTTCTGGCCCGAGGTACTCCGGGCCCAGGGCAGCCGGAATGATCATGGTCGGATCGATCAGTGGGCTGCGGAACCCCGGATCGCTGCTGTCCGCGGACGGTTCCGAAACAGCCTGCTGCAGGGGGTCGGGCGCGGGCTGCGGCGAATTCCCGGGCAGCGTCTGGAAGACATCCGGATTCTGGTCGGCAGCGCTCGTATCGATCATGGTCGGTGCATGCGGAGCGGCAGGTGCGCCCGGAGCGGGTAGCGCGGTCTGCGTTGCCGCGTCGTGTACGCCGACGCTGCCGAGCTTGTGCGCGATCCGGGACAGATAGGTCGCGACGGTGTGCTCGGAGATCTCCAGCGCCGCGGCGATGTCGGCGTTCGCCAGCCCGCGCTCGCGCAGCACGAGCACCTCGGACTCCCGGGCGCTCAGGTTGCCGTGCCCGAGACCTGACGTCGGCCGGGTGGCGTCCGCGGCGGCGAAGGGCAGCAGGCCGGCGCGCAGGGCTGTCGCCACCATCCCCGCCCGGCTGCTGTTGCCGAGCACGCGGCCGATCCGGACCAGGTGGTTCTTCGCCGCGGACTCGGAGACATCGAGTGCCAGCCCGATCTCCTTGTTGGACCAGCCATCGGCGGCCAGACCCAGCACCTCGAGCTGAATGGGGTCCAGGGCATCCGGGTGCAGACCGCCCTCGATCTTGATGGTGACCGCGGGGTCGGTGGCGGGCAGCGCGCCGTTACGGATGGCGATCGCCACCATCCCGGCCCGATCGCGGGTGCCGAGCTTGTTGCCGATATTGGTCAGGTGGCTGTGCACGGTGGTGTCGGCGAGCGCCAGCTCCTCGGCGATCGCCTTGTTCGTCAGGCCCGCCGCTACCAGTTCCAGCACTTCGGCCTCGCGGGCGGTCAGATCCATCTGGGTGATGGGCTGGTCCGGGTGGGCGGACCGGTCGGCCGGGTGCTCGGCGCTCGGCAGCAGCGCTGTCCCGTCCGCACCGTAGGCGATCGCGGAAAGCTTGCGCACTCCGGGCGTCTCGGTGCCCGGGACGTACTCGCGCCAGGCACCGCCGTCGATGTTGGCATCGCTGACCATGACCTTGCCCCCGCGCAGCTGCCACATCGTCAGGTGCGCGACCTCCATGGCGCCGATCGGGTATTGCTCGGCCAGCAGGAACGCGGTCGCCGAATCGGTGTCGTCGAGCAGGCGCCGGGCGAGCGCGTCGCGGGAAGCCTCCGAGCGCATCCGGCCGTGTGCGTACTGCTCCTCCACTTCCGCCGGCGTCCGGCCCGAGAGCTTCGCCTCGGTGGGCACCGTGACGTCCAGCCCGCTGTCCCGAGCGGTGCGCATCGTGTGCAGAACGCAGTCCTCGGCCGGTGGATCCGGCTGTGGCGCTACTGATTCGAAGTACGCGGCCACCGCTCGGTAGAACTCGCCCGGATCGTTGACGTCGCCGACCGTCGCCGGGTCGGTCATCGAGAGACCAACCATCCCGACGCCCTGCGCGATCTCGTACAGCGAATGGTGGTGCGGCAGCATGAATGCGGTGACCGCGGCGAGGAAATCTCCGACGGGGACACCTTCCGGCTGCAGCCAGGACAGGCGCGCCATCATGCGGGCCGCGGTGCCGGAGATTCCGGCGGCGACCGGCATTCCCTTCGCGGCGGCCTGCTGGAACCACTCCAGTTCCGGACCGAAATTGACCAGGTCCACCCCGGGTCGCCAGGGCAGCGGTACCGCGTAGACATCGGGGTCCAAGGTCAAGGCGGTCGCGGGGTCGACGACGCGATCGAAGCGGTAGACCAGCACGCCTTCGACGACCGCGTTTCCATCGGCATCCCGGACATGCCCACCCGGACCGTACTTGTACAGCGGCAGGGCGTAGCGGACGCTCGGATCTTCGGCTCGCAGCTGCGCTTCCAGTTTGTCGACGTCGACGCGGCCGCGGTTGCGATCTTGGCCCTGGTCCCGGCGCGGCAGTTCCCGATCCGGGTCGAGCCGGTCCTTGCGCAGCGCCTCGAGCTTGCCGGGGTACACCAGGACGCGCTCGACAACCGCGTTTCCTTCGGCGTCCCGAACACGACCCTCTGGTCCGGACACGTAGAGCGGAACGGCATGGCGGACGCTGGGATCCGCGGCTCGCAACTGCGCTTCCAGAGCGGCGATGTCGACGTCGCCGCGAGCGTCACGTGGTAGTTCCCGGTCCGCTTCGAGTTCGGCGGGCACCGCCGCCAATTCCCGCGGTGACAGCGGCATTCCCAGCATCGCCCAGTCGTGCAGGGTGAGGTGCCGTCGCAGCATCTCCCCGTCGGGCCGCAACGGGTTGTCCTCGCGGCTGCGCTCGTATTCGTCGAGCAGCCTGCGCGCCTCAGGCGTGTCCGCGATCTGATAGGCGGCGTTGCGCAGCTGCTCGGCCTCGATCTCCTGGCCGGGGTTTGCCGCCATGATGCGTGCACGCATCTGGGCCAGCTCGTCCACGTTCAAACCGAGTTCAGCCGCCCGCGCCTGCCAGTTCGGCTGGTTGAACAGCTTGGCGATGCCGTCATTGAGCGTGGTGCCCGCCGGGTTGTCCAGCTCCGCGTTGCGGATCGTCGCGTTGAGGATGGCCGACATCAGCTCGCGCAGGTTACCGTCGTGGCGCAACTCGGTCAGCGGCACCGAGGGCAACACCATCCCGCCCCAGCGCGGCCGCTCGTGGGCGTAGAACGCGGCGTCGATCTGTGCCGGCGTGGCCTCCGGATGCAGCCCCACCAGAACTTCGCGCAGGCGGTCGAGCACCGCGACGGCCGCCTGCCGGCTCTGTGGCAGGTTGTAGAGCCTGCGGGCGAGTTCCAGTTCCTCCTGCATGCGGCGCTGCCGCCAGGTTCGCCGCGACTCGGAATCCGGATCCTGTTGCGGCGCGGTGTCATCCGGCGGGGTGAAATCGTGGCCGCCGTCCGGCGGACCGGCCGGGTCGCCGGCCCGGGTGGCGGGATGCTCGCTCGCGGTCCGCGGATCAGGGGACGCCCCGTCCCACTGTGGCATGTTGCCGGTGTGACCGCGGCCCAGCTGCGCGCCGATCGCACCGCCCACGGCTCCCTGCACGGCGGCGGCGTCCAGGCCGACCGCGAGGCCCGAGTCGATGGGGGCGCGCGGATCGGCGGCGTCGAAGATGTTCGTCAGCGATAGGTAGGGCAGGATTTCGGCGGAGCCGACACGCAGGCCGACGCCGCGGTGCGCCGGGTCGCCGGGATGCTTCGGGTGCTCGAGCTCCGACAGGCCGTGCTCGGACGCGTAGGCGGCGACGCGGGTTTCGATATCGGCGAGGGCGGCGGCCACAGTCTGTTCATCGACCCCGGTGAGCACCGCCGCGACGGTCTTGCCGCCGGTGCGCATCGGCACGAGGGTGCCGCCGGTTGCGGCCAGGGCGGCGCGGAACTGGTCGGTGATGCCGCGATAGTGCGCGTTGGCGGCTTCGGCACGGTTGTTCAGGGCGGCGTTGAGCCCGCCGAGGTTCGCGAATTCGGCGGATACGAAGAAGGCGGTCGTGCCGGTCTCGGCGACGAACTGTTGCGCGCGGGTCACCTCGGCCGTCTTGAACCCGGAGACGCGGGCGTCGTAGAAATCGGTGACCTCGTCCCGGCTCAGCGGCCGGAACATGTGCTGGGCCACCAGTTCCGGCGTCAGCTCACCGAGCGCACGGACCCGCTCCCCGAACTCGAACCGGCGGACCTCGTCCGGAGAGGCGTAGGCGGCCAGTGCCGCGCTGTTGGCGTTCAGTCCGCCGAGGGCCGGTCCTCGTCCCGTGCCGCGCGGAGTTTCGCCTTGGCTTCCGCCCATTTCCTGGCGTGCTCGCGCTCCAGTTCCCGGATCCGCTGCTCCCGTTGTTCCGGCGTCAGCCCGGTCAGCCCCAGTCGCTCGTCGCGGTTCTCCTGCGACATCGGTCCTCCCGTTCTTGCTCGCGTCGACGCCCAGGTCGGCGGCGTCGAAGATGTCCTTGACGTCCAGACCGGGCAGGATCTCGGTGACTCCGACATGCAGCCCGACGCCTCGATAGGCCGGGTCGCCGGGATGCTTCGGATGCTCGATCTCGGACAAGCCCTCCCGCACAACATAGGCGGCGACAGCGCGCTCGACTTCCGCGACCGCCGCGGCGAGCGCTCGCTCGTCGATGCCGACCGCCACGGCGCCGACTTCGTCACCACCGGTGCGCATCGGCACCACGACCGCACCGGATGCTTCCAGCGCTGTCCGGAACGCGTCGGTGATGCCCTTGTAGTAGGCGTTCGCCACCTCGTCCCGCTTCCCGACGAAGGCGTTGAGTCCACTGAGGTTCGCGATATCGGCGGAGACGAAGTACGCCGGAATACCGGTGTGCGCCACGAAAGCCTGGGCCCGCAGCACCTCGCCGGACTTGAGGCCGGAGACGCGCGCGTCGTAGAAGCCGGTGACCGAATCCCGTGCCACCGCTTCGGCGAGGGCCTCGGCGACCGCGTCCGGGGACGACAGGTCGGTTTCGTGTGCCTTCTTCTCGAACTCGGTGCGGTGCACATCGTCCGGTGACGGGTAGTCGGGCGCCCCGTCCGATGGCGCGGGTGTGCCGCCCTGCGGCCTGGGTGGATCGGCAGGCGTCGCCGGATCCGCGCCGGGCCCCGGATCGCTGTCGGCCATCGGGCGGACGAACCACAGCGCCTTACCCTGGCCGTCGGCACGAATCGAGTAATCCCAGGCCTCGCAATCCAGGTGCAGGATCTTCAAGCCACGACCGCGCTCGTCTTCGGCGTCGACGGCAGCCTTGGCTGGAGTCTCGGATTCGGCGGGGGCCGGAGTTCCGGTCTCGTCCGCCGCCGCGACCAGTGCGTCCAGATCCATCGACGCGAAGGCGTTTTCGTCGAAACCGTCGAGGGCGGCATCCAACGCGTCGTCAGTGAGCAGCTCCGGTTGCGCCGTATGCGGCCCGTCGTCGGCCTCCTCGGACTCCAGAGCGCTCAGATCCCATCCGGCGATGGCGTCTTCGTCGAAGTTCGCCAGCTCGGCATCCAGCGCAGCGCCCTTCAGCGCTGCGGGCTGCCGCGGATTCGGCTCGGGCGCCGCAGTTTCCGTTGTCGAGTCGGCGTCCGCCCGCCTACCCATCTCGTTGCCCGCCGCGCGAATCGGACCGGTCACCGGCGCATCGGTGACGTTGTCGAAGATCTGCACTACCAGATCACCCGATCCGGGCAGGATGCGTAGCACCAGCCGCACGCGGCCGGTGCTGTGCTCCAGGGCGTTGGCGACGCTCTCGCTGGTCAGCAACTGCGTGTCGTAAACGTTCTGGGGTGCGCTGGTGCTCCAATTCGCCTCGGCGAGTTGGGCTTTCAGCCAGCGCCGGGCGAGCCCGGCCGGTCGGCGCCGCTCCTCGCGGACCCGATCGTGCTCGTGCAGGTCGGCGGGTCGCTCGGTGTCGGTCACCACCTCGCCCACGGTGGTTTCGGCGTGGCCGCCGGGGTGGCCGATGAAGCGCGCACCGGACTGCTCGAGCCAGGGCAGGATCACCGATTCGTGCATGACGGCGACGGCGTCGGCGACGCGGACCGGATCCGACCCCGGCTGGAAGCCGGGATCCTTGGTGTCGCGGCCCGCGTAACCGAGATCGAGGTCCTTGTACCGGAGTTCGGTGCCGTTCGGGCCCCGGGTGAATTCCAGGGTGATCCCGCCGGGTGCGGCGCCGCGCACGAGCTCGAACGACATGCGCACCGAGATCACCTCGGCCGGGCCCGCGTCGGTCTGGATGTCGTGCCGGCCGGCGAGCTCGGCAGTGGTCCAGAAATCGTCACTCGGGCCGGCGAGCTGCGCGACGGCCGCCGCGCCTCCGTCGAGCATCGCATCGACGGACATCCGCGGGGCGCGGGCGTACCACAGGTCCTTCTTGACGACGTCCACTTCGAACTTGATGGCTCCGACATCCACATTGTGGCGAGCCAATTCGAAGCGCAGCTGCGCGGCGAACTTCGGGTCGAAGTTCTCCTCCGAGAAGGTCCCGGCGTATGGCTCGATCGCGACCACTTTGCCCTTGACGATCTTCCAGACGCCGAAGGCAGCCGGGCCCTCGTCCCTGGAACCGTAGGTGCTGAACAGGTCGGCGTGGTTGCGGGCGGCGGAGGTCCGGAATTCACCGTTCCGGTCCATGATGAACACGTCGCCACCGGCGTTGGTGGTGCTGTACAGCTCGTTACCCGGTCCCCAGCGGAACAGGCCGTCTGCGCCCAATCGGGGGATCCGGTAGTCCTTCCCGCTCGAGCTCTGATGGTTATATGCCTCGGCTTTGTCCGGCTGCGCGACCTCGTACTCGTCGCGCATCGGCACCGGCCCGGCCAGCGGCTCCGGCGCCCGTTCACGCTGCGGGGCGGGCACCGGATCGGGCGGGTTCTCGTCGAACTCGAACCACACGGTCTTGCCGCCGGCCTCGTCCTCCTCGCGCAGGACCGCCCGCTCGTCGCCGTCCTCGATCAGGTCCCAGCCGGAGCGGTGCGTCAACGACTTCAGCAGTGCGATCCCGGTGATGTCATCGCCAGGCGGCTCGATCGGGAGTTGCGCACTGGTGTCGGTCATTTCGACACTGAGCAGGCGATCGCCCCGCGCCCCGGACACGCGCACCGCGAGCACGCCGTCGCCGCCGCTGTGGGCCCGGGCGTTGCGGGCGAGTTCTTCGGCCAGCCTGCCGGAATGACCGGCGTCCTCGGCGAGCCGCCAGTCGGTAAGGAGTGCGACCGTCAACCGGCCCGCCAGTTCGATGTCCGCCGAATGTGTCTGCCGCACCGGTGTTTCCAAGGAGATGACCGGCGCGTTCGCGGTGCCGCTCACCTCGAGAACAACAGCGGCCGCGCTGCCCTCGGGTTCGACCTCGAGACGAACCCGCCCGCGCACGGGATCGCCGGAGGTCTCGATCCGTACCCGTCCACCGGCGGCACCGAGCGTGGTTCGCGCGACTGCGTCGAGCAACGCATCGACCCGGTCGTCGCCGCGGTCCCTGGTGAGCTGGGTCAGACCGTCGAGCGCGTGCGTGAGATCGCTGCCCGGGGGTATGACCACCTCGAAACGGCGTCCGGAGACGGCCGCGTCCGAGCCGATATTGTGTTCGGGCAGGGCCTCGGAATCCGGTTCGTACAGGAGGACCGAGCGTTCCGGCACACCCGCCCTGTCGAAGACCATCGCGGACAAGCGGGCCACGCCGGGGCGGGTGGAACCCCACACGTACGGCTTCCACGTCTCGGTGCGCGGATCGAACTCCATGACCTGACCGCCACGCATCGCCAGCACATACGCATGCGCGCCGACGCCGTTGCCGTCGGGGTCCTCGTAGTGCTCGACGACCATGATTTCCGCGGCGAGATCGATAGCGTCGAGCAGACGCAGCGCCGCGGCGTCCCGGGAGGCGAGCGGGGCCAGGCGACCGCCGCCGTGCGCTTCGGTTGTCGCGCCGCTGCGGCCCGCGAGCCCGGCCGGTGCGGTGAAGTCCTCGATGACCTTGCTCTTGGTCGACTTCTTGATCACCCCGAGGGATTTGTCGACGCAGTCGGCCGGCTCATGCGGCCGCGGGACGTCGGCGGGCACCGCGGTGGTCGTACCGTCGACGTTGACGGTCGATTCCGGCGTGACCGCCCCATATCGGCTGGTCCCGACTCTGGCGATATTCGCCAAACCCTCGGTGGGTGTCCGGGTTTCCGGATCCGCGTGCCCGAACCAGCGCAGGTGGCCCTGTTCGGCCGGGCTACCCAGCGCCATCGCGGGCAGATTCTGCCGGGCGATCGAGGTACCGCCCAGCACGCGCGCGTCGAAGCCGCCCGCCAGCTGTCGCAGGCCCATGCCCAGCCATTGGTTCAACCGGCCCGTGCCCAGGAAGACCCGGCCGGGCAGGCCGAGTTCGGTAGCCGGGGGAACATCGGCGAGGCGGGGCGGGTCCAGCGCCACCACCGAGGCAACGACACCCGAGAGACCGCCCCCGGCGCCCGCGGCCCGGACCGTAGCGACATCGCCGCCCATGGCGACGATGTGGTTGCGCGGCATCGAGTTCTGCTGTCCGGCCGCGAGGTTCGCGAAGGCACGCACCGCGTTGTAACCGCTGAGGCGATCCCGCAGGCGCAGCGCCTGATCGTCCGTGGGCGTGCCGACCTCCGCGATCACCGCGACCGCGCTGCTGCCGTGCTCGGCGATGGCCGCCTCGTACAGGTTGATCATCGCGTGCAGGTACTTGTCCGCGTCGGCGAGATCGGTGTCGCCGAACTGCAACCACAGCACATGCTCGGCGGTGTCCACCGGCCCGACCGAGAACTCCGCGTGCGGCCGGACCGAATTCGCCCGCACCTGGTACGAGCGGATCCGCACCTCGGGCGGGTCGGTGCGCACCTGCGCCGCCAGTTGCTCGGCACGGTGCAGGGCCTTCCACATGACCTCGGCGTAGCGCAAGCGGGCGGCGTCGTCCACGGACAGGCCGGTCTCGGCGGCGAAGTAGTGCAGGATGCCGCGCAGCGTCCGCTGATGTCCGAGATCCCGGACGTCCGCGGGCACGCCCGTGGTGTTGCCCAGCAATTGCGGATGGTCGTGGACCATCCGCACCTGCTGTGCGGGGGTCAATCCATGCCACCACTGGGCGCGCCGCAGGGCCAGCGTCGCGCTGTCCAGGTTGAGCATCGGGTGGGCGCCAACGGCGTCACTGTCCACCTGCAACTGTGTTCGCAGTGCCTGCACCGCGGTCTCGGCTTCCGACTCGTCCGGGATCTCCGCATCGAGGTCGCGCAGCACCTGCTGCCAGGTAAAGGTGTCCGGGCCCGGGCCCTCCGGCGGGCGGTGCGGGTTACCGGGCGGGCCGTCCGGATAGCTCGGCGCGGTGGCTTCGGCGAGAACCCGGTCCGGCGTACGGAATTCAGCGTTCGCCTGCCAGCCGGGCGGCGTCTCGGTCACGGTCAGCCCCAGCCCGGCGGCGATCAGTGCGAGCTTGCGCTGGCTCGAGTTCGGGACGCGGGTCGCGGTGTCGGCGAACCCGTGCCGGGCCTCGACCGGCGGTGCGGCGGCCGGGTCCACGCCCACCCGCTGCGCCGAGAATGCCTCCACCGACATTCCGATACCCAGGGGCTGGAACACCATTCGACCGAGACCGGGCGGACGTCCGCCATCCCACGCGACCATGTCGCCGGATCGCGACAGCACATAGACCGGCGCACCGAAGGATTCCGCCTGCTCGGTCTCGATGTCCAGTTCGGCGGCGACGGCGTCGGCGAATCCGAATTCCGTTGCGCTGCCGACCGGACCGGTGCCCGCCGGATCGACCAGCACTACGGCCTCGACCAGGCGGGCCGCGGGATCCTCGCTGCCCAGTCGCCCGGCGAGGAACCGGCCGTGGGATCCGGCCGCGTTCACGACAACCGCCCCGGTGTCATGTCCGAACAGGTAGTTCGACGGCATCTCCGAGCCGTTCATCTCCCGGCCCATATGGAAGGCGGCGATATCACGCAGCAGCAGGTCGCCTGCTTGCCCGGTGCGCGACGCGACCGTGTCCGGGCGCGCACCGAGCTGCTGATCGGTGCCCACCCAGGCGAGCACCGCGGCCGGCGACTCGTTCGACTGTCCCGCGTGGCGCAGCGTCCTGGTGGTGACGTCGTAGTGATTGCGCGCCGCGAGCAGTACCGGATCCAAGCCGGTCAGCGTGGTGCCCGCCGGCGGCACGATCCAGCTCACCGACTGCGCGACGCTGACATCACCGAAGGCGATCAGCGCCCGGCCCGCGCCGTAGGACAGAACCTGAACCGGCGGCGGCAGCAGCGACCCGTGCACGGTCCGCGCCAACGCCTCCGCGCGCAGCAGTGATCGGGCGGTGGCGCGCAGCTCGGTCAGCCGCGACCGCTGCGGACCGTCGAGTTCGGTCGCGGGGAGCGCACCGAGCTGCCGCAGTTCGCGCGCGATAGCGAGCCGGTTCGCGTAGTCGCGCAGACCGGTTCGCTGCGCGTCGTGCTGGATCGGTACCTCGGCGGTCAGGCCGTCGGCATTGCCGATCACCTCCGGGTACACCCGCAGCAGCACGTCCTGATCGGTGGGCGACAGCGAAGTCCAGAACGCCGTGTTCTCGGCGGTCAGCAGGCGGGCCTCCCCCACCACGTCGGCAGTCGGTTCCGACGGATGCAGCAGCACCGCCGGGCTGGTGGCCCGGCCGGACGGATGCATCGCGAGGATCTCATCCGCACGCAGGCGGTCGGCCGGGGTGAACCCGGGATCGGCCGGGAATACGCGGTGGTCGTCCGCCTCGGTCCCCGGCTGTGCCGTCATCTCGGCGATCGGACTGCCGGTCCGGGTTTCCGGGTCGACCGAATGATCGGCATTGGGCTGCACCGGATTACCGTCGGCACCGAATCCGATCGCGGTCGTGAACAAGACATCCGGTGTGGACTCGTTCCAGCGATAGGGCTGCCACGCGCCGCTGTCGACATTCGGGTCGCTGATCATGAGCCGGCCACCCGACTCGACCATATTTCCCTTCTCGTCCACGTTGGCGAGCAGGAACATGTGGGCGGCGCCGCCGTAATCGACGACGACGAACGCCGCGGTCATGGGATTGTCCGGGTCACCGATCTGCTGGGCGATCGCGTCCCGGTCGGCGTGCACCCGCAGCCGGCCACCGGCGTAGAACTCCGTCTGGTCGGCGCTGCGGCCGGCCAGTCCGGCGCGGTCATCGGGGACGTCTACGTTCAGGCCGAGGTCGTCCCGGCCGGTGCGCAGCGACAGGTCGACGCAATTGCCGACATGCCCGTCGTACCAGACACCGGCGAAGGGCTGGACGGGCGTCGGATCCCAGCGCAGCGTCTCCTGCAGGATCATTTCGGTGGTGTCGGAGCCGAGGTCCTGCTCCAGCTCGACGATCCGGCCGCTGGCGGGATCGATGGGCATGTCGACGTTGGTCCGGGTCTCGATCGGCGACGGGTCGGGCACGCCCGGGCGATGCTCGTCGAGGGTCAGCTCGTCGACCTTGCCTGCGGCGATGCGGCCGAAGTTGCGCAGTGCTTCGGTCGGGCTGCCGGTGCGCGGGTCGTAGTCGAAGTAGCTGCTGCGCACCATTTCCTGATGCTGGTAATCCTGCGCCGAGGAGATCTCCGCCGCGAGGCGCTTGGCGCCGAAACCCGCTGTCGCCGGGTCCAGCCCGGTCCCGTAGCCGGCGTATCGGCCCGTCGCGCCCGCTTCGTCCGCGCCCAACCAGGTCTGCTGGTCGCGGGATGCCGCTGCGACATAGACGTTTTCGGGGTCGATACCGGTCTCGGCGGCATGCGCGAGCGGAAGTCCGGACGAGCCGACGATCACGAGATCGGCAACCTGGGTATGCCCGGCCGGGAGATTCGACCATGCCGTGGCGGCAATGAGAGACCCGGCGCTGTCGAGCCCGAAGACGTGGGCCTGCGCGGGCACTGCTTGCCCGGCCCGAACGGCGTTGAGAGCGGCGAGGTCCCGTGCCAGCAGCTCGCCGTCGGCGGTCACGGACTTTCCGTACCCGCGCCAGGCCACCACGGCGTACCCGCGCTCCGCGTCCGCCATGGTCGCGGCATCGAAGAGCTGCGTGGCGTGGATCAGGTTGTCCGGCACCGTGGTAGCGGTCGTCTCAGCGGTATCGGGGGCGGATACCAGCGCCGAGACCGAGTCGGCGGCGTCGAGGTCGCCGACGACCACGACGCTCCGCAGTTCACCGTCGAGGGCCGGGTCGTAGGCGTGTAACCGCACCGGCGGCGCGCCGGTCAGGTCAGCGCTGACCGCCTCGATCTCGTGCAGGTCGAAGCGCAATTCCGACAGTGCTTTCCGCAGTCGCTCCGCAGCCGGGGGCAGGTCAGCCCGATCGGTGAGCACACGGAGGTCGTGCGCGACGAGTTCCCGGTTGACCTGATCACTCACCGGCCCGGGAATCCCCGGGGCGTTGCCGATTTCACGCGGCGCGAGCTTGATGAGCACCTGTCGCTCAGCTGGTTCCAGGGTGTCCCACCACTGCCGGTTGCGGGCGGCGCGGTCGCCGGCTTCGCCGAGCAGATCGGAGAACTGCGCCGGATGCAGCAGAATCGCCGGCTCAGCGTCAGCACCCAAGCGGGACAGCGCATTCCGCATCAGGGCCCGCTCGTCGGGCGTGCCCTCGGGCGGCGTCCAGAGCTGTGGCCCGCCCCGCTCGTCCAGTTCGTGCCGGAGGGTGCGCAATTCCTCCGCCCAGAGCTGCCGTTCCAGATCGTCCGCCTGGGCGGCCTGCTCTTCGATCTCCGCGATCCGCCGGCGGATATCCGCCCGCGTGATATCGGCCTGCCCCAGCAGCAGATCCCCACTCATCTGCCCGTGTCGATAGATCACCGGTTCGCCGTACTGCTGGAGCAGGATCGGTTGCTGCAAGGTGAAGTGACTGGCACCGAAACCGGCGAATACATCCGCACCACGGGCGGTCCAAGCGGCAATCCCGTCCATGATGGCCAGTTCACGCGCATCGGCCCGATAGCGCGAGATTTCGTTCACCGGATTCGTGCGGTCGATATTGTTCGGATTCAGCATCGGCCGCACATCGGTGCCGATATCGAAAGGCACGCCGAGGTATTCCTCGTGCCAGGCGAGAAGATCGTCGTAGGTCAGCCGCTGCGGCCCAGCTGCCTGCGGCCACGCCCCGGTCGCCCGCAAACGTTCTTCTTCTCTGACCACCCAATCCTGGAGCATCGACTGCGTGTCGGCGTCCGTCTGGCTCGCGTCGACCGACTGCCTGATCTGGCAATGCTTCACATAGTTGAGGAAGGAGTAGAGGTGATGGAGCCGCTCCCGCCCGGGATCCAGGGACAGCGCGAAATCGAGCGGATCGATATCGGCTCGTTCACCGCGAACACCGTGCTCGACGGCGAGGCGCTTGATATGCCAGTGATCGCCGCCCTTTTCCCCGTCCTGGTTGTATACGATGACCTCGTCCAGGCTCAGGTCACGTACCTTGGCGTCCGGGATCTCGTCTTTTTCATTGAGTGCGATGACTTCACGCCCGCCGGGCGCCTCGGCGAAAATCTCGAAGGCACGCCTGATCAAGGCATACTGCGGATCCTGCGCATCAGGCCGGTGACGTTGCGCGCTGTACCAGATCGTGGCGCCGTCGGAGGTCTCGTAGCGCGCGATCCGCGCGGTATGCCCGAATATCCGCTGCGCCGCGTCTTCGAGGTCCGAGTCGGACCGCCGCCGGTCGTCGAAATTCGGTGTGGGGTCCAAGCTCTCGTGTGCAACGGTAACCGCGGTCAGGATCCGCTCGTCCTGCACGATGAAGCGGCCGGACATGGTCTCGACCGGCGGGCCCGAGAGGGCGGTGCCGTCGATGAGGATACGGACCTCGAAGGTTCCCGCGTCGAGGTCGAAGGTCAGCAGCGCGTCCTGGAAGCCGATCGCCGAACTACCGGTCAGCTGGAACCAGGCCTTGTAGACACTTTCCTTGGCAGAGGCGATAACTCGGTCCCAATGCACACCGTCACGGGTGCCGACCTGTTCGAGCCAGGCCCGCTCCTCCGGCCGCAATGCCGCGTTCCGGGAGTCCGGCAGCAGCGGCTCGTTGCTCTCGGCGTCGATGCCGACCGAGCGCACCTGCGTCGCATCCGCTACCGCCGCGGCGTAGTAGCCCCGCTTGTGGGTGATGGCGCCGACAACGCCCTGCGGCCACAGCGGCGCCTTCTTGCGCCAACGCAGGATCGGCACGTCCGGTGCGCCGAGATCGTTCAGCGCGACATGTGCCGCGGTCCGCGCATTCGCCGATTCGACGGCCCAGCCGGCCTCCGGATCTGTGACCCCGAGGGCCTCGAGTTCCTCAGGCCGCAGCCGCGCAGTCGGATCCACACCGACGATTTCGACGCCGTGCACCCCGGTTCCGGCCAGCAGTGCGCCCAGCGACCCCGGCTCGGGTCGGGGCGTCGGTAGCCGCGGCGTCAGCAGCTTCGCCACATACTCCGCCAGCTCACGGACCGTGTTCTCGGGACGACCCATGTCCGCAGCCGTCGCGGCGGTCGACTTACCCTCGACTACCAGCGATTCCACCAGGGTGCGCTCGTCGGGGCTGAGCTGACCCAGCAGCACCTGGAGCGCCTCGGGATCCCGGCGCTGCAATTGCCGTGCCTGCCCCAGCGGGTCACCGTGCATGAACGGCCGAGTCTTCGCGGTCTCGGCGGCGATGGCGTCGGCCAGCGGCTGCTCCAGCAGTGCGACGACCTCGCGCTGCCGCTGTTCGACCTGAGCCGATGCGAGATCCAGCATTTCGCCGAGATCGGTGATCGAACGGCCGTGCAGCACACTCAGTTCGGCGAAGGAACGGAGGTGCGCGGGGACCAGCGCCCGGACCGACTTGCGCAGCGTGGCGAAGTTCTCGATCTGCGCTTGCCGGATCGCCGGGGGCAGGCCCGCCGAATCCGATTCGCGGGCACCGATATTGGTGAGCGGCCGATCCACCCCCGCCCGCTGTGCGGGATCCTGATCGTCGGCGAGGGGTCGCTCGGCGACGCCGTTGTTGTCGAAGACGATGCCGTATACGCCGGCGACATCGGCGGACTGTTGACCTGGCTGGTACTCGTATTCGAGGACTTGACCGTCCACCTTCTCGTGCACCATCACCCGGCCGTAGCCGTCGGAGTAGAGCACCAGCGCGTGGGCGCCGACCAGCTCGCCATCGGCGAGTTTGCTGCGGAATTCGATTACCGCGTTCACCGTCGCGCCGGTGTCACGAACCAGCGCGGCCGCCGCGTCGAGCGAGGGGAAGCCGCCGCGGTGCCAGTCGGCGCCCATACTGCGGGCATAGCGATCGGGAGCCACGCCGGCCAAGTCGGTTTCGACGGAATCGGGTAGCGGGCGGATGCCCGTGTTGCCGGTGATCAGGCGGGTGAAGCGCTGTGCTTCGGGGGCACAATTGTTCGGGCTGGCCGGCTCCGGTGCGGTGAGCGGGCCGTCCGGTGCACGGAATCCGGCGCCGCCGTCGCCAACCGCCGGATCCACGCTGGGGCGAGCCGCCGGATCCGGTCGCCAGACATTCTCCGCCGGGCGCGCACCGGCCGAGCCGGGGATAGCCCTGCCTGTCCGCGCCGAGCCCTGCTCACCGAACGTATCGGGCATCAGTTGCGGCAGCCGCCGGAGCAGGTCGACCTGCAATTCGGCGACGCAGAAGATGTTGCGGCGCAATGGACGTGCGGCTTCCGCCAGACTCTTGCCCTCGACGATGCGCAGCTGCAGCAACCGCCGCTCATCGGGGCTCAGCCGCACCAACATCCGCTCGAACGTGGAGGGATGTGCGCGCCGCAACTGACGCAGCGGTGCCAGTCCCGCGTCGTCCGGCAGCGGCAGTTGACGCGGCCGCTGCGGGTCGGCGGCGGCAAGTTCGACCGTCAACGGCCAGAAAAGGGCACGGACGACCGCGCGCTGCCGCGCCGCGATCTCATCCTGGCGGAGGCCGAGCCGGTGCTGGATGTCGGCCACCGATCGCCCCTGCAGGAAGCGCAGCGTCGCGAAGACGTGGTACGCACCGGGCAGATCATCGATGGCGTTCTGCAACTCGACGAAGTTGTCCCGCTGCGCGTCTCGCACCGCTGCCAAGGCGATTCGGGGGTCGACTCCGGTTTCTGGGTACGGAACCTGGCTTTCCGCAGACGCTTCGGGCGTCGCCTGTGCCTGTACCGGGGTGGCGCCGGACGGGCTCGGCCGGCTGGGCGCGGTGCCGTCGGCAACCCCCGACGAGGTCGAGAGCGCGGAAGGCGTCGGCGCCCAATCAGGGTCGCCGACCTCCGCGCGCAACGCCGCCACGACGCTGCGCACCGTGAGTTGTTGCAGGGCTTGGGTGTCCGATTGCGACCGGCCGAGGCGCTCCGCGACCTCGACGATGCTCCGCATGTCGACGAACCGCAGCGCCGCGAAGGCGCGGTGCACTCCGCGCATGCGCGCGACGGCGTCCCGCAAGATCTCGGCGTGGTCCGCCTGTGTGGCACGTACCATCGACAGCGCGTCACTGGTCGACAGGAATACCCCGGTGGTCAGGACGTCGAACAACGCGCGGACGGCGTTCCGATGGTCGGTGTGGAAGGAGCGGGGCCGGAAGCCCAGTTCAGCTTGCACCTGTTCCATGGAAAGCCCGTGCAGATAGTGCAATTCGCCGATCCGCGCGGACCGATCGGTAACCACCTGGAGGGCGCGTTCGAACTGCGCTGGGTCCGCGTCCGCCAGGATCCGGAGGTACCGGTCCATCGCCGTCGTGGTCGCGGCGAATCGCCGCGCCGCGTTCTCCAGCTGGTTCAGCGCCTCAGCAGGCGAGACACCGAGCGCCGCCGCGGCGTCGGCGGGAGTACGACCTTCGACGAAATGCTGCCGCAGGATCCGCTGTTCGGTGTCGGACAGTAGCCCGTTGATCCGCGGATCGTCCAGCTTGGCGGCCAGGAACCCTGGATCGGCGTGCTGGATACGACGTAGCAGCTCCAGTTCCGGCATCGCCGGCCCGTGCTCGGTGTCCGTGAGCCAACTCGCCACCAGCTCCACCGCGCTGTCGCCGGCCCGCGTCACCGAATCCACGTCGTCGTTGACCCGAGCAGCGATAGCCGCGTCGGGCAAACCTTCGAACGTGCGCAGCTGGAAGACCACGCGCTGCTCCACGCTCAGCCAGGCCAGCAGGTTGCCTACCCGCTGAGGATCGGCCCCGAGCACTTGCCGCACCACCGCCACCGGATCAGTGGGGCTGTCCAGCAATGGATTGAGCCCCAGCGCTACCGAGCTGGGACGGGCGAGAGGAGTCGAACTGTCCAGCGGGCCGGGCGCCGGCTTCCCCGTGCCAGGCGCTCGCTGCGCGTGGATCCCGTGCGGGCCTTCCGGATCGAAAGCGAAGACAGTCCCCGGATCCCGGCGGTCACGGGACTTCCGGGCCGGGCGATCCAGCACGTCGGCGTCGGTGCCGGATGGTGTCGCTGCCGCCGAATTCGACTGCGGGGGATCGAGGTAGGCGCCGACCAGATCCGCGAAGTGCGCCAGGTCGGTGGATCCGGTCACCGCGGCGACGCGCCGGAAGACCGCTACCGGGTCACCCGGCGCGGCGATAAGCGACTCGATCTGCACGCCGAGCAGCCCCGACAGCTCTTGGCCGAGCTCGATCCGGCGGTTCTGCACTTCACGCTGTGCCACGGGGTCGAGGTCATCCTCGATCAGCGCGCGGATCTGCAAGTCATGCGCGTCCCGATCGCACGCCATGAGACGCCCGATCCAGTCGGTGAGCCGCCGCAGCTGCTCCGGTTCGACGAGCGCGGGCCACGCCGACTCCGGCATCTCCCGCACCTGGTTCTGCACCAGCACGACGGCTTCGCGCAGCGAACCATCGCGCAAACCGTCCGGGTCGGCGCCGATCGCGGCCGCCAGTTCGGCGTGCGGCGAATCGGACCGAACGGCAGGGGCTTCCGGGTTCGCCTGCGCCTGCGGGACCTCCGCCGCTGTGTCCTGTTGGGCCGCGAGCCATTTGGCGCGCCGCTGCTCTAGCTCGGCGACAATCGCTGAGGTCAGATCGCCGAGCGGCACCGTCCGGTCATCCCGGCCGGTCAGGCCGAGCTCACGTTTGCCGTCGCGGAAGTCCTGATCCCAGAACGCGTAGACGGTGAGTGCCACGGTGGTGTCGCCGAAGCGGCACTCGATGTCCTCGCCTTCGACGTCGGTCTGGAAGCCGTGCAGCCGGCCGCGGTTGATTCTGGCCGCGTGATTGAGGGCGATCTCGCGGTTGTTCTGCGCTACCTCCGCCGGAAGACCGCGCGGATGGTGTGCCGCCAGAGCCTTTGCGAGCTGGGGAATCCTGCGTGCGTCGATGGCGATCGCGAGTTCACCCTCGACCGCGACAGGCACATGCCGCACCGACGCGATCGCTTCCCACAGCGCGGCGACGGCCGCCGCGTTCGCGGCCGCGTCGGATTCGCTCACCTCGAAACCGGCGTCCGCGACCGAGACTCGCAATTGGCGTTCGCCTGGTTCGCCGGTCTGCTCCAGCACCACTCGCACCGGATCTCCGGCGGTGGCCAAGGCAGAGTCGATGAGGTCGGAGAGTTCGGATCCCGCGTCGTCGACCTTGTCCGCGGGCCAGCCGGACAGCTGGCGGCCCAGCCAATCCCAGCCGTCCGCGGCTACCCGCAACCGGTCGCCCTCGGCGAGCGGGCCGGTCGGCAGGACCAGCTCCGTGCTCGTGCGGCCGGGCTGGTGCACCGGCGGGTCGGCTTCGGAATCGTCGGAGAAGTCGAACTCGGGGATGTCGAACTCGTCCGGGATCGCGGCCAGGGCCGCGTCCAACGCCTTACCTTTCAGCGCCGGCGCGAGAGGTTCGGCCGAACCGGCGGCGGGATCGCCGCCGTTCTCGTCGAATTCGAACCAGATCGTCTTGGCCCACGGCCCGGAGTCCTCGACTCGGATTCCTGAGCGGTGAGTCAGGGTCTCCAGGAACCCCATGCCACGACCGGACTCCGAGCCCAGGGCGGTACCGCGACGCGCGGGCAAGGCGGCATTGCGATCGGAGACCTCGATCCGGAGCACCCGCTGGCCGTCGCGCTCGACCACAGTGATCAGGACCTGACCGTCGGTCTTGGCATGTTTGGGCACGTTTCCGGCGATCTCCGACGTGACCAGCAGCGCGGTATCCAGCTGAGCCGGATCCGTCCAATCGCCGGTCAGCTCGCGCAGGGCCCCGCGGGGATCGGCGAATTCCTGGCCCTGGATAGTGATCTCGACGCGGCCGAGGACAGCCTCGGGCCCGTCCGGCGGAGGCGGCGTCGCGTGGTCACCGGAACGGGCCTGAGCCTTACGGTCCAGGTGCGAATTGTCGGGCCCGGTTTGGTCCGGGCCGGCGGGCTCGGCACTCCGGCGCTGGGCCTCGGCCTCGACCTGCCGCGTCAACCGGCGCAACAGAACTCGCGTCGCCTCGGTTTCCTGACCGAACACCTTGGCGACACCGGCCTCGGCGTAGGCCTCGCCGAGATCGAGGGTGCCGTCGGCGAGGAAGCTGTAGCCGGTCAGCTGGGTATCGAGCCAGGCTTCGAAGGCGTCCCGGTCCCCGCGACCATGCCGCTGCTCGAACGCCTGCACCAGCTCGCGCATGGCCTCGCGCTCATCGTTCCGCGCGGCCGCGGCCGAATCCTCATAGCCGGTGGCGTAATGCAGGCCGTGGAAGATTTCGTGCACCAGGCTGGTGTAGGTCGCCCGGCGCGGATCGCCCGCCAGTTGACGGTCGGCGATCTCCACCGCCATATGCGCCCGGTGCAGCCGCGGGTTGATCGCGTACCGCTCGTTGAGGACGACGGCATGGGTGTACCTCATCCGTCCGTCCACGATCATGCCCTGTGCTTCGGCGAACTCGTTGTCGGCGAGCGGCGCGACCGTTGCGCTGCGCAGGTCGATCGCGCCGTACTGGGTGAGCATGTCGCGCACCGCCGCGGCGTACTCCCGCACCGCGTCGGGATGCACATCGGCAATGTCGAATCCGGCTGTCCCGAAACCGAATTCGGCCCCGAGCTCGGCCATCGCCGCGGTGATCGCACGGCGGGCGGCCGGGTTGGGCGGAGGCGCGTCCGCATCGTGCGGGCCACGGTCGTGCCATTTCTCGGCCTGCTCGGTCAGCACGTCGAACAGCAACTCATGCCCGTCGCTGACGCGTGATCTCTCCCCCTCGACCGCGTCGAACGCTTCCACCAGCGCGGCCCGGACATCGAACTGACCGAGTGAATCGAAACAATCCGGACCGAACTGGGTGCGCAGCCAGCGGGTGAACTGCGGCTCGGTGACCGGGCCGAACTCCTCGGCGTAGGCCTGCTCCAGCTCGGGCAGCACGTGCACCTCGGCGCGCCACCGCCCGGCGTAGACCATCGCATGGCCGAACTCACGCACGATCGTGTCGTACACCTGGCCGGCCGGCAGCGCGGCGTCCGTCGCGAGATCCGCCGCAAGGGTGATCGATTGGGTGAACAGCGGTCCGTCCGGTTCGGTGCCCGGCACCGTCTCGGCATCGGATTCCAGGTCGGCGATACCGATCTCGTGCAGGTCGACCTCCGGGTACGCCGTGAGGAGGTCATGTACGGCCTGCGCGAATTCGCGGGCTCGGTCCAGGGATATCGAATCGTCGAACCCGTGGATGTCGAGATCGTGGAGCTCGCCCAGCGCGTCCGCGAGTGCGGCGACCGAGTCGTACTGGTCGGCGTCGAAGTCCGCGTCCGGCTCGGTCGCAGCGGTTTCGCCGGGTGCGGTCGTATCCGGTTCCGGAGTCGTCGCTTCGGCGATCTCCGGCGCGACGAGCTCGCGTTCCTCGAAATCGGTCCGGTCGCCGTAGTCGTACATCTCGCCGACTTCGATCGTCTCACCCGGGAACCGGGACATCAGAGCGGCGTCGATCAGTGCGCGAACCGTGGCGAATCGGGGATCGTCCAACTCCGGCTGCTGGAAGATCAGGGTGGCCCGGATGTTCCCGTTGTCGAAGATCCGATACAGGACTTTGCATTTCACCAGTAGCCCGGCGACTTCGATGTTCAGCAGGCCGGGCCCGCCAAGGGCTGCCTCCAGCTGATTGTGGTTGGGCCCCCGGACCTCAACGGCCCGCATAGCCGATGCGGCGGTGTCCGCATCCACCTCGATATCGACGGCGGTCACCAGACCGGTCACCGAATAACGCACCGGACCGGTTATCCCCGCGATCGACTGCGGCGAATGCAACTCGATGGAGCCGGAGAACCTGGTGCTGGCCGGGTCGACCGCGCCGGTGACCTGCTGTGCGGTGCCTGGAGTTTCCGGTCGCGCTCCGGAGACGGGCCCGTCGGACCGGGGGCCGGGATCGGGTAAGAACGCGCCCGGGTACGGATCGTCCCCGCCGAGTTCTGCCGAGTTGCGCCGCAGCATCGCCTGAATCTCGGCGACCTGGCGCTGCAACTCGGCGACGCGGCGATTGGGCACGGTGCCCGCCTGGCCGCGCAGCTCGGCCAGTTTGCTCTGCGCGTCGCGCAGGCCGTCCGCGAGCACCCGGTGCCGTTCGCGCGCGATCGCCAGGCGTTCTTCGGGCGTGACATACACCAGCACCGGCATGCGGCCCTTACGGAACAGCACCAGCGGCTCCTCCGCCGAGTGCTTGTTCATCATCCCGACATAGGCGGCCCAGTCCCCGGCGGAAGTGGGGTTCCAGTACGCGAGCGGCGGATGCTGCACACCCATGTCCAAGACGATCATGTCGTCGGACAGATCGAAGTTCTCTTCCGGTCGCAGTCGCGTGCCGTCCGCATGCCGGATGTCGAAGAGATCGTGATCACCGGTGAGCGGCTCCAGCGCACCGTCCTTGGTGTAGCCCTGGACTACGTTGTCGACCACCACGAATCGGCCCTGGCGACCGTAGACGGCCATTTTCTCGCGCAGCGCGAGATATTCCGCGACGCGCTGGTCGTAGCGCTGCCCGAGCTTCGCCCACTCCGCGGCGGTTTCGTTGGTGCGCTGGGGCATTCGCAGGTCGTGTGGCCCGTCCTCCGGGAACTGGAAGAAACCCACCAGCCCCACCGCCCCCGGAGGCGCGCCCAGTGCCACGTCGTACTTGTTGATGGTCTTGGCCTTCATCAACTCCGGCTTGTCCGCGGAACCGCGCATGATCCACGGCACCGAGTCGGCGTTGGTGGGACGCACCCAGACATGCAGGTTTTCGGCTTCGACGAAAGCTTGTATCTGTGCTTGGCGGCCGAGCGGAATACCGTGCTTCCGCACGATTTCCGCTGGCGTTATGGAGGTTTCGCCAGGCTGGTTCGCCGGGTTCGAGCCGATGTAGTCCTGGAGGGCGGCGGGCAGGGGTGCGTCCACATCCGCGGTGCTCAGCGTGACGGCACGGCCGAGCTTGCCGATGCGTGAGGTCTGCCAGGTCGCCGCGGAGAGCGCGACCGAGTCCGCGTGATGACCACCGATCAACTGCGACAACGACAGTCGCACAGGTTCCGTACCCGCGTCGGCCGGGCGCACGAACCATGCTTGACCGGCCTCATCGGTGCCGACCATCGTCACTTCTTCGCCGTTGACGAGGAACCGCTGCGCGCCGTCGCGATCGGTGCCGAGGTAGGTGATCTCGAAGGCGTGGCCGATGGCGCCGTATTTGTCCGCGGTACTGCGCACCTCGACGCCGTAGGCGGTGGTGAGCGGGCCCTGATCGATCATGCCTTGAACGAGCAGGGCGGGCGCGGGTGTCCCGTCTGGGAGGTGGAAGCCGTGGAATGGCGTGCCGTCCATCGCCGCTTGCACCTCGGCGAAGGTGACGCCCGCCAGCGTGTCCGGGGTGAGGTGATGCGCCCAGGTGACATCGCCCTGGATGGCGCGCACGTTCTTACCGGCGACCTGGGCGCAGTCGTTGTCGTGTTCGGGCACCTTGACGCGGACGGTGCGGGTGATCAGGTCGCCCCGGCGACCTTGAACGGTGAATTCCACCTGGCGCGAGCCGGTTTCGCCGGTGACCTTCGCCGTTACGGCAACGCGCCGGAACGAGATCTCGTGATCGCCTCGATAGGTCTTCACCGCCTTGCGCGCGGCCGCCGCTACCTCGGCCTGAGCCTGGGCGACCTTGGCGCTCGGCCAGCCGGACATCACCGCGGCGACATTGCGCTCGACCTGCGCCATGCTCTGCCGACCGGGGCTGTAGTCGATATTGACCCGGCCGGTCGCCGCCGGATCCGGCTGGGCCACCGTCGGTTCGTGGCTGTACGGGAAAGTGGTGGGCTGACGCCCGGTGAGCAGACCGAGCAGACTGCGGCCCGCACGGTCTCCGGTCAGGTGCTCACGTTGCTGATCCCAGTCCAGGCCCGCCTTCTTGGCGGCCGCGTGCGCGGCGTGCCAGTCGGCATTCGGGTGCACGGCCAGGAAAGTCAGTTCGAACAGCGCGGCTCGGATTCCGATGATGTCGCCGCGCTTCGGTTTTCCGGATTCGAGGCGGTTCCACATCTCGGCCACATCCGGGATGCGGTTCAGATCACCGCGCATCAGGTAGTCGCGTACCCGGCTGAAGTCGGCGAGCACCTCTGACTTGGAGCGCAGGCTGCCATCGGGATTCCGCAGCAGTGTCGATCCGTCGGAATTCTTGGGCAGGGTGGAGCCGTCGGGATCCTGTACCCAGGCGCCGTCCGCGCCGCGTACCCAGCTCTTCGGGTCGCCGCCGGAGTAGCGGTCCGGGTCTTTCAGAGCGTTGTCGACGATCTTGTTCAGGATCGCGTCGTTATTGCCGACCCGGTCGGCTTCGAAGCGGTCGTACTCGCTGTCGGTCCACGCCCGGTTTCGCTTCGCCTGCTCCTCCTGAGCACGCAGCGGCTCTAGTTCGGCGTCCGACAGGGGCAGGGACTGGGCCGAGGTGATCGGGAACTCGGTGCCGTCCACCAAATGCGGCGCGAGCGGGCGGGCCGAGGGCCGCAGCGGATCGTCCATCAGCGGGGCGGGCCGGGCCTGACCGCTGCCGAGCCAGGCGTAGGTGCGCATGCCGCGCAGCAGCGGAACCAGCTGAATCCAGCGGCCGTTGCGAACCGTCGGAACCCATTGCGTCACATTGGCGATCGACCGGGTGAGCGCGGGATGGCGGTCCATGAACTCCGGCGTCAGCTGGACCTGGACCGCTCTGGGCCCGACATTGGCGGGCACGTGCAAGGCCTTGGCGATGTTCAGCATCGCCTGACCGATCCACGGCCGGTTCTGCACCATCTGGAGCAAAGCCGGATGTGTCCCGGCCTGGCCGGCGACCGAGATAACGGTGCGGATCTGGAAGACGTCCTCGCCGAGACTGGACGAGTAGACGTCCAGGCCGCCGGGAACCGACCGTAGCTCCTCCGAGAACGGAAGGTTCTGCGGGAAACCCAGTTCCGACTGCTGGCCGGGCCCGTATTCGTGCAGGGGCGCCATCACCCCGTCGAAAAAGCCGTCGGAGCCGTATTTGAGCAGGAACGGCGGCTGCTGGTACTTCCACTCGGTGCGCTCGTGCTTGCGCGGGTGCTCGCCCGGACCCTTCGGGTTGCCCGCCGAGTCCGGGCGGGGATCGGCTGTCGACGGCTGAGCGTCGGGATCCGGCACGACTTGCGCGAACTTGATATCGAGCGGAATATTCGCTCCGGCGGCGATATTCAGCAGGCCCTGGACGTCGGTGCCCGGGCGCATGGCGCGCCCCAACGCTTGCCGGTAGCCGACCGTATCGGTATCCGTGCCGAAAACCACGATCTCGCTGTAGGGGAAGACAGTGCTCGGGTTGGCGGCCGGACGCACACCCACGCGATCCGTAATGGGGATCAGTCCAAGGGAATCCATCGCGATGAGCTGGTAGCCACGCGCGTCGATACGATCCAGTTGCTCGTCGTCGCGGCGGATCTGGTTGACGGCGTCGCGCAGCGCGGCTACCCGCTGGGCACCTTCGGACCGTTCGCCACGGTAGCGGGGGTTCAGCTCCGCGGTGTCGATGTCGCCGAACCGTTCGGCGACCCGATCAGCGGCCTGCCGGCTCTCGGCGAGCTGTTCGGCGAGCTCGGCTTCCCGTGCCTGCGCCTGGGCCTGCTTGGTGGTCAGGTCGGAGTGGGCGATCTCCAGCTTGGTCAGTTCGAAGTTCGCCACGCTGGCCGCCCGCTCGACGGTCCGCCGTTCGGCGGGCGTGAGGTCCTGTGCCCGTTCCAGTTCCGCCCGCAGGTCGCCGAGCTTCTCGCGGCCGGTCTCCAGTTGCCGTTCGGCGGCCGAAAGCAGGTCCTGCGCGTACTCGCGGACGATCTGCGCACCCTCCAGGTCCTGGGTGAGCGCGTCGATGCGATTGATCAGCTCGAGATCGTCGCGGAATCGGTCCACCGTGCCGGTGTCGCCGAATTCCTCGATCAGGCTGTCCCGCAATGCCTGCCGGTTGTCGAGCACCGCCTGCTGCGCCGCGTCCAGGTTCGACAGTTGCAGGTCGACAAATGTCTTGCGCAGCGCTTCGGCATGTTCACGCAAGGCGCGGTCCTCGGCGTTGCGCGCCTCGATCCGATCGGCCAGCTGATCGAGATCGGCCTGCTGCCGCGCCGGGATCGGGTCGCCGGCCTCGGCCAGCTCGCCGAGCGCCAGCGCCTGCGCCGTCAGTTCCCGGACCTCGGTGTCGATCACGATCCGCGCGTCCAGCGCCGCGCGGATCTCCCCGAATACCTGCCGGCCGTCCGGTGGCGCGTTGGCCGGGGGCTGCCGGTGCGGGGGCTGAGCCGGATTCTGGTCAGGCGTCTGGCCCAACCGCAGGTCGTCGGCGGGTAGCGCCGCGTTCTGGTCACCGAAGTTCGGCAGCACGGCGCCCTTGGCGTACCCGATGGCCCAGACTTCGCGGGTTTCCGACCGGGTGCCGCCGGTCAGTTCCGCCAGCGATACCCGGTCGCCATCGGCGGTGATGAACCATTCCAGGCCGGTCCGCCTGGATTCGATCTCGTCGTAGGTGACCCGCTGGTTGTTCACTACGTATTGGGTGCCACCGAGGAACTTCACCGTGGACAGGTGCCCGCCGACATCATGCTGATCGACGGTCCAGCGCTGGTCGATCAGCACCACGAAGGTGCCGGGTCCCTGCGTGCGCATCGCCTCGACGACTCTGGCATGGCCGCGGGCGTCGGTGTTGTCGAATCCCCCGGGGCGCGCACCGCGCAATCGCGCCTGAACTTCACGCCACTCCAGACCGGAAAGGTTGTCCGGCAACGGGTTCGGGACATCGGCGAGGTCGCCCTGGTCGGCGACGAGGCGGCTCAACCCCTCCGAGACACAGGTGCTGATCGCGGCCGGACCGCGCGGGTCGATCTCGGTGGTGTAGTGATTCACCAGCGCCGCAAGGGCTTCGATCTCCTTGGCGGTCTGGCGGACCTCGGCCCGCAGCTGTTCGTGCAGCGTGGCCAGTGCGGCGCGGTCGCGCACGAACAGGTCGGCGAACTTCTCCGCCTTGAACTTTCCGAAGGCCGCCTTCGCTTGCGCGTCGGTCATGCCGTAGATATCGGCGCCGTGCAGCCGGATCCAATCCTGGTCCGGCACCGGCTGTCCCGGAACCACAACCGGGCCGCCCAGTTGCAGTTGCAGGACGAGCAGGTCGACATCGGGGATCAGCGCGGCCAGGTGTGCGGGAGCGTCGGTCTGGCGGATCGGGGCGATGTCGTCGGCGACGCGCGGGTCCCGGGTGAACAGGTTCGGGTCGGCGGCAAGCCGGGCGAGCAGTGCGTCGATCTCTTTGGCCTGCTTCGGCTTCGCCTTCTTCAGCGCCTCGAGGGTGGCCTTGGGGTCGGTACGCAAGTCGTCCCGGGTCACCATCAGCTTGTCCAGCGTGCTGTCGAGTTTGTGATAGTCGTCCAGGTCGTGCAGAATCCGCGCGTATTCGGCCAGCGCCTCGATCTGGGCGGCGCGGACCTGGTTGTCGAAACGCAGCCGCTCCAGGGTGGCGTCGAGGTGACCGGGCGTCAGGTCGACTCGCCCGACCGGCAGCTTGCCGACCAATTCCGTGATGGCCGTTTCGATTTCGGCCCGCGACAGCTTGGCGATTTCGGCCGCCGGGTCGCTGGGCGGCGCCGGCGCCGCGGCGGTGACGATCTGCCACGGCTGCTCGCCGGTGCGCACCATGGTGACGGTCAGGTCCCGGCCGTCGAAGTCGCCGGAGAAGTGCCGTACCTCCGGCGCGCCCACGATGGCCGAGGCCACCTTCCAGGTGCCGTCCGGAGCCTCGCGCGGCCACACCACCCGGTACTCGACCGCGAGCTGGCCGGTGTTGATCAGGTCGATCAGCCGCGCGTTCGCCGGATCCGCGAGCGCTTTCGCCAGCGCCGCGTCGTGTGTCCCGTCATTGCCGATCAGCACCAGCCGCAGCGGCGAACCGACCAAACCGACGCCCGGGTGGTTGACCGGGTCGAGCAGCCGGCCACCGTGGACCTGAATCCATTCGTCGGCGGCGATGCCGGCCATCACCTCGGCGTGCTCACCGAAATTGTCCCCGGCGTCGAGGAACCGTTGCGCCTGCCGCTCGAAGGCCGCGACATCCCGTTGTAGATTGTCCAGCCGGGTCTGCAACTCGGTCAGCGCGTCCGGATCGGTGGCGTCGACGCCGAGCAGGTGGGCCCGCTGGTCCACCTCGGTGCGAATGTGGTGCCGGCGCAGCGCTTCCTCGTTGAATCTGCGGCCTTCGGGCGTGTCGCGATGGGACAGGTCCCACCACATACGGCCGCCCTGCATGTTGTTGTTGACTCCGGTCCAGCTGAGCGTGCCGATCCGGCCGCCGAGCTTGGCCGCGACCTCGAGCGCGTACCGCTCCTGTGGACTGGGGCGGTTGACGACCGCCGCCGGTAGCAGATGGGAAAGATCGACGTCGGTCCGGAACGGAATGTCAGCGTTCTCCGCGTCGTACCGGGCCAGTGCCGCCCGCAATTCCTCGGTCGAAACCGCTTGGCGAGTCAGCAGATATTTGGCCTGATCGACGGCGGCCTGCACCGCCTCCGGCGTCAGCGGGTCCGGCAGCCGGATACCCAGCGCACCCGCCAACGCCGGCAACGCCTTTGCCTCGTCGTCCAGCTCCCGGGCGGCCTGCTGGACTTCCCGGCCCCATTCGGCCAGTTCGTCGTGCACCCGCGCGGACGGGTCGTGCTCGGCGTCGGCCGCAACACCCGGTTCCAGCGAGGCGTCGACACGGGCCGTTGGCGGGGCCGGAAGCTGCTGGCGCTCAGGAGCTTTGGTAACCAGTCGCTCCTTGAGGCCGAGCCGGTCGAGTTCGGCGTCGGTCTCTCTGAGGGCATTCGGGTCGACGTCGTCGCGGGTGTAGTCGTAGACCTCACCGGTCCGGCCGACCGGCCCCTGCGACTCCGCCCCGGTGTGGCGACCACGCAGGAAGTTCCAGATCTTGGGCCAGTTGCGCTTGAGGTTGACCAGTTCGCGCAGGGTCAGTGCCGGGTTGGCCTCGAAGCCGGTCAAGAAGTCACTGTCGACCACATGCCCGACGCCCTGCACCGCGGCCGACTGCCCCTCCGGAACCAGCTCGGACGGCGGATGCACCGGGTTGGTCACGTCCCGCTGCATCATGCGGTTGCGCATGCGCTGCCACAGATTCGGCTTCTTACCCGGAGCCTTCGCCACCTCGGTGGCGGGAATCTCGGGGGCGGCCAGGCGTTCGGCCGGTTCGACGCGCCAACCGCCGGAACCGTCCGGTGTCAGCCGGACCGGCACCCGGTCGCCGCCGATTTCCAGGTCGATCCGCACCGGGTCGCCCGGGGTGGAACCCGCCTGCGTCAGCTGGGTGACATCGGCCAGATCCACTACCGCTTGCGCGCGGGCCAGCGTCTCGGCGCGCAGCCGGGCCAGCGTGGCGCCGAGGTTCGCGGGGTCCAGACCGTCTGCGGGTACGCCGAGCAGATTCTTCCAGCGATCCCGGACCTGCTCGATCTCGGTTCGCTGAGCCCGGTCCACTGCGGCCTCGTGCCGGTTGACGGCGGTTTCCAGCGCTTCGATCGCCCCGGCCCGCAACAGGATCCGGTACCGCTCCTGCGCGACGGTCGTCGCCAGATTCGACGGATCCCGTTGCTCGGCGGTCAAACCGAGCTGATCCGCCAGCGAGTCCTGCACCTGGGCGGCCGTCAGCGGGCGCGGGGCGCCGGCCGGTGGCGGCGACTGCAACGGTCCGGCGATCGCTTTCGGGTCCGCCTCGGGAAGCGGCGGCGCCGCTTGCTCATCCGGCAGCGTGTGGTCGGCGCGCTGGAAGGCGACGGCCGCGTCGCGCTCGGCGAAGAATTCGTCCAGCAGCGCCACGTAATCCGTCGCCGACATGCCGGGCGGCCGGTTCGGCGGATAACGCCAGTAGCGTTCGCCGGGGTGCCGCTCGTCGGCCGTCAGCGGCTCGAAGTTCTGCGGAAATACCATGTGCTGGTCGGCCAGGCCACCGGCCGTGCTGTCCAGGAATCTGCGCATCAGCGCCATCTGCGCCATGTCGAGCAGTGCGGCCTGTGGATCAGGCAGCGCACCAAGGGTTTCGGTGAGCCCCAGGCGCGCCGACAGCGCCGCGGTATAGGCGGCGCCCGGCGCCGGTGGGGTGGTCGCCTGGTCCGGTTCGGTACGTAGCGACGGGGTTTCGTCGAAGAACCGCGCGGCTTGATGCACCGGATCGTTGGGCCGCCGCACCGGGGGCGGATCCTGGCCGACCCGCAGCGCGGCGTCTGGCATCGGTCCGTCATGGCCCAGCCCCGAGACGATGGCGTTGTTCTTGACGATGAACGCCCAGGTCGCCGTGGTCTCCTGCGGTGTGCCGCCGGTCAATTCGGCCAGGGTCATCGGGACCGCGTCGGGATCGATCTCGATGCGTGCGGGCAGTGCGGCGTCGGGGTCGAGATCGATCTCGAACAGCCGTTCCCGGCCCTGGTCGTCGACGCCGTCGAACAGCACCACCCGGCCGTCGACCTCGTAGAGCTTGCGGCCCAGGTATGTGGTCGTGGTCAGGTGGCCGCCGACGCCGTAATCATCGACCGTCGAGCGCTGGTCGAGCAGCAGCCCCGAAGCACCGGGATCCTGCCGAGCCAGTACCAGCAGGAAGTTCGCGTGCGCACTGCGGCGTGCCGACGCCTGGAACGGTGCGGGCTCGGCATCGAGGTGTTGCGCGATCTCGCTCCACGGAACACCGCCGAGCCGACCCGGGTCGGCCGAGAAGGCCGCGGCGAGCCGGGGATGGCGTGCCAGCAGCTGCGCGAAAGCCGTTGTCACACAGTGGTTGACCGGCAGGCCACCGGTGGGCAGCCGCTGGTATGCCGGAGCGAGCGCTTCCAGGGCGGCGATGTCGGTGGCGGCTTGCCGCACCTCGTTACGCAGCTCCTGGAGCGTTTGGACGATCTGTTCCGGGCTGCGCAGCGCCGCGCCCGCGAGATCGCCCGCCCGGATTTTCTTGTACATCGCCTCCGCCGCCGCGGGCGTTGCGTTGTCGATATCGACGCCGAGCAAGCGAATCCAGTCGCTGTCCGGGTTCTGGATATCCGGCGACGACTCCGGGAGCGGCAGACCCTCCCGCGCCAAGGCCAGGAAATCGGCGAGCTCCCCGGTCAGCGGGGAAACCTGGTCGAAGGCGTCGGGGTGGTACATGGGCATGCCGCCCGGCCGGCGCCGGTCGTTCGCATCGTAGAGATTCGGGTCGAAATCGACGAGATCCGGATCGGCGCTCAGCATCGCGGCCAGCTTGTCGTACTTCGCCGCACGCTCAGGATGCGCCGTCTTCAATTCCTTCAATGCCTCGAGCGGGCGGCCGCGCAGGTCGGCGCGCAGCACCTTCGCTTCGTGCAGCGCGACGTTGAAAGCGTTGTAGCGGGCCACCTCCGAGTGCAGGCGGGCGAGATCGGCGAGCGCTTCGATACGAGCCGCACGCAGCGTGTTCGCGGCACGCAGCGCGTCGAGGGCGGCATTGACCCGGTCCGGAGCGAGCTCGTCGAGAGGCAAGTCGAGGCGGTCCGCGGCGTCCTCCACCCGGGCCACGAGCTGCGCGGTCGACAGGGTGGCCGGATCGGGCGCCGGAATCCGGTTGTCCGGCGGTGTCATCGACACTTCGGTCGGGATGACGCGCCAGCGGCCGTCGGCGTCCTGAGCCACGGTGATTTCGAGTCCGCGGCCCAGCTCGGTACCGGAGTAGTGGCGCACCTGCGGAGCCGGCAACTCGCCCACGTGCACGACACCGTTGCGGTCGGCCCAGGCGACCCGGTACTCGAGTTCCAATGCGCCGTTGGTGAGCTGTTCCGCGATCTGGGCGTGGTCCGGATCGGCGAGCAGGCTCGCCAGCTGCTGATCGTGGCCGCCACCGTCGTTGATCACCACCAGGCGATCCGGGCTGCCGGGCAACCGGCCGATGCCCGGAGCCAGCACCTCGCCGCCGGCCTCGGTGATCCACCGGCTTCCGGCGTCGACCGCCATCTCGTTGGCGAGCGCGGTGAAGGCGGTGTCGGCGGCGGTATAGGCCGTGGCCAGGCGCTTGAACGCGGCGGCCTGGTCAGCCATTTCAGCCGCTTTGTCGTGCAGAGCGGTCAGTGCCGCCGCCACCTGCTCCGGACTGTGCTCGGTCGAATCGAGATCGAGCACTTCCGCCAGCGAGTTGTTCTCGGCGCGAACCTGGTCGCGCTGCAACGCCTCCCGGAAAGCCTGCAGTGCCTCCGGGCTCGGATTGCCCTCCGGATCCCACCAGAACTTCAGTTTCGTCGGATTGTTGTTGACGCTGTTGGCGTCGGCGCTGAGCTCGGGCAGCCCTTGGGCTCGGTTTTGCTCGCTGCGGTTGCGTTCGAGCAGGTCGGGACGGTTGTAGTTCGTCGCCAGATACCGCATGCGGTCGTTTTCGTGGTGGTAGCGCGTGGCGGCTTCCGCGTATGCGACGGCCAGACCCGCCTGCCGCACTGCTCGGTGGTGTGCCTCGTCGACCGCCCGCTGGACCGCGTCCGGGCTCAGGTCGGCCAAGGGCAGCGACAGCGCGGCCGCGGCATCATAGAGCGCGGTGCCTGCGGACTTGCGATCGTCGATCGCCACGCCCAGCTCATCGGCGCGTTCGGCGAACTCAGCGTCGGCAACCGGTCCCTGCGGTGTCGCGTCGTCGACGGGCGGCGCGACGTCGTCGTGCAGGTCGGCCCGCTCGGGCGGCGCGGCCGGCTGCGGCTCATCGACCTTGGTGCTCGCCGGGAACCTCCGGCGCAGCATGGTAATGAACTGCTCACGTCCGTCCCACAGCTTCTTCGCCTGCAGCGCGAAGAACGCAGGATCCCAATTCATCCCGTCGACGTCGGCGATCGATTGGCCACTGAGCACCTCGGCCGAGGCGACCTGAGCGTTGTAGTGGTCGCTGTTGTTCTCGGACCCTAGGGCGTACTGAATCGGGCGTCCGGTGCCGTGACTGCCGAGGTGCGAGCGCAGCCAATCCCGCACTCTTCTGTTCTTCCCGGCCGGGGTGGCCGGGTCATCCGCCGGATCCGGCACGGCGGGTGGTGCGAGCGGATCGGCAGGGCGCACCGACCAGCCACCGGCGCCATCGGCGATCAGCAGCACCGGCACGCGCTGGTCGTCGATTTCGACGGTGTAGCGGCGGGTTTCGCCCTCGGCCACCGGCGTCCCGCCGGCGAAGGCATCCGCGGCCTGCACGGCGTCGGCCAGATCGGTCAGAGCGACCGCCCGGGCCAGCACGTCCGCGCGCAACTCCCGCAGCGTGGTTTCGATCTGCCCCTCAACCAGATCGGTCGGCGAAAGCCCCAGCAGCGTGGACCATTTCGTAGCGATACGGCGCAGATCCGCGCGCTGGCTTCGGTCGGCGTCCGGGTTTCGGGCCGGGTCGGTGGCGGCGTACCGGGCCATCACCTGCGCGAGCGCCTCGATCGCACCGGCCCGCAGCATTGTCCGATAACGCTGTGTCGCAATGGTTTCCGCGATATTGGCCGGATCGACGTCAGTGGCGGCCAAGCCCAGTCGGCTCAGCAGCCGATCTCGGGCCGACAGCGGCGAAAGTAGTTGCGGAGCACGACCGTTCGGGGCCGCCGGGGCTGGCCCCAGGGTCGGCGCGATCGCCCGCGGCGACAGCGGCGGCATCGTAGGCGCGGGGGAATCGGTGTCGACCGACGGATTGGCGCGCACCTCGTCGCGGTCGCGCGTGAACTCCGGGTCCGGCGCTGAGGTATCCGGGGCGTAGTTCCAGAACCGTTCACCCAGGTGCTGTTCTTCGAGATCGAGCGGTGCCAAGTCGTCGGGACCCATGGACTCGCCCATGTGGCCGGTGTTCGGCGTCGGATCGAGGAAGCCACGGGCCCAGGCCATTTGGGCCAGATCGGCCAGGGCACGATGCGGATCGGTCAGATTGGGCAGCGCGTCGCCGAGGCCGAGTGCGTCGGCCAGGCGGGTGAGCCGGTCCAGCTCGGCAACGGGCAGAGCAGGCGTCGGCTCCGCCGGGTCGGGGGTGGGCTGCGCCGGGTCGGGGGTGGGCTGCGCGGGGTCGGGGGTGGGCTGCGCGGGGTCGGGGGTGGGCTGCGCGGGGTCGGGGGTGGGCTGCGCGGGGTCGGGGGTGGGCTGCGCGGGATCCGGCTGAGTCGAGTCCGGCTGTGACGGATCCGGTTCCGGCTGAGCGGGTTCCGGCCGTCGTGGCAAATCGTCAAGATACCGCTGCACATCGCGCATCGGGTCCGACGGCCCGTCGCGCTCGTCGAGCGGGCCGGGCATATTCTGGTCGGCCTCATCTTCGTCGCGGCCACCGGTGCCCGCCGCCAGCGAGCGACGGATGACCTCGTCGGAGAGCGGCCGGGTCTGCTGGCCCTCCTCGTTGTAGATCATCACCCAGGTCTTCGTCGCGGGTGCGAGGTTCTCGGGATCGAATTCGAAGACCTCGTTGGGGTTCCGCAGCGGGTCGTACACCATGACCTTGCCGGTTTTGGCGTCGTGATACATGGTGAAGGCGTGGTGGCCGATGTTCTGCGGAGCCGGCCTGCGCAGCAGGCGGTTACGCGGCCGGTAATCCGGATCCTGCACGACCAGAATGGCCGCCGCGTTGCCTCCGAGGAAGGCGAGCGCCTCGGCGGTCGCCTCCTGCGGTGACTTCTTCCGCGTGGGCGGCACCGGCGTGAGCAGGGAGCCGGCGTGCGCCTCCAGCTTGTGGTAATCCAAGCCGTCGGTGCCGATATCGGTAGGCAGGGTGATGTCCGGATTCCCGGTGCGGACCTGCGCCATCCACAGCGCTTGTACAGCGCAACCGTTCTCGGCGAGCGGCGGCCGTCCGTCGGTCGGCTGCCGGGTATCCGCAGCATGATCGGGCGCGGTGAAATCCGCGGCTCCGTACTGGTGCGAGGCAATATCCTCCAGCCGGTACATGGTGTCGACCGGGAGATTGTTCGGCGGGCGTGCACCTTCGGTCTCCGGGCCATTCCACTGCTGGTACAGCCCGGTGGTCGAGTCGCGCACGTGCACCTTGACGTCGTCGCCGAAATGGTGCTTGGTCTTCAGCGAGGTGTCCGCGTCGGCCGCCATACCCGCCAGAGCCACGTCCTGGGCCAAACCGGACAGGCGGCCGTCGTAACCGGCCTCCTTCGTCACATCGACGCCGTAGCCGTGCGCGATGATCGTGGTGACCGGTGGACCGCTGTACACCGGCCGCGTCGCGTTGAGCGCGATAAGATCACGCACCAGCTGATCGGCGCCCCGTCTGGCGTGCCCGGTGGTGATGGCTCCGAGCTTGCCCGGCTGGTCGTAACCCAGCCACGCGATGGACGCCGCCGATTCCCCGGACCGCAGCCGGCCGAGGGTCGCGCGGTGCTCGTTCGCCGCCAACTGGACCACGTCGCCGAGGCTCACCTCGCGGCCCGGGACGTGCACCGTGACGTGGGTAGCGTAGTTCGGACTGCCGAAAGCGACAGCGACCCTGCCCTTTCCGTCGAACGCGGCGGAATCGTAGTACAGCACCCGGACCGGAACATCGGATCCCAGGGCGGCCGCGTACGCTTCGGCCTGGTTCAGCGCGTCGATCGTGCTCCGCACCGTCAGGAGCTGCCGATGCTCAGCGGCGGTCAGGTTGCTCCGCTCGAGCAACGTATCGATGTGCTTGTCGGGGTCGAGCAGCCTGCGGAACTCCCGCACGTCCGCCGGGGTGAGATCCGAGTCTGTGAGCAGCTTGCCGACGCGTCTGCCGGTGGAGCGCCCCCGATCGCCGAGCAGCTCCAGCAGCTGGGCGCGCTGGGCGGCGCTCAGGTTGGCCTCGCCGAGCAGCTCCGCCATCCGAGACCGCGGATCGGTCAGGTTCTGCAGTTCCTGGCGCTGTTCGGGGGTCAGCCCGGCCCGGTCCATCAAATCGTCGCGGTCCCTGGCCATCTGCTGACGACTCGCGCTGTCCACTGCCACCGGGTTGGAAATGCCGGGGGCGGTGGCGAGAACGCTGGGATACACATCGACCAGCAGCTGCCGGGCCTCGTCCAGTGTGTAGCCGAGCGACTCGGCCGTACGCATGATCGCCAGCCAGCGGTCGGCGTTGACGCCGGCCAGATCCTCGATATCACTTTGCGAGGCAGCGGGATCGGGCAGGAAATCCGAGGCGGTCAGATCCTCGTCGACGGCGCGCAGCAGGGCATCGGCCTGATCCACCTGTTCGCCGGTCGGCCGGGTCGGGGTCTGCGGTACAGCCCGGCCTGCGAGCCGGGAGCTGTCGGGGGCCGGGGCGGCGGGGAGCCGTCCGGTTTCGGGGTCCGAAGCCGGCGCCGAGGGCCGGTTGGTGCTCGGCGGCGTAGTGCTGGGCGCGGCGGGAGTCGCCGGCGGCGGGGGCGGCGGCAGCACCGGCGCGGCAGCCTGCTCGTCGTCGGGATTCACTCCCTCGTCGGGCACCTGCAGCTGGTTGTCGCTGTCCGCCTCGTCGGGCGTATTAGCCTGCGGGGCTTCATTTTCCGAGCGCTGAGCGGCAACCGGGTCGGTGTTGCCGACATTCGGCGACGCGGCTTGGGCGGCCGCACCGGCCCGGGGCCGGCCGGTTTCCGGCGTCGCGGCGGCCTCCGGCGTCGCGGGCACGGGCGGGGTGGCGCTCGTGCCGTCGGAAACGTTCTCGCCCACGCGCGCCTCGCCCGGCAGCGGCGGACGCGGGTTGACCCCGGTGCTGGATTGACCGGTAGCCGGTGTCGCCGAGGAGCCCGGCGCCGAAGACGAAGCACCTGGCGCGACGCTCGACGCACCCGGCGCCGCACCCGAGGTTCCGGGCGCCGCACCCGGCGCTGCCGGAGCAACACCTGAAACACCCGGCGCGGCAGCGGATCCCGGCGCCGCGACGCCGCCCGGCACGGAAGCACCCGGCGTCGTGGCACCCGGCGTGCTCGCCGCCGGAGTGCTGGTCCCGGGTGCGCCGCCGGTGTCGGTCGACGTTGCGGACGGAGACGTCGAGGCCGGGGACGTGCCCGGCGAGTCCGCGGTGGGGTCGGCGAGCTGGGCCGGATCATTCAGGGCGGCAGGATCATTCAGCGCCGCACCGGGATCGCTGGCCGCCGCGCCCGGATCGGTCGTAGCGCCGCCGGGATCGGTGCCGGCCGCGCCCGGATCGGTGCCGGAGACACCGGGGCGGTCGCCCGGCGCACTCGAATCACCAGGCTGTACTTCCGAACTACCGCTGTTCGCACCAGAATTCGCGGTCGACTCGGTATCGGTGCCCGCACCCGGTTCACTGGCCTGCGACCCCGCCTGCGGTCCCGCGGCCGGCGCTTGCGCGCCCGCACCCGGTTCGGCCGCGCCGGCCTGCGGCTGGCTCGACTGCGGAGCACCGGTGTCCTGGCCGGGCGCAGCGGTATTGGTCGCGCCCGCGGTGCTCGTACTGGGGCTGCCCTCACCTGCGCCGTTGGTGTTCGTACCGCCACCGTTGGTATTGGCCTGGCCCGGACTGGAGCTACCGGAGTTCGGGTCATTGGCGCCGCCGGGCTGTGGCGAGGTGCCGTCAGGTTGCGGCGAGGTGCCCTCGGGCCCGGTTCCAGGGTCGGGCATCGTACCGACCCGCACCGGCGCCGGGCCGTTGAAGTTCATTGGGCCGTTGTGCTGGGTTTGGCCCCGCCACCCGTACACCGCGCTCGGCCCGGCGCCGGAGATACCACCGCCGACCAGTCCGTGCCAGGAGAATTCACCGGTCAACCCGGCCGCGACCAGCGCACCCGCCATGCCGGCGCCGATGCCGACCAGCGCACCGCCGGTCGCACCCGCGATCCCCGGTGTCCGCAGGCCACGCGGCAGCAGATGGTTGAGGCCGAAACCGGCGCCACCACCGCCGGCGCCGGCGAAGAAGGAGACCCAGGCGTTCTTCCAGATCGCCTGCAGGTCCCAACCCTGGGAATTCAGACCCTCGGCGATCACGATGCCCTGCACCGCGGCTTCCTGGACGGTGCCCTGGAAGATCTCGACCAGACCTTCCTGCAGCATTTCGTAGACAACCTTGCCCATGATCTCCTGGGCCCGGTCGGAAATGAAGCGCCGGCCAAGGGCTTGTTCGATAGCGCGGGCCAGCCTCCGTCCCAGCCACTGCGTCGTCCGCTGCGTCATGAAGATCAACGGGCCCTGTGAGGCCCACCCGGCCGGGCCACTAGCGAGCGCGATCGCCAGCTCGGTTGCCAGCCAGGCGAGCGCGAAAATCGTATTCAGGTGATTGGCGTGTACCTGTCCGGCGAAATCGTCGACCGCGATGGCAAGATCGTCAAACATCTTGCTCATCAGTTCGATCGAGCCGAGCTTCGGATCGTCGCCGTGGATAACCCGGTTCAGCTCATCGAAGATTTTCTGGCCGCCGGCGCCCTGCGGATAGGACGCCTGCATGGAAGCGACGGCAGCATCGGCGTCCTGGACGATATCGCGCAGGATCTGCCGGGCTTTTTCACGCAGAACCTCGGAGGTCTTGACCAGATCATCCGGGTCGACGTGCGTGACCTCAGAGCCCGCTACCCAGCCGAGCCAGGCAAGCTCGGGGGGAATATCCCAGTAACCCATCTATATTCGCTCGCGCATCACCAGACCGAGTCGGTGACGCCCTTACCGGTGTCGTCGCTCACCTGATAGTCCACCACGTCGGTGAACACCATCTCCTCTTCATCCCGGTCTCGGGAACCCGGCGGCGAGACGAGGACGGGCGGCTCGGTGGGAATTTCGCTCTGGAAATCAGGGAGGCCTGGAATTACCTCATGGAGTTTGGGCAGCCGCTCACGCTGGGCACGCAGCGGCTCTACGAGTTGCTGGGTTTTGCCGGTCACGTCCTCGGCCGCCTGCTGCGCCAGCCGGGTGATCGCCTTGGCGATATCGTCGTAACTGTAGTCGCCGATGCCGCTGCCGAATTTGGTATCGATAACGACGCCGTTGGCGTTCACCGTCACCGTGATCTGCTTGTCTTTGGTGGAGGCGGTGCCCATGAGCTTCACGCGCTGCTGCTGCATCTTGACGATGTCCTGCATCTGACTGCGGAAATCCGCTAGCAGCCCGTGGATTTCGGCGTCCTCGCGTGCGCCCATCTTCTCACCACCTCACACAATCATCGGTCGGGGCCATGTGCCCCGTACTGCACGTCGGACTCAGATGGCCTCGATGTGATCGGCGCGGTCGCCCTCGCCCTTCTGTTTGTCCGCCCCGGTCTTCCGTTGCCCTTCGGCCAGTTCGCCCCAGGTCCCAGCCATTTTGGTGGTGCCCTCGAGCGCGTGCCCGAGCCGGGCTTTGAGCCCGTTCGGATCATCGGTGAATTTGGCTCCGAAAACCGGGTCGGAACCGACCATGGCGATCAGTCCATCCAGCTCGGCTTTGATGTCGCGGGCAATAGCGAGCAAGCCCGTATTGACCAGGTCGGTGTCGTCCGCCGCCTTCATCTGCAGATGAACGGTGTTCTCCACGGTCATCGCCGGCCTCCATTCCGTACGCTCCGCGCCGATCTTCGCATGAACCCTGGTTGGCCCGAAGTCGAAACTTGGTTGAACTGTTGGCTTCTGAGCATCCGGAGCGGCCCATCGATCGTAGGACTCTGGTATGCACAGGTTTTCGTCCATTCTGTCAGCAAGGTGGCGTCGCCACCCCGCCCACGACGAACGATTGACCTAAGATCCCGTTAGGAATCGGGCCTACACGTCGACCAGACCGTTGCGCTCCTGGAACCGCTTCTCGAACTCCTCGATGTACCGCGAGGGCGCGATCGACGACGAAGACTGCTCCAGCACACCGTCATCGGCGATATAGAACAGCGCGCGGCCGATGGCGATCTCGCCCGGGCTGGTCGGCACATACACCATGTAACCGCAGCTGAAGCGGTCGGCGCGCAACTGATCCAGCGGGTATCCCGTGGTGTCGAGCTCGCGTTCGGTGATGTAGCGGCGCACCTGGTCGATTGCGGTCTGCTCGGTGATCGGCTCCGGCATCGTCGATACGACACCAGCCATGGTGAGCTGGTAGAAGGCGCTGTCCAGATCGCGACTTCCGTCGTCGCCGAAAACACTGACCAGCGTGTCCCGGGTGACCACGCCGGCCTCGGCGGCCGCCACCAGCGTCGCCACCGCGGCGCGCTGGCCATCGGACGGCTCCGGGTCCACCAAGCCCGCGATCACATTGGTGACTGTCTCCGCGGTCCACAGCCCCGGCACCGCTTCGGTGAGCCGATCCGCCGCGGGCGACTCGCCGCGATGCCAGCGTCCGCCCTCCCACCAGTAGCAGAACGACAGCATGCCGCTGGCTGCCCGCGGATTCAGCACCGGATTGGCCACCCACTCCGGCGCTCCCGCATACAGATTCGGCAGCGGATCACCGCCGTTGTAGGCCGCATCCAGTGCGGGCGCGTTCCACACGCCGCCCGACAGCACGGCGCGGCCGCCCGGCAGGAGATAGAGGGTCGAGCCGCCGCGTTTGGCGCCCTCGAACCAGCCGAGCGAAGGCAGAATCCTCGGACCCCACTCGGATCCGATCGCCACGAACGCCGCGGCCATCACCGACCAGCGCGCCCACAGCATCGGCAGTGCCGGGAAATCCCGATCCGAAACCGCCGCTTGCACACCGGCTTCTCGGTCCGCGCGCGCCCAGGCGGCAGCCTCCGCCGGCGTGCGAGACTGGCGGTTGGCGTGGCCGACGTAGGCGGCCAGCCACACCGGCAGCCGATCACGCGGATGCGCCTGCAGGTCGGCCTGGTATACCTCGGCGGGGAACAGGTGATCGTCCGGGAAGGGCTCGTCACCGTAGTCGTAATCGATCTCGAGCTCGCCCGCCGGATTCAGTTGCAGCAGCAGCCGCCACCAGGGGCCGTCGCCGAACTCTGCCGAGATCTCGCGATGCCGCCGCACCAGTTCGAGCACCGACTCCGGCGGCTGGACGCGGACCGACCGCTCCTCGTCATCGCTGAAGACGATCTGGGCGACCTCAGCGACCGCAGTGCAGGCGAACACCGCGTTCAGCCTGGTCCAGCCCTGTGGGCCGGCCGAGGCGAGTTCACGGGCGAGGTTGTGGCCGATCTCGCGAGCCTGCTCGGCCGGGTCGGCAGCCGGGGCTGGGGCCGGGGCGGAATCGCCCAGCGCGAACTCGACGTCGGGCTCGGCGCCGGACTCCTCGAAGGCCTGCTGGAACTCCCGCAGGAACTCTTCGTCGGCGCGCTGCTCGGGAGTGAGATTCGGCTGCTGATCGCCGGGGACCTGGTTGTCGCGGGCCTCGTCGTCTGGGCTTGTCACGGTGCAGCTATCTCCTCATCCACGCACCCGCAACCGGGTTCCTCACAGGTGCGCGGTTACAGATTAGAGCCGACTTGCTGCCCCTCATCCTGGCACAGGATGTCGGAAGGCGACCCAGCAAGCCGAAACCCTCACCCCTCAGGAGGATTCACGGCCCCGCCTTGGCGGACCCCGACCCGCCTTCGTAGGGCTGGGACGAGGCCGCGGTGCTGCTGGCGGACCGGGGTGCTGGTCAACGGCTCCTTCGAAGGAAGCAGCTGGGAAGGAATTCTCTCGCACCAACTGGTCGTTCGTCTCGCTCGTGAGTCGTAACTTCCCTAAGAACCTGTCAAGGTCTCGAGTACGCCGATCCCCCGGCACCCCATACCTCTGCGGGCAGAACCTCCGGTTTGCGAGGATCGCTCCGTGAGACTTGCGATAGTCGAAGACGACCCAGGGGTCGGCGACGCCCTCGTCGCGGCGCTGCGTGCCAAGGACTATCAGGCCGACCATATCCGGCGCGGCGCCGATCTTCTCCTGACCCACGACCGCTACGACGCCGTCATTCTGGACCTCGGCCTTCCCGACATGGACGGTTTGGACGTGCTGCGCAAACTGCGGGAAGTCAGCTCGGTCCCGGTGCTGATCCTCACCGCGCGCAGCGGTGAACGCGCCGTTATCCGCGGCTTGCGAGCTGGAGCCGACGACTACCTGACCAAACCGCCCCGGGTTGGCGAACTGGTGGCCCGGCTCGAAACCGTCACCCGCCGCGCCAGTGTGCCCGCTACCCCGGCGCCCCGGGTGGTGGTCACCGGCGACGTCCGGGTCGACCTGCAAGCCCGAGTGGTCGAAGTGGCCGGGCGGCCGGTGACGCTGACGCACAAAGAGTTCGAGCTGGTCCGGATCCTGGTGGAACGTCCCGGCTCCGCCGTCAGCCGTCAGCAATTGATGGACCGCATCTGGGGTGATGCCTTCGCCGCTATCTCGCGCGCCCTCGACGTGCATATGGCCGCGCTGCGGGCGAAACTCGATCGACCGCGGCTGATCACCACGATCCGGGGATACGGCTACCGCTGGGAATCCGAACCGGGATCGGAGTGAGTTTCCGCCAGCAGCTGGTCGATCACGGCGCGCCGGGCCTGGGCATTCGAACCGTCGAGTTGACCGGCGAAGGCGGCCCGCGCCGCCGCGATGAGGTCCTCTGACACGACGGGGTAGGCCTTGGCGACCTCGATCAACGCGCCTCGGGTCGGCACATCCAGCCCGCTGTTGGAGCGCAGTCCGCCACCGGAGATCGCCGACGTCAACTCGCGTTCGAAGTTGCGCCGCAGTTCACTGGAACTGGGACGTCCCCTGCGTGCCATCGGCTCTCCTCGTCTGATCCGGCATCGACCTCGCCGCGAGACCATCCTGGCACACTGCCCTAGCGCAGGCCGTGGGACTGGAAGAGGCGCAGGCGGGCGGCTTTCCGGGCGGCGGCGTTGGTGCCGTCGAGTTGGCCGGTGAAGGCGGTGCGTGCCGTGGTGATCAGGGTTTCGGGGATGTCGGGGTAGGCGTTGGTGATGGCCCAGAGGGCGTTCTCGGTTTCGGTGTCCAGGGCGTTGTCCGAGGGGACGGCGTCGCCGGTGCAGACGGCGGCGAGCAGGGTTTCGAAGGTGGCCCGGAGTTCGTCGGGGGTTGGGTCGCTGTCACGCAATGGGTGCTCCTCACTCTCGAGTCATTGTGCGGGGTGGGTCAAGCGGTGAAGATGCGGGTGCGGCGGGCGGGGTCGGTGAGGACGTCGCGGATCAGCAGACCGAAGTCGAGGTCCGGGAGAACGGCGCGGTAGTAGACATCGCAGACGATGGCGCCGGCAACGGTCAGGACGAAACGGGTGGTCCGATCGTCGGTGTGCTGCCAATGCACGCCGATCTGCTGAGTATCCAGATCGATGAGCCGGTCCCCGGCGCGGAGGAACAGACGCCCGCCGTCGCGGTAGAAGACCATCGGCAGATCACCGACATTGTCGTAGAGCCCGGACACCGCGCCCAGCCCCAGCGAGCCGTTGCGCAAGGCTCCAGTGCGCGGATCGAATTCGGCGAATTCACCGACACCGGCGTGCGAGCGCACGACCAGCCCGGTCGGGGCCCGGTTGCCGTCGTCAGCCGGCGGACGGCCGTTGCCGTAGGCGGTCATGCGCGGGAATGCCCGCGACGACCGGGTCTGTGGCGCAGACGCCGCCGGGACCGGAGGTGGCATCGGCGGAACCTGCGGAGCCATGGGCGGAGCCGCCTGCCCCTCGGGCTGGTCCGCCGGCTGCCCGAACCCGTTCGCACCCTCACCGTTCGGTACCTGAGCATGCGCCGAATACATCGACGGCGATGCGGGCGGGTAATCCTTCGCCGCACCCGACGCTCCGTCATCACCCGACGGTGGTTCCCATGGGCGCGGCACCTCAGGCAGCGGTGGCGCGCTGGGCAGCACCGGATCTCCTGACGCCACAGGCCAACCCGACGAGGGCGCAGCCGGACCTCCTGGCGGAACGGACCAACCCGGCGGCAGTGCCGGCACCGCCGAATCTCCCGACGGTACAGACCATCCCGACGGAGGCTCCGACAACGCCAAATCGCCCGGCGGTACAGGCCAACCAGGCGGCGGCTCCGGCAACGCCAAATCGCCCGGCGGTGCAGGCCATCCCGACGGAGGCGCCGGCAACGCAGACTCACCCGGCGGCACGGACCAACCCGACGAGGGGGCAGCCGGATCTCCTGACGGTACGGACCAGCCCGGCGGCGGCGCGGGCACCGCCGATTCTCCCGACGGTC